>CAJMAO010000001.1 GCA_905211345.1 uncultured Prevotella sp.
TTCACCCGCCGTTCTTTTATTATCCATGCTTGCACCATCAAGCTGTCAAATTGCCGAAAACTATGTAGAACGTCCTCTCGGCGCGTGTCTTGCCGTCGGCTGAGAGTATGGTTATCTTAACCTCGTGTGGTTGGCCGTCCATGAACTCACGCACGTTGGTGAAACGTATCACGTAAGAATTCTGCATTGCACCCGTGACAGGCAGGCTTTCAAGGGTTACGCCCGAGAAGTTGGACGAGGCGTAAAGCACCGTGCCGCCGGTATACTCGGATATTTTCCATGGTTGTTCGCCTGAGAAGCTCTTGCTGCCACTGAAAACAGTGTGAACAGTACCTTGGACTGTACTCCAGTTTGACTGGCTCTTAAAGAACTCCGTAGAATAATTGCTGTTTCCACCGGGCTGGTTAGGCTCATCCGTAAAGTTTACATAAATTCGGTTCGCTCCTGTACGGAAATCAATGTTCCTGTCTGCATAACGCAAAGCCATACCACCACACTCATCACTTACAGAATAGCTTGATGCTGCATTTTGCAATTTTACAGCGTCAGATCCATAGAAACCAACTGTCCTGTATGTACCGGTATTCCTGTCAAGATATTCTTTAAGTTCATCAGCATCAGTCAAATTTATAGCACCATTTATTTTTCCATATTCGGAATATCCCACGCAAGCAAAACGAATATCAAGGTTAGATGCTTCAAGTTTCTCCGTCCACGACTTTATGTCACGTGCTATGGCATCGGCTTCTTCCGACATACTTCCCGAATTGTCAACCGTAAACACAAGGTCAACCTTAATATTACTGTCATCGGCATCGTCGGCGTTATTGTAAACAGAGATGCCCTTAGGCTTACCGTCAACTTCAACCCAGATGTTCTGCCCATCCTGCGCCGTACCGATAAGGCGGAGCCAGTCGAGCTTCGAAGCGTCTTGTATGCCGGTCATGTCAAGACGCACGATTGCGTCGTTACCGCTCGGCTCAACGGTGTACGACACGTTGGGAATGGTGGTTGTCGAACTGCCTACCTGTGGGTTGGGGTCTGCCTTGTCATCACTCGGTATGCCCGTGGCGTTACCGTCTTCCAGCACTATCGTGTCGTCACCATCGCTGAGACACGAGGCGAGTGAGAACGCGGCCGCAAACGCAAGGAGCGTTGCCTTTGAAAATAAACGTTTCATAATGTTGTTCCTTTCTCTTGGTTAAAAGTTATTTAATATGGTGAACTCTACACGGCGGTTCATGGCGCGACCTTCCTCAGTGTCGTTGTCCGACAGCGGACGCGACATGCCGTAATAGCTGTAAGTCAACTTGTTGCGGTCAACGCCCTTGCTTACCAGATAGTCTACCACGGCCTCGGCGCGTTCGCGCGAAAGGTTCATGTTAAACTCCTCAGAGCCTACGTTGTCGGTATGCCCCTTCACTTCGATGCGGCGGTTGGAGCGGATAAGCGTGGCGGCGAGCTTGTCGAGATACTCGTACGACTCGGACTTTATCGTACTCTTTGAGAAGTCGAAGTTGATGGCATCAACGGCGCATATTGTCTTGCCCTCTATGCTCTCGTTCTTGGCCATAAGCTCTATTATCTCGTCGAGCGTGTAGCACGGTTTCTCCTCCACCACGGGTTCGGGTTGCGGGGCGGGGGCGGCCTTCTGCTTGAATATGCTGAAGGGCACCGACAGCGTGGCCTGGAACTCTATGCCTTGGAACTTGCGCGAGCCGGATATGGCATAGTTGGCGTTGAACAGCTGGGCCACGTCGTTGGCGTCGCCGTCCTTCTCCTTGCCGCCGTAAGTGTCGGTAAAGCCGTATTCGTATGCCGCCTCAACGCCGAGGTAGCAGTAGTCTGAGGCCACAGGTATGCGGAACTTCACGCCGACACCCAGCTGAGCCGCGAAATATGTAGACGACATGTTGGCATCTGACAGGTCCATGCGGTAGCCTTCCACGCTGCAGTCTTCATACTCCGACAGCATCTCTATTTCGCCGCCGGTGACGAAGCCGAGCACCGGAGCCACGTAAACGTATGGGCGGACGGCGGCTCCGGCCTTGCCGAAGTTGTAAATCAACGGCACGCGGATGTCGATGTAATGGGCGTTGAGCTTATACCACACGTCGTTCATGTCGTCGGTCCACAGGTCGCGGCCTATCCCGGTCAGCTTGCCGCCGCGGTCGAGGAATGACAGTTGCGGACGCACGGCGAAGTTGCGCTCGCGACCGAACTCGCCCTGCACGAAGAATGAATAAACTCCGCTGCCACCCCACTCGTTCTCGGGGAACAAGTCTTCGTTGATGTCTGAGAAGCCCATGTGGGTGAGGCGGTAGCCGCCGCCTACGCCGAAATACCAGTCGCTGCCGCTGTTGGCGGCATCCTGTGCGTAAGCGCCATTGGACGAAGCCAGCACCAACGCCGCTGCAGCAATAATTGATTTGGTAAACACTTTATTCATATTGTTAGAATTAATGTAAAATAGTTGCCTGCTTTATATAAAGCATGTTAAACACTGGGGCAAAATTAAATAGTATTCCTCAAATACCCCCCCCGATAGTGAAATATTGTTAAATCGGCAAATATCGTGATTATCCTGCGCTGAAGCGTGCTCAAACAGCGACCACAGCACAGCCGCAGGCGGCAGGCGGCGCAACCTTAAGCAGCCTGAATGGTGTGCGCAGGCCATCTGCACAAAATGTGCGGACTATCTGCACAAAGTGTGCGAACTAACTGCACAAAGTGTGCGGATCACCCGCACAACCGGCCTCCACCGCCCGCCGCCGAAGCGTCCTTTACTAAAAAAGCCGGGAAAAGCCGCCGTGTTACGTTTTTTTTCCGTAAATTTGCCACGCCCTTGCCAAGCGCACGACGTGCCTGCGAGGGCGCATGACAAAAAAACGGAAAAGACAATGAACATACAAGACGACATAAGAAAGGCCGTAGAAGTGATGCGCCAAGGCGGCGTGATACTCTACCCCACCGACACCGTGTGGGGAATAGGCTGCGATGCCACCAACGCCGAGGCCGTGGCCAAGGTTTACAAGATAAAGCACAGGGACGACTCCAAGGCCCTTATATGCCTTGTCGACTCCGAGGTGCGCCTGCAGCGCTACGTAAGGAATGCGCCCGAAGTGGCATGGCAGGTGATGGAGCTGGCCACCAAGCCCACTACGGTGATATTCGACACGGCCGTAAACTTAGCCCCCAACCTCGTTGCCGACGACGGGAGCATAGCCATGCGCATAACCCGCGAGCCCTTCTCGCGCGAGCTGTGCTACCGCTTCCAGAAGCCCATAGTGTCGACCAGCGCCAACATCAGCGGCGAGCCCGCCGCCCAAAACTACAGGGACATACCAGAAGAACTGCTCGGCGCCGTAGACTACGTGTGCTACAGCCGCAGGCAGGAAAAACGGCCCCACACGCCATCGGGCATCATCAGGATAAAGAACGACGGACAAGTGGAAATAATAAGGGAGTGACGACATGGCCAACGCTACACAACAAGACGGGCAGACGCTGATGGAGCGCGTAATCAGGCTGCGCGGGCAATACCTCACCGACCGCCAGTTCACGCTCATACTCAGCTTCCTCGTAGGGCTGTTCGCAGCCGTGGCGGCGTTCGTGCTCCACCGGCTCATCGAGGAGATAGCCGGGATGCTCACCTCACATTTCGACACCGACACTTTCAACTGGCTATACCTCATCTACCCCGTCATAGGCATATACATCACGTCGCTGTTCGTGCGCTACGTCGTCAAGGACGAGATAAGCCACGGCATAACGCGCATACTCTACGCCATAAGCAGCAAGCGCAGCCGCCTGAAGGGGCACAACTGCTGGAGCAGCGTGCTGGCCTCGGCCATCACCATCGGCTTCGGCGGTTCGGTAGGAGCCGAGGCCCCCATCGTGCTCACCGGCTCGGCCATAGGCAGCAACCTAGGCCAGCTGTTCAAGATGGACAACAAGACGCTCATGCTGCTCGTGGGCTGCGGCGCAGCCGCCGCCATAGCAGGCATATTCAAGGCTCCGATTGCCGGGCTCGTGTTCACCCTCGAGGTATTGATGATCGACCTTACCATGGCATCCCTGCTGCCAATACTCATATCGAGCGTCACGGCTACATGCTTCACCTACATCTTCACCGGCAGCGACTCGCTGTTCACCTTCACCCTCGACAACCCTTGGCCCGTAGAGCGCATACCCGCTAACATACTGCTGGGCGTGTTCGGCGGCTTCGTCAGCCTTTACTTCATACGCGCCATGACGGCCTGCGAGGGCGTCTTCGCCCGCCTCAAGGACAGGCCGATAGCCAAGCTGCTGCTGGGCACGCTGATACTAAGTCCGCTCATATTCCTATTCCCCTCGCTCTACGGTGAAGGCTACGGCAGCATCAACATACTGCTAAGCGGCAAGACCGAGGCCGACTGGGACACGCTGCTACACAACTCGCCGTTCTACGGCCACAGCTCGCTGCTCGTGCCATACGTGGCTATGGTGCTGCTCACCAAGGTGTTCGCCACGTCGGCCACCAACGGAGGGGGCGGCTGCGGCGGAACGTTCGCGCCGTCGCTGTTCATCGGCGCGTTCGCCGGTTTCCTGTTCGCAAGGATTTGGAACATCTACGAGATAGGCGTCTACCTGCCTGAAAAGAACTTCGCCCTGCTCGGCATGGCCGCCGTAATGGCCGGAGTGATGCACGCTCCGCTTACAGGCATATTCCTCATTGCCGAAATAACCGGCGGCTACCAGATGTTCATACCGCTGATGATAGTGAGCATCTGCTCTTACCTTACCATCATTATATTCGAACCCCACAGCATCTACGGTATGCGACTGGCACGCCAAGGTAAGCTCATAACCCACCACACCGACCGCGCCGTGCTCACGCTGATGAGCCTCGACAGCGTAATCGACAAGAGCTACACCGCCGTCAGCCCCGACAAAGACCTTGCTTCGCTCGTACACTACATAAGCAAGAGCCACAAGAACATACTGCCCGTGCTCGACGACGCAGGCAACCTGTTAGGCGAAATAGACATAACGAAGCTGCGCCACATAGTGTTCCGCACCGAGCTTTACCACCACTTCCACGTGCGCCAGTTGATGTCGCAGCCCGAGGCCGTGCTCTCCGTCAACGACACAATGGAGGAAGTGATGCGCCGCTTCGACTCCACCGACTCGTCAATGTTGCCCGTGCTCGATGCCGACGGCCACCTGTACGGCTACATATCGCGCACCCACATGTACGCCATGTACCGCAAGATGGTGGCCGACCTATCCGAAGAATGACGCTTAAAGTGAAAAAGTAAAAATGAAAAGTGAAAAATCCAAATGCTTTAAAGGCAATGGATTTTTCACTTTTCACTTTTACTTTTTCACTTAATACATCTTCCCTTCTCCCCAAACGATGTCGGGATAGGCGGCTTTCAGCTCCTCGACGCTGCGCTCTATGCCGCTGCCGCCCGACGTGGCGAACGGCAACACGCGCTTACCCCGCAGGTCGTGGCTCTCGATGAACGTGTTGATGATACGCGGAGCCACGCCCCACCAAATCGGGTAGCCAAGGTAAATAGTGTCGTAGCTGCCGATGTCGGCCTTCTTTGCCTTCAACGCAGGACGACTCTTAGGGTCGTTCATCTCGACCGACGAGCGCGACTGCTTGTCGGTCCAGTCCAAGTCATCCGCCGTGTAAGGCTGCGCCGGAGCAATCTCGTACAGCTCGCCGCCCGTCTCCTTGGCAATCTGCCGCGCGGCGCGAGCCGTTGTCCCCGTGGCCGAGAAGTAAGCCACGAGCGTCTTACCCTTGACCTCCGCCTTGCCTTCGGCCTTCTGCTGTCCGCCATTCCGACAGGCGCAGATGTTTGTACACACCGCAATGGCGGCCACAAAAGTAAACAAAGTCCTGATTGTCTTCATAACCAATTCATTTTAATACGCAGCAAAGATAACGGATAAAAACCATATCTTGCATAAACAAACCATGGAAGTTTGTACCCATTTTACAGATTATGCCAAGCAGCACAACGGCAAAACCTTCATAAAATCACATTGATACGAAAAACGCCCATTGGCCGACACTTTGATTTCCGTTGACACTCCACAATGGAGTCGTTCTGAAAACAAAGTCAGTTGTATAGAAATACGGCTATTTTTCGTGTGCAAACGCAAATACCAAAATATCAAAGTGTTAAGCCGTCAAGCCGTAAGCATGTGCAATATGAACCGTCTTTTCTTGGCTAAAAAATCGTCAAAAAGGAGTGAATATGTCTTTTTACCTTTTACAATCGTGCTTTCGATAGGTACGTTCAGTTACGCCGATGTCAGGAACGTCGGGTGACAGTTTGGTTTTTCGGGATATTTTTCATATATTTGCAGAAAATGGAATATTTATTATAAACACGTATAAATGATTTTGTTATGAGAAAAAAGACGAGGCAAGAATTCATCAATGAAGTTGTCGATATAAACGGCAGCAAGGTTTTCGTAGAGAATGGGGAAGTCAAAACAATATTGAGTGAGGACATTCAAAGGAAAGGATGGATGACGGTGGAAGATGCAATAGCATTGACAACTGCTGAAATAAAGAAGATATATGCGATGAAGAATGGAATACAAAATAGAAGATAGAGTATATAACGTTATTAGGAATTTTTACCGTAATGTTGCCATATATCATGGCAACACTAATTCTTTAGAAGATATCCTTAGGTATATAGATAGGGCGAATCTATCATAGTTTGTCTCGTCGTCGGCCACGGATGAAGCGGTGGCGAGGTTATTATGTGGCATTGTCAAAGGTTGGCAGATGGTATTACGCTTATCGCATTGAGGGTAATGTAATTCATGTTTATGATACTTGTTATTGTACTAACATCCATGACAATAAAAAATGATTGACAAAATCATAACAGAAACCATACATGATTATCTTTAAAAAATATAATCTAAAATAGCCTCATATACAAATAAAGCCATTGCATTAACATTCTAGGTAAACTGGTATATCATTCCCTAAATATATTGGCCTATGGCAACTAAATACAAATATGACAACAAGCGTTGGTTTCAAATAACACCCAAATATATGGGGCAGTTGTTTGCTTTATGCAATGAAAGGTATTTTCACAATACCCTTCCAACTGTTCCTATACACATGACTCAAAATCCTAAGTATGCGGGGTATTTTTTATGGGAGCCTCACGATGGGCAGATGTATGTTCAGATAAGGATAAACGATACCTACCTTTACACTGAATGGAAAGCGGTCAATTTGTTGGTTCATGAGATGATACATTTGTATACATATTGCTATATCCCAACTGGCCTTGAAGGCCATAGTCCCGCATTTAAGGGTTATATGAAACTACTAAATGAACAGTATGGACTTAATGTTTCTATCATCACCGACACAGCTAATTGGCCAAGGTCAAAAAAGGATACATGGTTCAACCGTTTCAAATGCAAAATATTGAATGTTTAACTAAAATGTAGTAATGTTATGAAGATTCATTTAATAAACGAATTTGGAGACAAAAAAGTTGTTGAATCTGCTGTTTTGGAAAAAGAGCAGAAACGCCTCAACGAAAGCACTAATTCCACATATGGCCTTGATATTGATTGGTATCTGGCCAATGGCTATAGCTTAGCTGAAGATGTGTTTAAAAGAATAGAGAGCCATGATAGTAATCAGCAATGACGTAGAAAATGTTTTAAATAGGATTTATTTAAATGGCATTGCATATCAAGGTTGCCCACCCCATTATATGCAAACGTCAAAACGGCTATTGAAAAACTGGGCAAATCAATACAATATCTATGCAAAAAGCGTAAACAATGCGCCATATGCGTGGAAACGAGACAATATGCTTGTATTGAGAGTTGGTAATTTGATGTTTGCATATAGTAAATCACAAAGTCAACAAGGCGAAATAATTGTCGCGATACATGAAGTTTTTTAAAACAACCAAATAGTAACAGAATTACGCAAAAAAATAGAACGTATTGTTTCTGAAACCATACACAACTATCTAAAAAATCGCACAAAAAAAGAACCCTACGCTCTAGACGTAGGGAGATAATTATTTTTGAGGGCTTAATAGGCTTTTAGCCTATGAAAGCATGCTATGGTTCTTACGAGCCAAAGATATGGATTGTTTACTATTAACATAGCAAAACGCTCCTTTCTACATCTTTCTTTCGGCTTCCATGCTATCATATCACAATGTGATTAAACATCACAGAGAGGTTGCCTGAGATGCGGATGCAAAAGTAGCAAAAATGTGGAGTTTTATTAATCGCATTTTATACATTCCACTCACAAGACCAGACTTCGCTCCTTGCGGTAACCAAGCGCAGTGAAGGCACAGACAAGCTCGCCGCGCTGGTTGGTAACCTTCACTTCAAGATAAGGTATTTTGTGATGGCTGTGCGTCTCGACAGCCTCTGCCGTGAGCACGTCGCCCTCTACGGCCGAACGGAGGAACGAGATTGTGCTCTCGATGCTGAACGTCAGTTTGCCGTGAGAGTTCATCACGGCGGCAAGGGCAAGGTCGGCCAGCGTGAACAACGCCCCTCCCTGGCATACTCCGCCGGCGTTAAGATGCTCACGAGTGACGGTCATTTCGGCACGTGCATAGCCCTCGCGCACCTCTACTATCTGTGCTCCGGCATTGGCAGCGAAGCGGTCGCCTTGGTTGAGGAAATCCTTACACCGGTCGTAATCCATAATTCTTAATTTTTAATTCTAGCCTTACCTTCTTTCCTTTATGTAGCCGTGGCGGTAAGCATAAA
Organism: uncultured Prevotella sp.; assembly: GCA_905211345.1. Lineage (GTDB taxonomy): Bacteria > Bacteroidota > Bacteroidia > Bacteroidales > Bacteroidaceae > Prevotella. The sequence continues at coordinate 8,782 of CAJMAO010000001.1, forward strand.
GAAGTTTCTCAAGGTCGGCTATTTGTTTCTTTAACTCACGGCCTATGTCAGTATCTGCCACGAGCATACGGTGGGCCGACATTTCTACTATCTGTGTGGTGCTCTTGATATCGGAGCCGCGCAGTATGGCGTCCTCGGTGCTAGTGAAGGGCTCGTGCTGCACGAGCTGGAAGCCCCTGCTGTGGTATACCAGGGTGTAACCGGCTATGCCGGTCTCCTTGTGGTATGCCTGCGAGAATCCGCCGTCGATAACCATGAGGCGCCCCCCGGCCTTTATGGGATTTTCGCCACTGGCGGCGTGAACGGGCACGTGGCCGTTGATGATGTGGCGGTTGGGGCCGGTCACGCCGAAGGCATCAAGTATGCGGTCGCACACGCGGCCGTCGTCGCGCAGGCGGAAGTAGTTGCCCTTTTCCTCCTTATATGTCTCCTTGTCCTTGAGGAAGTATCGCTCAAAGGTGGCCATCTTCGACTTGTCGAACAGCACCGAGTCGCGCCCGCACCACAGGTAAAGGAAATAGTCGACAGCGAAGGCGCGCTCCTGCGGGTCGGTGTCGGCTTGGAAGGCACTGCGCACTATGCGGTCTATGCGATCCATGAGTTCGCGCCCGGCGTATTTGCGACCTCCATACAGCTCCACCTCCTTAAGGTCGCCCTCGGTGTTGAGTGGCACCGAGGCGTGGAACAACAGGTTGTCGTTGATTATCGTGTAGAGCGAGCCATGGCCGAGCATGAGGCGTATGTGCTTGTGCAACTTCTCGTTGACGGTGAACGAGTGGCGCAGGCGCTCCATGAGCGTCAGCTCCTCGGGGGTAAGCCGGTTGGGGGTGGTTGGGTCGACCGTGGGGAACATGCAGCTTTTCATCCCGTACTCCTTGCCATCAATGGTACATACCCCGCGACCGTAATCTACGTTATCCAATAATCTCCGTCCGTCCATACGCCACTCGGGGTGGCGGGCTATGACGGCGGCCTCTACCTTGAACTGTATGACGGTTATGGCCTTGTGCATCTGGGCGGTGAGGCGGCGCGTCTTGTCATCGATCTCGGCGGCACCGCCGCCAGTGAGTGGCATGAACTCGAGGCATGGGTCATCGGCGTAATGCTCCATGGCGAAAGTGGCCAGCGGCACGAGGTTGATGCCGTAGCCTTCCTCGAGGGTGGCAAGGTTGGCATAGCGCAGCGACAAACGTATGACGTTGCAGATGCAGGCATCGTTACCGGCGCAGGCGCCCATCCACAGTATGTCGTGGTTGCCCCACTGTATGTCCCAATTGTGGTATGTGCCGAGCGTATCCATTATGATGTGGGCACCGGGGCCGCGGTCGTAGACATCTCCGAGTATGTGAAGCAGGTCGATGGCGAGGCGCTGTATCACGTGGGATATGGCTATTATGAAATCGTCGGCGCGGCCGGTGGTGATGATCGTGCTGATTATCACGTTCACGTAGGCGGCCTTGTCGGCGTCATCGGTGCGCTCGTGTAAAAGTTCTTCTATTATGTACGAGAAGTCCTCGGGCAGCGACTTGCGCACCTTCGAGCGGGTGTACTTGCCCGACACGTCGCGGCATACGCGCACCAGCTGGTGTATGGTGATGTGGTACCAGTCGTCAAGCTCGGGCTCGGAAGCCTTCACCAGCTCGAGTTTCTCCTCAGGATAGTAGATGAGCGTGCACAGTTCTTTCTTCTCGGCCTCGCGCAGTTCGTTGCCGAATATCTCGTTCACCTTGCGCTTTATGTTGCCCGAGGCGTTCTTCAGCACGTGTTGAAACGACTTGTATTCGCCGTGCAGGTCGGCTAGAAAGTGCTCCGTGCCCTTGGGCAGGTTGAGTATGGCCTGCAGGTTGATTATCTCCGTGCTGGCGTCGGCTATGGTCGGAAACGACTGCGACAGCAGCCGCAGGTACCTCATGTCGCCCTCTATGTCTTTGTCTTTGGTTGATGCTTTCATTGTATGTTTGATTTAAATAGTTTTCTTCTTAACACCTCCGTCTTGCCGTCGTCAAGCGGCTGAGTAAACATGAAGCCTTCGCCCAGCCCGTAACGCTCCTTCAGTATCTGCAACAGCCGTGCCGCAGGTCGCGCCGCGCCAAGCCTGCGGAGCTCGGCCTGCACTATGTCCTCGTTGTAATCATTGAAGCGCATGGCTACGCACAACTCCGCGAAATCGGAACGCCGCACGCACAAACGGCGCATCTTCTGCAACACTGTGAGCACCGACAGGCAGAGGCCGCGCTCTAAGTCGGGCAACTCCCCGCCGCCACGGTCTAGCTTTCTGACCATGCGCTTGCCTAAGACGTACCCGTGTCCACCCGCGCCGTCTACAAAACGTTCAACCTTACTTGTATCAAGTATGCCCACCGGCAGCTTGGCCTCATTGATGCCGTCCGTAACGTAACCGTATATCCCCTCGTCAGCCGAATGTAAGAATATCCTGCGCCACGACTTACCGCCCAGCGACGATAGTCGGGCCAAGACATCCGCTTCCATGCCGCAGGCCAAACGTCCTTTAGCCATACCGACACGTAACAGCTCATCTTCAGCCTTAAGCTCATCGGAGGTCATTTGAGGAAACGGACAACTGTCAACCACCTTCTGGTAAAGCCCGAGAAGTTCCATTGTCATGCTTTTCGCCGACATGCACGGAACACGGTCGAACGGCCTTACAACGGCAATCCGCCTATTAAGAGCATTGCGCGGCCTTAACGCAGGATGCCATCCGAAAGCCGTAAGGCCGGAAGCCTCTTGGTCGCTTACAGCGTGCAATGCGCCGGCCCATGCCAGCATCCTGCGCTGGAACGCAAGCAGCATCGGCAGCTTACACAGCCAATAGCGACAGGCCACACGCCAAGAGGCAAGACCGCAGTCAAGCGTCAGCACCGTAGGAATGTTACGCTTACGACACACCGACAACAGGATGTATGCCGACAAATTCCAGCAAGCATGAATATGCACGACATCAGGATTTACCATAGACAATATACCGCCGAAACGCCGCCTCCACCTTACGGCGGCGCTCATTGCTGAATACGAATGTACCACCACCCTGCCCAGTCTGTAGCCGGAAGCGTCAGTAGCCAGCAAGTGCACATCGGTATAGTCAGCCATGGTTTCCAACAATGCCAACTTATACTTCTTAGCCTCCGAACCGGCGACGGCCTTGACACTTGGTATAAAATGCAGGACTTTCATGGCGGTCAAGACTTATGGCTTATGAAATCATACTTGTTCGAGAATACGTAAGCAAACGCATAACGCAAATTATGCCATACAAGGCAAAGTTCAAACGGCACAACCTTCCATAAAGGCATACCCGGCAAAAACGTAGACATAGCACGCTTGGCGTTGAAAGTTCTTTGCAACAACGGCGCAACCACAGACACACACGAGACAACGAGCACCGCCCAATATGCAGCAATAGCCGCAAACACGGCAACACCCATCCCGCACAACAAGCATGAATACAGAAAAAACATGTCAAGATTGAACCTCAGCCTGTGTTTAAGACTATGAGAAAGATGGCGGCGCGTCTCGACATAAAACAAGTTCCTGTTATGCCACTCCTTTCGCGACGGGGCTTTTTCCACAATATAGCCGTCATGACTTAATGCCACCGCCACATTTCCCTGCCCGGCATATTTGTTTACAAGAAAATCATACTCACCCCTAAGGTATTTCAAGTTTCCTTGGAAACCATTGCCTGTCATGAACATACTCTTCCTAAACATAAGGTTATTACCGGCCGTACCATACGCCATACCGGAACATGCCTCTTGCAAAAGGGCATACTCACGATGTAAGCGGCAAAACATCTTAAAAAATCCGGCCTCATCAGAATAGTTGCCATAGCCTATCACCATATTAACATTTCCACCGCAATATGAAGACATGCAGTCAATCCATTTGTCGGACACTGGGCAGCAAGTCGCGTCGGTCAACAGCACCCATTCATTCTTCGCCGCCTTGACCCCAAGCGTAACGGCCAACTTCCTTACACTCATATAGCGCGACGTTTCAGGAACAAAGGTCGTATATAAATTAGGGACACCCTTAAAAGCCTTAAGCACGTCGCCTGTGCCGTCTTCGTCTTTCACGACAACAACAATAACCTCGTAACCTTCAGGATAATCCTGCGACAAGAACGCAGGAAGGTTGCTGCCAAGCTCACGGGCGTTATTGTCAGCCACTACAATGACTGAAACAGGCCGTTTATCACAGCCACCGCCGCCAAGCCCGCCAGCCGACAATTTCCTAAAGAATGTGTCAAACAAGACGGACAAAACGGCCAATACAAGCAATACCGCACAAACTATCAATGTAACGCTGTCAACAAACATATTCCGGCCGCTCCTTCGGTTTTTCAACTATTCATATAAAAACACACTTATATCATATCTTCGGCAATGTATCCTTTCGGCAGCTGGCGGCAATTATATTGCGAAGCCATTATCTCGCCGTATGCCCCGGCCGAACGGATTGCCACAATGTCGCCGCGCCGACATTCGTTAAGGTCGACAGCCTTGGCGAAAACATCGCTGGACTCGCATACCGGCCCTACGACGTCGTATGTATGCAAAGGGCCTTCACTAGATATGTTTTCAATCTTATGATATGCCTGATAAAGAGCAGGGCGTATCAAATCAGTCATGCCTGCGTCGATTATGGCGAACCGCTTTACCGTACCTTGCTTCACATACAGCACACGGGATATCAATGAGCCGCATTGTCCCACTACGGAACGCCCCAACTCGAAATGCAGCTTTTGCCCTTTACGCAACTTAAGGAACTTGGCGTATGTATCGAAGTAAGCCTTAAAATCCGGTATCGGAATCTTGTTTGGATGCGTATAATCAATGCCGAGACCGCCGCCGACGTTAATATTCCTGACCACAATATGATGAGCCTCAAGCTGGTTTTGTAAATCATTTATGCGGTTGCACAACGCAACAAAATCGCCCATGTCCAGAATTTGTGAGCCTATGTGGAAATGCAACCCAACGAATGAGACGTTCTCCAATGTCGCTGCCCGGTCGATTATTTCCTCCATGTCTTCCATTGCGATACCAAACTTGTTTTCAGCAAGACCGGTGGTTATGTTAGCATGTGTATGCGCCCCGACGTTAGGGTTTATACGGAACGCCACACGGGCAACCTTCCCCATCTTTGCGGCAAGCTCGTTTATGACATCAAGCTCAGGCACACTTTCAACATTGAAGCAAAAGATATTTTTATCTAAAGCCAGATTTATTTCCTTATCGTTCTTACCTACGCCAGCAAAGACAATCTTCGCTGGCGGAAAGCCGGCGTTTACAGCCGCCTGAATCTCTCCGCCGCTCACGCAATCTGCGCCGAGACCGGCCTGGCAGATGATGTTTAGGATCTTTGGATTAGCATTAGCTTTTACGGCATAATGCACCAAAAAACCTTCATGTTTGCCAGCCTCAGAGTTTATCATGCGCAACGTGGTACGCAGCAAGTCCGTATCATAATAATAAAAAGGAGTATCTGTCTCTTTAAATTTACCTAAAGGGAAAACACCTTTCATCCTTGTGCCGTTTATTTATTATTGAACAATGTCTCACTAAGACTTTGCAAAGCCCTTTTCTTGTCAGACTCTTTAACGAGGAACGAAATATTGTAATTGCTGCCCCCGTATGAAATCATTCTCACCGGTATATTCTTCATGGCGTCAGTAGCCAATGTCTCAAAACCTACGTTGCTCCAATCAAGGTCGCCGACAACACATATAATACACATATCGCGGTCAACCGTCACAGTTCCGTATTTTTTCAACTCCGCTACAATGTCATTCAGATGAGAATCATTATCTATGCTCATCGACACTCCCACCTCGCTCGTCGCAATCATGTCTATAGGTGTCTGATAACTTTCAAAAATCTCGAACACCTTACGTAAAAAGCCCGTAGCCAACAACATTCGGCTGCTCTTTATCTTTATCGCAGTTATATTGTCTTTGGCGGCAACGGCCTTAATCTTACCGGCTACAGTCTCGTTGTTTATTATCGTGCCGGGGGCGGTCGGGTCCATTGTATTCAGCAAGCGCACAGGTATACCTGCGAACTTGGCCGGTTGCACACAAGTCGGGTGCAATATCTTTGCGCCAAAATAAGCCAACTCTGCCGCCTCTTCAAAATGGAGCTGACGTACAGCCTCCGTCTTATCGACAACACGCGGGTCATTGTTGTGCATGCCGTCAATATCCGTCCATATCTGTATTTCCTCAGCGTTGATGGCCGCTCCTATAAGCGATGCCGTATAATCACTGCCACCACGCTGCAAGTTGTCTATCTCTCCGTAAGCATTACGGCAGATAAAGCCTTGTGTAATATAAACTTGTTGCCCTTGTTCCCGCTCCAACAGTTTCGTCAGTTTATCTTTTATATAAGCTGAATCCGGCTCGGCGTTCTTATCGGTACGCATATAATCCAAAGCCGAAAGAAGCGTAGCCTTAACTCCACATTCTTTCAAGTAGTTGTTCACCATGTTGGTACTCATTATCTCACCTTGCGCGACAATACTTTTTTCCTCGAAACTCGTGAAAAGATCCTTAGTGAACGAACGCAGGTAATCAAACTCGCCACGTAAGAATCTGCGTGTCTCGTCTTTCCACTTTTCCGTAGAGTAAAGTTCGTCAACATGACGCATATACGTCTTCTCCAAACGGTTTATCACATCGTTGGCACCCTCTGGGTTTTTCCTATACAGATAGTCGGATATTTCTATCAACGAGTTTGTCGTTCCTGACATAGCGGATAGCACAACCAATACAGGTTCACCGCTGCTTGTTATCAACGATGACACATTTTTCATACGTTCCGGTGAACCGACGGACGTACCTCCGAATTTCATTACTTTCATATCTATATATTTTTTTGTTTATTCGTCTTCTTCGCCTGACAGGCTTAACTTATTATAATTATCGGTGACATCATTAAGTCCGCCGTCTTTGCACTGATATACGATGCCCGGATACTTGTCTAGCATGGGCAAGTTGTGCGTAGACATTACAACAGCCGTCCCCGTAAGACTTATCTGCTTGAGCAGACTCACGATATTATCCGCCGTTTCAGGGTCAAGGTTACCTGTCGGCTCGTCTGCTATGATTATTTTCGGCTTGTTAAGTATGGCTCGCGCTATCGCTATACGCTGTTGTTCGCCGCCAGACAGTTCATAAGGCATTTTCATCTTTTTTTCCGACATGCCTACCAATTCAAGCACTTCGTCAATCCGCTCGTTTATGTCACTTTTGTTTTTCCAGCCTGTAGCTTTAAGCACAAACTGCAAATTTTTAAACACACTACGGTCATGCAGCAGCTGGAAGTCTTGAAATATTATGCCAAGTTCTTTTCGTAACGACGGTATCTCCTTACGTTTGATTTTCAGCAAATTCCGTTCCAATACTACAGCCTCATCACCTTCGTCTATGTCAAGCTCGCAATAGAGCGTCTTCAACAGACTGCTTTTACCCGAACCGACATGACCTATTATATATATAAACTCGCCTTCATCGACATGAAAATCCACATTAGCAAGCACTTTCACATCGTCTTGATATATATTTACGTTCTTATACTCTATAAACATATCGTTGTCGTTAAAAAATTCAATGCTTATGCCACCCCGGTTCATGGCGTTTTTGTAATTCTTCAGCTATCCGCTCTATACGCAATCCTTTTTCCGTAAGCAGCACGATGAGATGATAAAACATGTCAGAAGCCTCATATATAAGACGCTCGTCGCTACCGTTCACGGCCTCGATAACTGTCTCCAATGCCTCCTCGCCTACTTTCTGCGCAATCCTGTTGACACCGTCTTTGAAAAGGCTTGTTGTGTATGAGCCTTCAGGCATTTCCTCATGACGTTTTTCAACGAGATCCTGTAGCACGGAAAGAAAAGACAAAGGATTGGCTACATTATCCTCGCCCCAGCAAGTATCAGCACCGGTATGGCACACTGGGCCTTCAGGCACAGCCTTCACTAGCAATGTGTCATTATCACAATCAACGGCCACGCTCACCACATTGAGATAGTTACCTGAGGTTTCTCCTTTTGTCCAAAGGCATTTCCGGGTCCTGCTGTAAAACGTAACCTTGCCCGTATCCATTGTCTTTCGATACGCTTCCTCGTTCATAAAACCGAGCATCAGCACTTTCATCGTTCCGTTATCCTGCACAATGGCAGGCACAAGACCGTTCATCTTCTCAAAATCTATATTCATGTCAATCATTTTTGTGGTAAATGATGAAGCCTTACGTTCACTCCCTCATTATATAGATAGTTCTTCAACTCCCCTATATTTATCTCACCGAAATGAAACACACTCGCTGCCAAAGCCGCATCAGCCTTTCCATGCACAAAAGCATCCCTGAAATGTTCCGGTCGCCCGGCGCCGCCGCTGGCAATGATTGGTATCCCCAACAGGTCGGCCAGACGCGCGATGGCGTCGTTAGCATACCCATGTTTCACCCCGTCGTGGTTCATGCTCGTGAACAGAATCTCGCCTGCGCCACGCTCCTCAGCTTCCTTAGCCCAGTCAAACAGGTCGCGTCCTGTCTGTACACGACCTCCGTTCAGGTAGCAAGTCCACCTGCCTTCATCACATTTCGCGTCAATGGCACATACGCACACCTGCGAACCGAAGCGCCTAGCAATGTCATCTATCAGCTCAGGACGTCGCAATGCCGCACTGTTCACGCTGACCTTGTCGGCACCGGCGCATAACAGACGCTCAACATCGGCTATGTCATTGATGCCTCCGCCGACAGTGAACGGTATGTTAATTTCAGCCGCTACGCTCGTAACGACATCGGTAAACGTCCTACGCCCCTCGCTACTCGCTGTTATGTCGAGATATACCAATTCGTCGGCACCAGCCTCGCTGTACGCCTTTCCGAGCTCGACAGGGTCGCCGGCAGACCTCAGGTTTACAAAATTTGTTCCCTTTACGGTCTGCCCGTCCTTCACGTCCAAACATGGTATTATCCTCTTTGCCAGTCCTTTCATAGGGTCATGATTCCAGCTTTTCAATGTCTTCCTTCAACGTCCTTATGTCGACCTTGCCTTCATATATGGCCTTGCCGAATACAACCGACGGCACGCCTTCACGCTCAAGCCGCCTTATATCGGCAGCACACGACACTCCGCCGCTCGCAATCAAGTTGATACCGGGAAACCCGGCCAATATCTTTTTATACAAGCCAAATGCCGGGCCCTGCAACATTCCGTCCTTTGAAATGTCGGTGCAGAGCACGTTTTCCACTCCTTTTGCAATATAATATTCCAGAAACTCGGCTATGTCTTCCTGCGTGTCGTCAAGCCAGCCGTTAATGCTTATCTTGCCGTCACGCACGTCTGCGCCGAGTATTATCCGCCCGGGGCCGAACTTATCGAGCCATTCCACGAACAAGTCACGCTGCGTCACTGCTACCGAACCTACCGTAACCAAAGCCGCGCCGCAATCGAATACACGCCGTATGTCGTCCTCTGTCTTTACGCCTCCGCCGAAATCAACTGTCAGACCGGTGTGCGAGGTTATCTCTTTAAGCACCTTAAGATTGACAACATGTTCCGACTTGGCCCCGTCAAGGTCGACTACATGCAGGCGTTTGAACCCGGCCGCCTCGAACATCTCGGCCATTTCAGCCGGAGAACCGTCATAAACGGTCTTCGCCGCGTAATCGCCTTTAGCCAGCCTAACGCACTTGCCGTCGATTATGTCTATTGCCGGTATAAGTTCTATCATTGCCTTACAATTCAAGGAAATTGCGTATTATCATCTCACCCACGCTTCCACTCTTTTCCGGGTGAAACTGAGTAGCGTAAAAATTGTCTTTCTGCATGGCTGCGCTATACGGCTGGATATAATCCGATACAGCCGCCGTAAAACGGCAAACTGGCACGTAATAGCTATGTACGAAATAAACAAACGCACCTTCGGGAGCCAGACCTTTGAACAGCGGCGACCGCAAACCGTAAAGCGAGTTCCAGCCCATAGCCGGCACTTTATCTTCGTGTCGCGACGGACTGAACCTCAACACGTCGGCATCAAAAACCCCGAGACAGTCGGTGTCGCCTTCTTCCGAGTGGCGGCATAACAGTTGTTGCCCTATGCAAATGCCTAGCACGGGCTGCAGTAAACCACGTATCACCGTATCAAGACCGTGACCGCGCAAATACTCCATAGCACACGCAGCCTCACCCTGACCGGGAAACACGACCCTGTCAGCCGACCTTATCAGCCGCGCGTCATCAGTCAGAACAGGCTCAACGCCTAGCCTACGCAAGGCGTTTACCACGCTGTACACGTTGCCCGCGTTATACTTTATAACCGCTACATTCATATCTTCATCAGTCGTCAAGCCCGTAAAGACAAGCATACAGTCAAGCCCGCCACACTTGCCGCTAACTGAATATTATCGTCTTGTTATTATATGTCAATATCTTTCGCTCGATATGCTTTGTCACCGCACGGCTAAGCACGATCTTTTCCAAGTCGCGTCCTTTGAGTACAAGGCTCTCCGGCGTGTCCTTGTGGCTTATCCTCACCACGTCCTGCTCTATTATCGGACCGGCGTCAAGCTCCATTGTAACGTAATGGCTCGTCGCCCCTATAATCTTCACTCCGCGCTCCCATGCTTGATGGTAAGGCTTTGCGCCTATGAAGGCAGGCAGGAACGAATGGTGGATGTTGATTATATGGTGGGGGTACTCCTTTATCATCCGCTCGCTGATTATCTGCATATAGCGCGCAAGCACGATGAATGTCACCCGCTCTTTCTTCAGCAGTTCCATTTCGGCCTGCTCCACTTCGGCTTTATTTGAATGGTCTTTATTTATAGACCATACATAATACGGAATGCCGAACTGTTCTGCCACATAACGCAAATCTTCATGATTGCTGATGATGCAAGGTATCTCGACGTTCCACTCGCCCGCCTTGTAACGCGCCAGCAGGTCGTAAAGACAGTGGCTCATCTTGCTCACGAATATCGCCATGCGGGGCTTCACGTCGTTGAAATACAGGTTAAACGTCATATCATACCTCGTGGCGTAAAGTGTCTGGAAATATTCTTTCAGTTTGTCGCGCGGTATGATGAAACCGTCAAGCTCCCACTCAAGCCTCATAAAGAACATGCCGTCTTGCCGGTCAACATACTGGTCCAGATAGACTATGTTGCCGTTATTGTCTGTAATAAACTTTGTTATCTCGGTTATTATACCCTGTTTGTCGGGACAATGAAGCAGCAATATCGCGGTTGGTCTCATTTACATTAAATGATAGTTTTACCTTTTTATATTTCCATTTGCAAAAGTAATAAATAACTTCGGATTAGCAATCATCTTTTAACGATATTTTTAAGTACGCATACAATATGGCATCCATATAAGCCTTTTGCAGTCTTTACGGCAGACATTACCATTCTTAATATAACAAAAAGTCACTCACAGACACAAACAAGAACGCTAAATGCCATAAAATCCATTCAATAAGAACTATGCGTAGCCCTTTTCAAACTTCATGCCAAAACCATAGCGGTAAACATATTTTAAACGAGGAGAAATCTGTTTTCTTTACATTGGAATTTTGCAAAAAAGACAACGGGAAAGACTGCGACATCTATAAAAACACTAAAAAATGGCTTCATACAATGAAATTGATGGCCTTTTAGGATGTCAAAGACGGCCTTTTAGGATGCAGAATACCGTATTTTACTCATTAAACAACCTCATTTTTTACTGTTGAAAACGCCATTTCAGGCGATTTTAACAAGCCGCGCGAATCAACTCACGCAACAACATCCTGACCATCAAGCATTTACGTACATCCTCAAAAAGCACGTTCTTTTCTGCCAAATTATCCGTTACCCAACGACAATGGCCTTCTCAACGCGTCAAACGAAACTTCGCGCCAATCACAATTAACATTATTTTAATATATCCCATTACTGCGAATGTCACATCACACATCTGCAAAAGACAGCCACGCGACCATACAGCAGAATATCAGTAAAGCCCGGCAAAACATTTTTTATGTTATATTTCATTTGCAAATATCAAAATAAAAGTGTAATATTGCAAACTGGAAAAGCGACAAAAAGAAAGGGCAAGCATGATGAACGGAGAATACTGGCAACCTGAAATCGAAACAATGCCACGTGCGGAACTGCAGAAGCTGCAGGCTGAAAAGCTGAGACAGACCGTAGAAACGGCATTGCGATCACCGTTCTATGGAAAGAGGTTGCGCCAATGCGGCGTGTCGCCTGATTCTATCAGGACGGTTGACGATATAAGGAAAATACCGTTCACCACAAAACAAGACCTCAGGGACAACTACCCTTTCGGATTAGTAAGCGGCAATATGAAAGACGCCGTGCGCATACACTCGTCAAGCGGTACGACAGGTCATCCTACCGTAGTGGTATATTCCCGCCACGACATCGATTCATGGGCGAACATGATAGCAAGAAACATGTACATGGTGGGGTGCCGTGACACCGACGTTTTCCAAAACAGTTCAGGCTATGGGATGTTCACCGGGGGGCTGGGCTTCCAATACGGAGCCGAAAAACTCGGTGCCACAACTGTTCCGGCGGCCGCCGGCAACAGTAAACGCCAAATAATGTTCATACGCGATTTCGGCACGACATGCCTGCACGCCATACCCAGTTACGCCGTAAGGCTGGCCGAAGTGTTCCACGAAGAAGGCATAGATCCTCGTGACACACGGCTGCGCACGCTGTTCATCGGAGCCGAACCGCACACCGAAGAACAACGCCGCAGGATAGAACGGCTGCTTGGCGTGAAAGCGTACAACAGTTTCGGCATGACGGAGATGAACGGTCCCGGTGTGGCCTTCGAGTGCAAGGAACAAAACGGGATGCACCTGTGGGAAGACAACTACATCGTTGAAATAGTCGACCCCGATACGCTGGAACCCCTACCAGACGGCGAAACAGGCGAAATGGTGCTCACCACACTCGACCGGACAATGATGCCTATACTGCGCTACCGCACGCGCGACCTTACCCGCATCATCCCCGGAGAATGTCCTTGCGGCCGCACCCACCGGCGCATAGACCGCATAAAAGGACGTACCGACGACATGTTCATCATCAAAGGCGTAAACGTATTCCCAATGCAGGTTGAGAAAATACTGGCGCAATACCCGGGTCTCGGCTCAAATTACCTCATCACGCTCGACACCGTGGACGACAACGATACCATGACCGTAGAAGTAGAACTTGACGACATGGGCACCGATGTACTGCCGGAACTGCAAAGAATGACAAAAAACATACAACGCGCGCTTAAAGACGAAATTCTGCTTACACCAAAAGTAAAATTGGTAAAAAAAGGCTCGATACCAACAAGCGACGGTAAAGCAGTAAGAGTAAACGACCTGCGCGAAGGAAGAAAACAATCAACTAAATAATAAATTGGAACTATGAAAACTGCAATCAAGACCCTAGCACTTGCAGCCGGACTGACACTGGCGCCACTGGCCGCCGACGCGCAGAAAACGGCGACAAGCGTATTGTCCACCATGCCGCAGGAACTCATACCATACATCAACGACGACCAGCGCGGCGAAATGAGCAAATTCAGCATCGAAAACGACACTGTTACAATAAAAAACGAACTCAACGGCACTAGCACGGTAACAGTAATCAATGACGATTTTGCGAAAATAGACCTTAGCAAAAGCGCTATGATACTGATTAAACTGCTACCTGTAAGCGATACGGCAAAAATCATCTGCATGGTAAGAACAATCAAGACACCTTTGCCGGAAAGCGACATAAGGTTTTACAACACCGACTGGTCGCCGATAAAATCAAAGTTCAACTTGCCCGACTTGCGCAATGACGACGAAATGCTGGCCATGCTCACACAACGCCCCGACAGCATGACGGAGACTAAGTTTGAAGAGCTGCGCAGCTATATCGAGCCTGTCATTGTCAGCGCCGACATTCCGGACGGAGGTTACAAGATTACGTTAAACCTCAACATTCCGTTCACAACAAAAGAAGAAAGAAAGAATATAAAAGCCATAATAAGGCAAAAATCATTTAAATGGAACGGCAAAACATTTAAAATGATTTAAAATACGCGGATTTTCATCTATATATTTTGCAGATAAAAAAATAATCAATACCTTTGCACTGTGTTTTTCATGGTATTAGATTATTAAGGTTAATAAAAGATTGGTTGTCGTGAGACAATCAATTTTTGTTTTATATAAGTTCGTCTTTATTCCATTTGCATGACGACCGTCGAGCAAAAGCCGAAATCTCAAAGGCGGATTAAAGACGAGCTTATATATTTCAAACAAATATACACACCTCATTTTATTCATCTCCAACAAATATCCCATTAATAACGCTCTGTAGTGAACTATTATCACACATTATTCCATATAAAATGCCTAAAACGGCAGAAAACAGAAAAATATTGCCGGAAAAATTTGCACAGGCGGGAATAAATACTTACCTTTGCAACCGCATTTGAGCGATAATGCTTCGGTACAGTAAACCGGAAAGGAAGTTTGGGTGAGTGGCTGAAACCAGCAGTTTGCTAAACTGCCGTGCGAGTTTATCGTACCGGGGGTTCGAATCCCCCAGCTTCCGCAAAGTTGATGGGATTTTAAATAACATCAAATATGGTGGATTCATCTAACGGTTAGGATACAAGATTCTCAATCTTGGCATAGGGGTTCGATTCCCCTATCCACTACAAAAGAAAACGCTAAATGACTGATGTTCAGCCGTTTAGCGTTTTTCTTTTTATCACCACACCCTCAAAAGTCACCACATAGTCACCACACATAATAAAGAAGCCTCCTATCCTCACTCGGACAAAAGGCTTCGATGCAATTAAAAATACCTCGATATGAGGGTTTGATGCAAAGGTACGAAATAATCCTGACACTTGCAAATAAAAGCGGCGGTCGCCATGAAAAGCAACCGCCGCCCGGTGTGTATTGATTCAGTTTGGCGTTTCCTTACAATCCTAAAGCCGCTTTATTTCGGCCTAACGCTAAATGTTGTTTTTCTTGTCTTTCAAAACTTTGTCTTGCCTGTTGAAATACACATATCCCACAACGGCAATAACGATTACCAACACAGATGTTACTATTGCTCCCATAATCATTCCTCCTTATCTTTTATCATTGACAATCCTACAACCAAAGTAACCAACACAGCTACCACTATTAAAGCGTAAACATACCACGCCCATTCCTCTATGCCATTAAAAACAGATGACAATAAGATAGCGGTCGCCATGTATTTGGCTATATCCATAAGCCACTTTCCAAGTTCTTTCTTCATACGCCAGCAAAGGTAAGCATTTATCCGTACAAATCAAAATCAACGCTGCAAAAAGAATAAAAAAGCGGCAACCCGTAAAGAGCCGCCGCCGATAGTTTGATTAAGGATATAACCCTTTTATATTTCCGTAAAAAAACTCTCCCATAAATTATAAAAAGCGACTTCGCCGGAAATGATTTGAAGTTGGTCGCAAAGTTCGTTCCACGCCTTTTCAAAATCAGGATAGGCCGTGTCTACTTCTTTATGGTGCATTTCATAGGACACAGCCGACACCGTGCCGTGGATGTCGCCGAGTGCTGCCGCGCAACAGGCAATCTTCTTCATCATGTCGCTTACTTTCACGTCATCCATTCCTGACAGGTTGGGAAACTCCTTTTTGATTAATTCCTTTGTTTCCATAAACATTTAATTTTTAGCAATAAAAAAACCGTGTTGCGTGTTGCTAAAGCCTAAATGCAAGCTCCGTGGGTGTTTCCACTCCACGACACGGCACGGTTTATTTCATATGAATACAATCAATGTACGGGCACAAAAAACGCCGACAATGAAGCCAGCGGATTGCACCGCATTTAGTTTTAGCACCGCAAAAATACGCATTTATTCTGATACGGCAAAGAAAACCGCACGGAAAATGATATGCACCCGGCACATGGCATACCCCCTCCCCCGTCAGGGGCGAAAAAAATCCACGCTGCCTCTCTCCAAAAATTTTTTTTTCGTAACTTTGTGACATAACACAAAGACTAAACAGGCATGGCGAAGTTAACACTGCTGCTGCGTGAGGGGTATTTCCTTTGCCCTGAAAGCGGCGAAATGTACACCGAGGTTAGCGGACGCTTCACGGGCATAAGTACGGCTAAATACAAGGGTTTCACTTATTGGGCGGTAGGGCTGTCCGACGGCACAGATGATATGTGTGTGCTGCTGCAACTGAAAAGCAGCGCATTTGCGAACCTTGTCCTGTCGTTGGTCGGCTGTAAGTTCCGCATATTGACACTCCAGCCGTACTTGGAGAAATGGAACGGTAAGGAAATAAAGAAGCTAAGCGTGTACGTAGACGGTGGTCGGTACTCTGCACCTTACATGGAGCTGCCACAGATAAGGCGAGTACGTGACGACAAAGGCAAGCCGTGGCACTGCGACTACTCCGAACGCCTGAAAAGATTGGCCGAATTAGCGGGCCACATAAACACGTCCAACGCACACGTATAAGGTTGCACTTAACTGTAATTATTTGATTTTCAGCGATTTACAACAAATAAAGAGAGCGGTCGTTTAAGGGCCACCCTCTCTATTATGATAGGCAACTACTTAATGTAACATAATGCCTTTGGGTCAATCTCTGCCTTGTCCTTGTGGAGCATGATTAATCCGCACTTACCCCATGCGTCAGCGTCAACGACTGGCGAGAAGTTGAATGGTGCGCCGACATCGTGCTTGCTAACAAACGAAAGATAGGCATCCAGCTTTTCTTTTGCCTCCTGCGCCAACCGCCACGCCTCCGCCTGTTCCTCTGTCTCGGCGAATATGCTATTTGCTTCGGCCAAATCCGCTTGCAGTTTCTCACGGTCAAGCGTCGCCCTGCCGTCTGAAAAAGTGAAGTAATCCAACCGGACTTTAAGGCTGCGCATCTCTTTTGTGAGCTGCGTGCAAATCTCCGTAAGCTGCTCCCTCCAAGTCCTCGTATCTACGTGTTCTGCCGTGATGGGATATGGCGTGTGTGCCTGTGCGTTCTGAATAGCTTGCCGTTGAGCCTCGCTACAAATGAAGTCTTTATCCGCTATGCGTGAGAGGTCGAAGTCAGCCAGTTTCAGGCCGGTATCAATGACGGCTGAAATGGCTGCGTTAATACGCTGCTCCGTGTGCTTGTAATCGACCATTCTCGCTGTAATGGCATTGTCATTCTTGAAAATCAAAAGTCTTTCCATTTCGTTTAATTTTTAGTGTTGATTAAATATCCTTAGTTAAATCTTCGTCCACCTCTACGATAAACGTAATAAGGTGAATTGCCCTGTTTTTGTTCCGCCCTTTGGCTGCTTCGCCGAAATAGGCGTGCTTCAATTTGCCTTTGTCGAGCAAACGTAAAAGCCTTGTCAGTTTAGATTTTGTAAAATTATTCATAATCTTTGTTTTTAATGGGTTAATTTATATCCGTTCTTTGCAGTTCTTGAAAGTAAAACTCTCCTCGTCCGTCAGGTGTGACCCTTGCCGTTATCCACTGCGGTACTCTGCCGTACATCTGATAAAATGTTTCTACCCCGACCGTGCGCTCCACCATGTCGCCAACGCTTGCGTAACCGTTGGCTTTGGCGAAAGCGTCGTTGACTTTCAGCTCCACCGCATCGTGGCACCCATACCAGCGGCGTATGGTGATAACCTCGCCATTGAACACATCCTCCAAAATCTCGTAGTCCTCGTTTTGCTCTAAAATTTTCATGTCTTATCTCCTTCTTTTATTTAGTAAATATTGATTTACGTCCGCGCATACGAAAGCGTCAGACACTGCCATGCGCTTATTGGGCAAACGCAATCCGTGCCATGCCTCGGCGTTAAGGCTGTCAGCGAACATTACGACATCATGCCCGGCCAACTGCACCAGCATATCCCCTGTGACATTCTGCCCATAGCCGACAGCCAGCCATGTAAAAGACGGTTCGGCCACCGCTCCTAATAAGGCCGTGATTTCATCTTGGACAATGGCGATAGTTGAGGCATCATGTACCAAATGACCGCCAAAGAACGACGGCGCAGTAAACCACCACTCATAAGGCGGCATTAGCCTGTGAGTAATAGATTCTGCCGTAATGACTTGCCCTGTGCCAACGTCGAATAACACAGCGCTTCCGTTCAATGGCTTGCCGTCTGCATCCAGCCTCCATAATGCCGCCGCTCCGTCCGTCTTGCAAGCTCCGATGTGATATAAAGGTATAAGCCTATCGGTTGCCTTAACACCGACGGTGCTTATCAGATATGCGACAAGGCACGAATAATATGACGGTCTGACTATCTCCTTGTAAATATGTTTCTTGTACTCTTTCATATCTTCTGTTTCTTGTTACCCTTTGTTACCTCTGTTACCCCTCGCAATAGGGGTAACAAGGGTAACATGGGGTAACACATTACTTTTTATTTAAATACTTGTTTACCGATTTGGCCGAAACTCCCAGCTCTGCTGCAATCTGCCTTTGGGTCCAACCTCGCGCTGCCAATTCCTTAGCTTTTGCCACCCGGTCGTTAATATCCTTGTCACTCGGTTCTTTCAAATGCTCCCTTTCGGTTGCAAAGCCTTGGAATACAAATTGCGTGAATGAATCTATCTGCTCAATGGCGTAAATTAAAACATTGTCCTTGTCATACTTGAAACTACCATATCTGCATTTGACTTGTTTGACGTATCGCAATGCCGGGTCTTTGGCAGACTGACCGACGGCGAAAACACTATCAAAAAAATTAAAGAGTTTCTTTGAGCCTCCTAAATCATTTTGAGTGATAGGGTTCGTCATTGTGCGTTTGGGTGTATGCGCGATTATAAGCAAGCTCCAGCCATATTTGAATTTAAGGCGCATGAATTGCCGCATAAGACTAACCGCGTCAGTTCCTTTCTCGCTGTCTTTACATAGCCATGTGATGTTGTCAACTATCACAACTTTTGCACCGATTTCCAATGCTGCCGATTCTATGTCTTGCATCAGTCTGTTTTCAAAGTCAGCGTCAAGTGCTTCACGGTTTATCTCCACCCGAAAGAAGTTGTCAGGGAATCGCGCCAATATATTTGTATTTTTGTCGGTATATCGCATTTGGAACTGCTTGTCGGAAAGTTCAAAATCAAAGTATAATACCCTTATTCCTCGCCTTGCAATGTCCGCACCAATCATCACTGCATACAATGACTTGCCTAAATTACTATCACTGAATAAACAGCTTATTTCACCCTCGTACCAAAGTTCCAGCCAAAGCGGTGTGGGGTTTGGCCGGTTCGCCGCTTCCTTAATTGTTGCATTGGCCGTCCTCACCCTAAACACTCCTACGTCCTGCGGCTCTTGGCTATCAAGCAGTCTTTGATATTCTTCTTTTAGGTCAAAGTCAGCCGCCATCACTTTGGATTTGTCAAAATTTTGTTGTATATTTGCACTCGGTATTATCGGGGCGGCTTCGGCCGCTTTTTTTGTTCTCATAACTCCGCCTCCTTGTCTTTGGGTCTACGTCTGCGCTCTTCGGCTATCAGTTTAACGACATCCGAGAAGTCATCATTTACTCTTTCATCGTCTATAACTTGTACGTCTTGTGGGTCAACGTCAAACTCTTTGCCCCTGATTACAATCTTCATTGTTTAGTCCTCCTTGTTTAGTTTTTGTGTTTGTATTTGAACGTTCGTTTCTCTCTTACGGCCTCGTCTATCGACTCTGCCTCATACAATACACGGCCTCCTGCCTTTTTTGCCGTTATAAGTCCCTCTTTTGTCAGTCTTGCCAGCGTCGGCAAAGTGACATGGAGCAGTTGTGCCGTCTCCGCTCGGCTGTAATACCTCGGTTCTCTCGGTTTAATAGCCTCAAGCAGCTTGTCCGTCACCCTCTCCACGATTATATTTATAACTGGGTTAAGCCACGGCATAAGTGCCGACATTTGTGTTTGGTTTAGTCCTGTGTTCGTCATAACTTTGTTATTTATTAGTTATGAAGTATCAGGGTCGCGACTTCCTTAACTTCTTGCTGCAAAGTTAAGTGAAGAAAAAAATAAAAGAAAAAAGGGGATTTTACGATAAAAAGTAAGCCGCTCATAGTGAACGGCTTACAAAAAATAAAGGTGATAGTATCAGGTGACTTTCAGGTGACAAATCTAAAGATAATAGAATACACGCTGTAATTTATCGTCAGGTTCTAATATACTTGGCTTATAGTCTTTGTGATATTTACAACCTATAAGGTTGCAAAACTCCTTATACCACGCTCTGAATGTGTTTGGGCGCATAGCTGGCATGAGTTTTCCACTATTATAAATCATCAGAGCTATTTTAGCTAAATCCTTATCACTCCAATTTTGCTTCAAATCGGGTAGAAGATTATCCTTGAAATAGTCTATATTACCATTTCCGCCACCCCGAAATGCTATCCTAAAACATTGCCGCAATTCATCTTCATTCATCTTACGTTTGTATTGTTGGCTTTGTTCCTTTGCCTCGGCCTTGCTGGGCTTTTCTCCATTGTCATATTTGGCCAGCTCGTCAATAATTTTGCTAATATCTGCAAGTAAGCTGTTTGCGTGGCTCGTAACCCCGGCCAAACCGCCGACAACACGGCTCGCCCATTCTTCACCGTCTATTTTCTTTATCTTCTCGTATATTGAATCCAGCTCGGAATATTCAGGAAAGAATTTGTCTTGGTTCAGGCTTTTAGGTGCATTACGCAATACCAGCCGTGCCGTTTGCAAATTGTCTTTCAGCTTGCTTGCGTCTGCTGTCAGCTCATCTTCAATCGTCGTAACGTCAAAGTTGCTTATCTTTTCTATCAGGTTGTCAAATACTTCCAGCCTGTCAACGCCACGGCTAAAACCGCCGATAGCGCACCCCCGAAACAAACGGTCAACCTCGGCCATGAGGTTTCTAAATTGTCTTATTGCATCCATTAGAATAATCCCTCGTTAGTTGCTTTATTTTCCTTGTCTGCTAATTTCTTCGCTATTGCATCCGCTATCTCGTCAGAAGATAGTTTGACGTACTCACGGAAAGTCTTTGCGTCCTTGTGCCCTGATACGCTCATCATCTGCACCTCGTCAAACAGCCCTGTCAGGTACAAGTTTGTTATGCCGCTGCGCCGTGCCGTGTGACTGCTTACGAGGTCGTAACGTGGTTTTACGACATATCCCTTAGCGTCACGCATAAAGGACACTTCGCCACGTTCTTCCATTGTCCGCTCTCTCATTGTCAGCACGGTACGCTCCAACTTTGCCAAAGACGGCACTACCTTAGACAAATCTTTTAATATCTTTTTGACATAGCGGTTTAGTATAACATCGCTTACTTTGGGTATTTCGTAGTTGTACTTTTCAGCGATGCAAAGTAAATTATTATTTAAGATAGGTATAACCACGGTGTTACCTGTCTTTTCCTGAACGATACGCACAACCTTTGTCCCTTTGGGTGTGGTGACAAAGTTCTCTCGTTCCAAACGGCTGTAATCGCTGAAACGTTGACAGGTATAGCAACCTACGAGGAACACGTCACGGACAACCGATTTAAGGCCGTCCAGCTTCATTTCGTAAAGAGCTTGCAACTCCTGTTCCGTAAGATAGATTTCCTTTGCCTTGTCGGTTTCCTGTACTTTCTTCGTACTGAAAGCCGTCAGTGCCCGTGTGTTATTATGTAATCTCTTTTTATACGCATAGCCAACCATCGCACGGAAAGTGATTAAATACTTGTTTACCGACTTCACCATGTAACCCTCTTTTTCCATAAAATTGATGAAACTATCTGTTAAAGTTTCGTCAATGTCAGCCCAGGTAAAGGGGTGCTTTTTGTAGAAACGCTTTAAGACACCAAAGAAGCTGCCCCACGCCTTGCATGTGTTTTTCTCGTATGTTTCGCCGTTGTATTTTATTTCTCCGCTTCGTATTCCGTCCAAAAAGTCCTGCATAAAAAGAATTACGTCGGCCTTGCGTGCCGCTTCCTTTTCCGCTTCAATGCGCATCTGTTCCTCTTGCGCCTTGCGTTCTTCATCTTCCCTTATACGCTGTTGTTCCCTTGCCTCTTTGAAAATCACATCGGCGACCGCTTCATCTATAATGTCTTTGTCGAATACGCCTTGTTCCGTCAGGTTATCGAGGGCATTATCTACGCCCTGCATTTTTGCATAGACCTCCTTGCCGTCTTTTGTCTTTAAAAACTTGTTCCATTCCTCCAGCCCTGAATTGGCTTTTTCCCATGTGATAATGTCAACTTGAATAAGGCTGTTCACGAAAATGTCAACTTTCGGGCTTCTTTTCCTAATTCTCGTGTAAAGTGTGGCATATCCGGCCACGTTCTTTGTTCTCAAAAAAAATGTTCTCATATCATGTGTTTTTAATTGCACTACAAAGATACAAAATTTTTCCGTTGCTACCACATTGCTACCACATTTTTTGCTTTTATTTTATCTTGCTACCACAGCAAAATAAAAGTTTAGCTGATTATCAGGCAGTTACAATAAACATCTTTATCAAACAAAGTAAGAAAAAGTAATATTTGTAGTGCCCTATCCACTACAAAAGAAGTCGCAAGGTTGGCAAATAGCCTTGTGGCTTCTTTTTTTATACATAATACAAAAGTTTGATTGTTGACGTATGATGACACAAAAAAGCGGCGCAAGAGTTAACATTACCTTACGCCGCTCGATTCAAGAAGTAGTAGCCCTACTCTTTACCGTGATGATTAAATCCACCTTACGTAGCAGAAGTCCTGACGGTGAGGCAGGTTCTCATTCTTAGGATACATTCTTATGCCTGTCTTGTAAGTACCGGCCTCCGAGGCTTCAATGATAGCTTCAAATGTATATAGGTTACCTTCATGGCCTACCATCTTGAATGGGAACACGTTGGATATCCTTTCCTCGCCGTTCTTGTCTGTCGTAACAGACACGAACTCAAGACCTACCGCATCATTAAGCCCCTGTTCGTCGATAACGACTCTTATCTTGTATTCTACTCCGGTCTCCATTCCTGTTGAAGGCATAGTTCCCTCTTTCGACACAATTGATATTGAATCCCAACGTTCAGCGACTGTTTCCTTCCACTGGGCAATGTCTTTCGCAAGCCTGTTGTCGTTGGCTGCTAGCTTCTTAAAGCGTGCAGCCTCCTTAACGTAGAACTTACTATAATAATCGTCAAGCTGGCGTTTCATCGTATAATGAGGAGCGATTGTTGCGATAGAGTTCTTGATTACCTTTATCCAGCCTTCGCTATACCCCTTCTCGTTCTTATTATAATACAGGGGGATAATCTCATTTTCAAGCAAACCATATATCGTGGCGGCGTCCAACTGGTCTTGATAGCCTTGGTTCTTGTAAGTACGTTTCTCGGTCAAAGCCCAGCCTGCGCCTTCACGGTAGCCTTCAAGCCACCAGCCGTCAAGCACCGACAAGTTGACAACCCCGTTCATCTCAGCCTTCTCGCCTGACGTGCCTGAAGCCTCAAGAGGACGTGTTGGAGTGTTCATCCAAATGTCAACGCCGGAAACGAGGCGGCGCGCAAGCTGCATGTCGTAGTCCTCGAGGAAGATAATCTTGCCAAGGAACTCGGGACGCTGGCTTATCTCAAATATCTTCTTTATAAGCCCTTGACCCGCTCCGTCGGCAGGATGAGCCTTGCCTGCGAACAGGAACTGTACCGGATGCTCCGGGTCGTTGACAATCTTAGAAAGGCGTTCAAGATCGGTAAACAGCAGGTGCGCACGCTTATACGTTGCAAAACGGCGGCAGAAACCTATCATCAACGCATTGGGGTTGATTTTCTCGAGCAGTGACACTACACGCGCAGGGTCGCCTTGGTTCTTGAGCCATGTTTCACGGAACTTGTCACGTATATAATCTGTCAGTTTTTTCTTCAACGTCATTCGAGTATTCCAAATCACGTCGTCGGGCACATCATAAATGGCATGCCATATCTTTTCGTTACTCTGATCCGCCATGAACGATTTGTCGAAATACTGCGCGTAGAGCTTGCGCCATTCGGTAGCGGCCCATGTCGGGAAGTGCACACCGTTGGTGACATAGCCTACATGGTTCTCCTCGGGATAGTAACCTTTCCAGATGCTTGAGAACATTTTCTGGCTGACCCATCCGTGCAGCTTGCTCACGCCGTTGACTTCCTGACAGGTATTGCACGCAAACGTTGACATGCAGAACTTCTCGCTGTGGTCGTCAGGGTTTGTGCGACCCATGCCGATGAACTCATCCCATGTGATGCCGAGTATGGAAGGATAACCTCCCATATACTTGCCAAAGAGACCTTCGTCGAAATAATCGTGACCGGCGGGAACCGGCGTATGCACCGTGTAGAGCGAAGACGCGCGCACAAGCTCAAGAGCTTGGTTGAACGTAAGCCCGCCCTGAACGTAGTCGCACAGGCGCTCAAGATTGCAGAGGGCGGCGTGCCCTTCGTTGCAATGGTATATGTCTTTCTTTATTCCGAGCTTCTTCAGCATGAGCATACCGCCGATACCGAGCAGGATTTCCTGTTTCAGGCGGTTCTCCCAGTCGCCACCGTAAAGTGAGTGTGTTATCGGCTTGTCAAAATCCGAATTCATCTCATTGTCGGTATCGAGCAAGTACAGCTTGATACGGCCTACGTTGACGCGCCATACATAGGCGTGAACCTGATAGTTCATATAAGGAACGTCTACGACAAGGGGGTTACCCTCAGCGTCGAGTTGCCGCTCGATAGGCAGCGAATTAAAGTTTTGAGCCTCATAGTTGGCTATCTGCTGGCCGTCCATGCTGAGCGACTGCTTGAAATATCCGTAACGGTAAAGGAAACCTACACCGCACATGTCTACGTTACTGTCTGACGCTTCCTTGAGATAGTCGCCGGCCAACATGCCCAGACCGCCTGAATATATCTTCAGCACTTGGTTGATACCATACTCCATACTGAAATAAGCCACCGACGGGCGCTTCTTGTCAGGCTTTACGTCCATGTATTTGCGGAACTGCGAATACACGTCTTTCACCTGTTTCATTATTGCCTTGTCACGCACGATTTCTTCCTTGCGGTCGTAGCTGAGACGCTCAAGCAGCAGCACCGGACTGTGGCCCACTTCCTCGTAAAGTTTTTCGTCGAGGCTGCGCCACAAGTCTCTTGCCTCGTAATTCCAAGCCCACCACATATTGTGAGCAAGCTCGTCCAAGCATTTCAGCTGCTCGGGCAGCCTTGATTTCACTGTCAGCTCCTTCCACTGGGGAGCGTTTACATAATCAGCTTTAATCTTCATAATTTATTTTAAGTTCAAATAATACACTTATTTTTAATTAAAAATTAAGAGTTAAGAACCAAGAAACATGCGTTTGCCTGTTTTATCCGCAAGATCGCTTTTCTTGATTCTTAACTCTTAATCCTTAACTTTTCCGTTCTTCCGCCTTTCTCAGCGCAAAGTCATAGGCTTCATAATAATACTTGACGAAGTTGCTCCACAGCGCCTTTTTCGACAGCCTGTCGGCATTCTCGCGCGAGCGTTTCACTTCCGTCGGCGTAAAGTTGGAGTATTCAGCCACTGTATCCTTTATCTTATCGGCCACCTCCGAATAGTTATAATCAGTGCGGTGTATCACCTTCACGCCGTCTTTAATCTCGCCGTAACGGCCTATCACCGAGTTGGCCCACAAGCCGAAGCCGGCCAAGTCAGACGTTATGCACGGCACCCTGAAAGCAACCGCTTCGAGCGGGGTGTACCCCCACGGCTCGTAATACGAAGGATATATGCACAGGTCGTTGCCCAACACGAGGTCATAATATTTCATGTTAAACACGCCGTCGTTGCCGTTAAGGTAGCAAGGCAGGAATATCAGCTTCACGTTGTCATCCTTGCGGTTCTGCATGTCGAGATATTTCAGCATGTCGAGCACGTTGTCATGGCTCATGTTATGCAGCCAGTGAGTCAGCATGGGCACGTGCAGCGGCGTATCGCAACGCTTCCCTGCTTTCAGGCGGTCAACCAAATCCTGCCGTGGCTCACCCACCCATCCGGGCACGTCGATAAACGCCAGCACCTTCTTCTTCAGGCGGTTGTCGCGCAAAAGGCGGTTCATGGCCTCGATATACACGTCTACCCCCTTGTTCCTGAACTCGTAACGCCCGCTCGTAGACACCACAAGCGTGTCGCTGTCGGCGAAATCCACACCAAGCAAAGCGTTGGCCACCTCGAACATACGCTTTCGCGCGAGATGGCGCTTGCGGGTGAACTGCGCGCCCTTTGGCACAAAGTCGTTCTCGAAACCGTTAGGCAACACGAAATCCACGGGCTTGTCCAGCAACTCCTTACATTCATTGGCTGTTATCTCGCTGACCGTAGTGAAACAGTCAACATACTTTGCCGTCTGCTTCTCTACGGAGTGCTTGCTCTGCATGTTCAGCTCTACCGCCATCTGGTCGCCGTTGTAAGCGAACAGATAGTCGTACAAAGGCTTGTTGTTGCCGGCAATGCTGCGCCCTATGCTCGTGGCGTGCGTGGTGAACAGCGTAGCCGCCTCAGGCAGCTTCGCGTTGACGTAAAGCAACCCGAGGCCCGTCATCCACTCGTTGCCGTGGTATATAACCTTCTTCGACGCGTCAAGATAAAAACGATAAAAGCTCTCTACCACCTTGGCCGCGCCCAGCGAGAACATTGACGCCTCGTCGTAGTCGCCGTAAGCATGCAGGCTGTCAACGCCGTAATGCTCCCACAGCCAAGCGTACACATCGTTCTTTTCCTCGTAATAACGGTTAAAGTCAACCAATACCGCCACAGGCTCGCCCGGCACCTGCCAGCGGCCTACGCGCAGCCCAAGGCCCTCGGCCGCGGCCTGCGCCTTCCACTCCTTGAATAGTGTGTGGTCTTCTTTGAAATACAAGTCATTGGCCTCTGCCAAATCAGGGCCTATGAATATTATTCTATCATTTAAAACGTCCTGCAATGTCTTTGCCCGTGTTGAAAGGACCGTATATATGCCTCCAACCTTATTGCAGACTTCCCAACTCGACTCAAACACATAGTCGGGAAACAATAATCCTGTTGCCATCAGTTCCTAAATAGATACTAAAAAAACGGTGCAAAGATAAAGAATTTTCATACAAAAACACCCCTTAAACCGCATAAAAATTCATAAACGCACGCATTTCTTGACATAAACAAAGAGACTGAAGTTCACACCGTTGCGCCACGATTGAAAGCCAAACAGAGCGTATCGTTCGCAAAATGTCAATTCAAGAATGTCCGCCGAAAATACAAAACCGAAAAAACGTATCGCCGACAGGCTGTCCGTTTCTTCTCTATTATTGGTCAATATCACCATACGTCCATACCGGCGAAACGGTAAAAAGCGGTTTTTCACTGTCATTTATGCCATGGAAAGCATGCTGGAAGACCGTCAATGACACTCTCAAACACGGCCTTTTACACCGCAAAAGGCCACATTCCGCATAAAAAGCGGCACCCGATGCCGCACAAATAACCCATTACCCGTAATAACATTCACGCCAACAAGCACTTACGTATGCACACGATTTTCAAGCATATTTCACGCAACCATGCTAAAAATTCCGGCCGGCGGCCTTCTCGCGGCACCAAGCAAAATCAATGTGTAAGCGCACAGGCCGTTATCACGGCAAAATGCCACAAAGCCGATTGCGGCATACAAGCGTTGTGCGGATTTGTAGTCCGACGGAACAAGACGAAACCGGCCATTGTGCAATAAACATTAAAAATTGACATCAAACATAATTTTTTGCCACCGTTGTGTCGGATTTGAAATCCGACACAACATAGGCGCGGATTTGTAATCCGCACAAAATATCGTATAAATACTGCCATATATACAAAAAACATATTACCTTTGATTACACAATAACAATAACAAAATGAATTCAACTACATTCATAACAGGCGAGATGTATTTTATAACAACCACTGTTGTTGATTGGATTGACATCTTCACCCGTCCCAAATACAAACAAATGATAATTCAATCATTAGCCTATTGCCAACAACAAAAGGGGCTACAAATATATGCATGGGTACTCATGAGCAACCACCTACACGCCATTGTCAGCACAAAAAACGAACACCCTGTGGCCGACATCATGCGTGATTTCAAAAAATTCACAAGCAAACAAATACTTAACGAACTGAAAAACGACACACAAGAAAGCCGACGCGAATGGATGCTCAACCGATTTCATTTTGCAGGAAACAACGACAAGAAAATAAAAATATTCCGCTTATGGCAAAACGGATACTACCCTGAAATTATCAATTCATATAAATTCTTCAAACAAAAATTAGATTACATACACAACAACCCAGTGCGACAAGAAATCGTGTCACGTCCTGAAGAATATCTTTACAGTTCGGCTGTTGATTATACCGGAGATAAAGGACTGCTTGATATAGATATATTACGGATGTAAATCTCGTAGCGTATTGCCGACCGTTTTAATATACGACACAACCTAGGCGCAAAATTGCAATCTGCACCAAATGGCTGGCGGAGCGGATTGCAAATCCGCAATTACATTCCGTCGGATTGCAAATCCAACGGAACAAAGCCGATTGCGGCATACAAGCGTTGTGCGGATTTGTAGTCCGACGGAACAAGACGAAACCGGCCATTGTGCAATAAACATTAAAAATTGACATCAAACATAATTTTTTGCCCCTAGAATCATTGTTCTTTGAAACTTTTACCGTAAATTTGCACGGTTGAATAAACTACACAATCTATTTAAAACAAAAGTAATCATGAAAAGAAAGGCTTTATGTGCCTTCCTGTTAGCAGGGCTTTCAGGAAGCGTTGCCTTTGCGGACACGGAACAGACTGTGTACGTAAACGGCGGCAATCCATTCAGCAATTTCGTCACAGAGCTGACATTCAGCGGCAACGACGTCAGAATGACACTCGACGACCAGACAACGCAGACGTTCAGCATGGTTGACGACGAAATCTCTATCGAACTGACCTACAACGATGACACACCGACGGGCATCACCGAGGTTGAGACGGCGGACGAGGTACGCGACAACCGAGTTTACACCATCAGCGGACAATACGTAGGCACGTCGCTCGACAACCTGCAGAAAGGCATTTACATCGTTAACGGAAAGAAAGTAATCAAAAAGTAAACACGCGCCATGAAAAAGATTAACACCTTATTATATACGTTGCTCGCAGCCGTTATGACGCTGGCGGCAACAGGCGCAAACGCGCAAAGCTGGAACTTCACAAGTTCGTCGAGCGACGAGGCAAACCTCAAGGCCGACGCAGCCAACTGGACGTATGATGCCAAAAACGCACGTTACAGCAACGTCAACCCCATCAACGGCCCGCTGACCGCCAACGGACAGACGCTGGCATTCGCCGACGGACTGACATTCAACATAACGTCGGCCGACGGACTGCGCATAGACATCGACAAGCGAATAAGTCTGAACAATGCCAACGGCACGATAACCATACCCGGCCTGACGGCAGGACAAGTGGTGACGGTCGTGGCTACCAGCAGTAACAATACCGCAGGCAAAGGTGAGCGCAGCATAACGGCAACCAACCTGACCGGCACGACAAACTTCGGCGACAAGCTGCTCGGCGACGAGAACCATACATATACGGGAACCGTTGAAAACGACGGCGACGTGGTGATAACCAACCCCGACGGCGGTTTCTACTTCTTCAGCATCAAGGTGCAGGGACAGGGTGAAGTTACCCCCCCTACTCCCGATTACAACGATGTTGCGCTTAACACGGCGAAAAACCAGATGCGACTGACGCTCGGCAGCGAAATCAAGTATTACAACACCGACGACGTGAAAGTGGCCTTCGACCGCACGGCAGGCACAGTTACCGTAACGCCCAACGCCGGCACATGGCAGGACGTTTACACCAAGACCGTCAGCAAGATTGACTTCGCAGCGGCAACAGAAGACACCCCGAGCGGAGACGTAACCGAGGGTGAAGTCAAGATAACCGCTTACGACGGATGGAACGAGGCTGCATACGTTGAATGGGAACTGCTTGACGGTGCTTCATCGTATGCCGTTTATGCAAAAGGCGGCTCAATAGGCAGCGAATACAAGAAAATCGACTATCAGCTCGTGCGCAATTACGGCAGCTACGGCCGTGCCGACGTGCTCGGTCTCAGCGCAGGCACATACTCAATAAAGGTTGTGCCCGTAATCAACGATGCCGAAGACGATAGCAAGGCAAGCTCTGTTGACAATATCGAAGTAATCGGCCACGACCGCATAGGCTTTGCCTTCGCTAACGACAAAGCTCCCGGAGCATACAATATGGACGGGACGCTGAAGAGCAACGCTGTGGTAATCTATATTACCAACAGCAACAAGGACAATGTAAGCCTTGACATCGTAACAAGCAGCAAAGGCTCAACAACAAAAAGCACAGGTTTCCAAACCATTCTTAACAGTATAAAGAAAGGTTACGACAACAGAGTCTTTGTATTCCGCCTTATAGGAAATGTTGACGTTCCTGGTGATGCAGACAAAGGCGACATCTGTGTAGATATGGGTGGTAAAACGACATGCCCCGGCATAACAATTGAAGGCGTTGGTAAAGATGCTGTAGCTAACGGCTGGGGCATACGTGTGAAAAATGCGACTTCTGTTGAGATACGCAACCTTGCGTTTATGAACTGCCACAGCGATGAAGGCGACAATATCGGTTTGCAACAGGGGAATAACTATGTATGGGTACACCATTGCGACATGTTCTACGGTGATGCCGGCAGCGACGCTGACCAGGTAAAAGGCGACGGAGCATTGGACTGCAAGAAGTCAAACTACGTAACATTCTCATACAACCGTTTTTGGGACAGCGGCAAGGCTTGCTTGCTTGGTCTGAGCGGAGAGAACGACAAAATGTATGTAACATATCACCACAACTGGTTTGACCACTCTGACAGCCGCCACCCGAGAATAAGGTCGTATTCAGTACACGTCTATAATAACTATTTTGACGGCTGTGCAAAATACGGAGTTGGTGCTTGCGAGGCTTCAAGCGTTTTCGTTGAGAACAACTATTTCCGTGGCACAAACAGACCGATGATGATTTCAATGCAAGGCACAGACATTGCCAGTGGCGATGGCACATTCTCAAGCGAAGACGGCGGTATGATAAAATCTTACGGCAACGCTTTCGCCGATAAAACAAGCAACTTCAAATATGTAACTTATCAGGAAGACAACGTAGAGTTTGATGCCTACGAAGCAACATCACGCGACGAGCAAGTGCCAAGCAGTGTGAAAACAAAACAAGGCGGCACAAGCTACAATAACTTCGACACTGACCCCAGCATCATGTATGAATATACGCCTGACGAAGCAAACGAAGTTGTAGCTGTGGTTACAGGCAAGTATGGCGCAGGCCGCTTGCAGCACGGCGACTTCCAGTGGTCGTTCGACAACGCCACAGAAGACCACAACTATGATGTGATACCCGAATTGAAGTCTGCTGTAACCAACTATAAGACTACGCTCAAAGGTATCTTCGACGGCGAGAACGACGAGACTGAAACTACCGAACCCGGCGGTGGTGAAGGCGGCGAACAAGGCGGCACTGAACCCGGCGGCGATGAAGGTGGCGAGCAAGGCGGTGGCGACACTCCTGTTATCGAAGGCACTGTAACTTGCAGCTTTAGCAAGGACGGGCCGTCAAGCAATGTGTTCTCGATTGTAGGCAATTATTCAGACAGTAAAGGTTCGATGACCATTAACGGCACAACATACACATGGTGCCTGAAAATGGAATCAGCAACAAGCATCACCTTCACTATCGACAAGCCTATGACGCTTAACCTCTATCTTGACGGCAAATGCACAGCCAAGATCGACGGCGAGAAAAACACCGGCAGCAACGGAGTAATAAGCGTACAACTTGCGGCAGGCTCACATGAGATAACAAAGCAAGACTCTTGCAACCTGTTCCTGATTGAGCTTGTGCCCATTGAATAAACCTGACACTCAATAATAATATAAGCGGCGCGTATTGATACGCGCCGCTTTTGGTATGGTAACTTAAACAATATAAGTAAAAAACATTTCATATAAAAAGTTCTTTTTGAACTCAAATCTAAGGTAACTGCGTGATTCATAGAGCCTTTTACACTTCAAATTAGCAAAAAAAGGAAAATATATTTCCGTTTCACGGCAAAAACCACTATATTTGCAAGCTCAAAAGTGAGAAGCTGTAAAGAAAGAACTGTAATTACACAATAATATAATATGACTAAAGCAGATATTATCGAGGACATAGTAATGTCGACGGGCATTGCGAAGAAAGACGTCTCGGCCACGGTGGAGGCGTTTATGGCCATTATCAAAGACAGCCTGCTCGAAAAAAGGGAGAACGTGTACCTACGCGGCTTCGGCAGCTTCGTTGTGAAACACAGGGCGAAGAAAACGGCCCGCAACATCTCTAAGAACACAACTATCGAGATAGCAGCACACGACTTTCCGAGTTTCAAGCCGGCAAAGAGCTTTGTGGCCAAGATGAAGGGCGAATAAAGACGTATAATCAAACTATATTAAATAACAACTTTAAAACTTATAATTATGCCAAACGGTAAAAAGAAAAAGGGCCACAAGATGGCTACGCACAAGCGTAAAAAAAGATTAAGAAAGAACAGGCATAAGAGCAAGTAAGCCGGCGCGCACTGCGTGGGCTTGCAAGCCTGTAACTTTTACGGGGAATGTCGGCAAACTTGCGAGAAGCTGAAGCCGGCATTTCTCTCGCTTTGACAAACTAAGTTGAAACAATCGGAAATGACCAGCGAATTAGTAATTGACGTCCAACAGAAAGAGATTTCGATTGCCCTGCTGGAAGATAAAAATCTGGTAGAGTATCAGACCGAGCAACGCTCGGCGTCTTTCTCGGTTGGGAACATCTACATGGCAAAGGTAAAAAAACTGATGCCGGGGCTTAACGCCTGCTTCGTGGATGTAGGATTCGAACGCGACGCCTTTCTGCATTACCTTGACTTAGGCAGTCAATTCAGCTCTTACGAAAAGTACCTGAAACAAGTACAAAGCGACAGGAAAAAACTTTATCCTTTCTCAAAGGCGTCACGCCTGCCCGACCTGAAAAAAGACGGCAGCATACAAACTACGCTGCAAGTAGGGCAAGAGGTGATGGTACAAATAGTAAAAGAACCGATATCGACCAAAGGGCCACGTCTTACAGGAGAGCTGAGCTTCGCAGGAAGATATTTGGTGCTTATACCATTCAACGATAAAGTTTCTGTTTCTTCTAAAATCAAAAGCGGCGAGGAGCGCGCACGCCTGAAACAGCTGATTAACAGCATTAAGCCGAAAAACTTCGGCGTGATTGTGCGCACCGTGGCCGAAGGCAAACGAGTTGCCGAACTCGACACCGAACTGAAAATCCTCCTAAAGCGTTGGGAGGATGCCATTACCAAAGTACAGAAAACCGAAAAACGGCCTCAACTGGTGTATGAGGAGACGAGCAGAGTGGTAGCATTACTGCGCGACTTGTTCAACCCTTCATACGAAAATATCTACGTCAACGACGAGGAAGTTTACAAAGAGGTGAAACACTATGTTACACTGATAGCCCCTGAAAAGGCTAACATAGTAAAGATGTACAAAGGCAATGTGCCGATATTTGACAATTTCAACATCACAAAGCAAATTAAATCGAGTTTCGGCAAAATTGTAAACTACAAACATGGAGCCTACCTTATAATAGAACATACGGAGGCGCTGCATGTGGTAGACGTAAACAGCGGTAACCGTACACGCT
This sequence comes from uncultured Prevotella sp., assembly GCA_905211345.1. GTDB lineage: Bacteria > Bacteroidota > Bacteroidia > Bacteroidales > Bacteroidaceae > Prevotella. The sequence goes on from CAJMAO010000001.1 coordinate 42,623, forward strand.
CTGTGACAGGGCAGGAAGCCAATGCGCTTGACGTGAACCTTGGAGCCGCGGACGAACTTGCACGACAGTTACGTTTGAGAGACATGGGCGGAATAATCGTTGTGGACTTCATTGACATGAACCTGGCCGAAGACCGCCAAATGCTATATGAACGCATGTGCAAAAATATGCAGAAAGACCGCGCGCGCCACAATATCCTGCCGCTCAGCAAATTCGGACTGATGCAAATAACGAGGCAGAGAGTACGCCCGGCGATAGACGTAAACGTTGAAGAAAACTGTCCTACATGCTTCGGTACAGGAAAAATAAAGTCAAGTATTCTTTTCGTAGACCAATTGGAGAGAAAAATTGACAGTCTAGTCAACAAGATTGGCGTAAAGAAATTCTATCTGCATGTGCATCCTTACGTAGCCGCATATATAAACCAAGGCTTAATCAGCCTGAAAAGGAAGTGGCAAATGAAATACGGACGGGGAGTGCACGTTGTACCTTCACAGAAAATGGCTTTCTTGCAATACGAATTTTACGACAGCGAGAAACATTTTATCGACATGAAGGAGGAGATTGAGGGAAAATGAAAAGAAAGGGATGTGCGGTAAGTACATCCCTTTCTTTTTATAATTACTTTAACTCATTAAACGGTCTGATGGTTTATACAGATACCTTGTTTATACCATTCGTACAAACGGTGTACCCCCTCGTCAATCTCAATCTTATGATGCCAACCTAAAGAATGAAGCTTTGACACGTCGGTGAGTTTACGTGGCGTGCCGTCAGGTTTTGAAGCATCCCATAGAAGTTCACCCTTGAAACCAACCTCACGGACAACTTTCTCAGCCAATTCACGTATACTCAATTCCTTGCCTGTGCCTACATTGATGTGACAATTCCTTATCTCCTTATCTACCGGATTATAGGTGTCCTTGAAATCAACATTAAGCAAGACATGCACACTGGCATCTGCCATTTCCTCACTCCACAAGAACTCACGCATGGGGCTACCTGTACCCCAAAGTGTCACGGCTTCAGGAGTAATTCCGAACTTAGCAAGCTTAACCAAGATCTCATCGTTGCTGTTCTTGCCGTCGACACCTTCAACAGGACGAAGGTCAATGTCTTTTCTTACGTCATCCCACCTCCCCTCGTTCAGGCATTTTGCCAAATGCACCTTACGTATCATGGCAGGTAACACATGACTGTTCTCCAAATGGAAATTGTCATTTGGTCCATAAAGATTTGTAGGCATGACCGCAATATAATTGCAACCGTATTGTATGCTGAAACTCTCACACATCTTTAGACCCGCAATCTTGGCGATGGCATACGGCTCATTGGTATATTCAAGTTCCGACGTAAGCAAAGCATCTTCTTTCATCGGCTGCTTTGCCCTACGAGGATAAATGCACGTACTACCGAGAAACAACAGCTTCTTAACACCATGACGGAAACTCTCGCCTATCACATTTTGCTGTATCTGAAGATTCTGGTAAATGAAATCAGCGCGATAATTCAAGTTTGCCATGATACCACCTACATGCGCTGCTGCAAGCACAACCGCATCAGGACGCTCATTGTCAAAAAACTTTCTTACGGCAACAGGATCTAGCAAATCCAGTTCCTTATGACTACGTCCGACAAGATTGACATAACCGCACGACTTCAAGTTATTCCAAATAGCCGAGCCTACTAAACCATGATGTCCGGCAACATATATTTTAGAATCTTTATCCAACATGATTATTCCGCCATTTGAGCCTTGATATAAAGTTTCTTCACAAACTTCATGTCATGCGTGACCATAATGTTTATCAATTCTTCAAATGAAGTCTTCGTCGGATTCCAGTCCAATATTTTCTTCGCTTTCGCAGGATTGCCGAGTAATTGGTCAACCTCACACGGACGGAAGTATTTCGGATCGACCTCAACAAGAACTTTTCCTGTCTTCACATCTATGCCTTTCTCATCTACACCTTCACCTTCCCAACGTAGTTCTACACCAGCAGCTTTAAACGCTAAAGTACAAAACTCGCGCACGGTGTGCATTTCACCTGTTGCAATAACAAAATCATCAGGCTCAGGTTGTTGTAGTATCATCCACATACATTCAACATAATCACGGGCATATCCCCAGTCACGACGCGCGTCAAGGTTGCCAAGATACAGCTTATCCTGAAATCCTTGAACTATGCGACAGGCGGCAAGCGTTATCTTACGTGTTACAAAGTTCTCGCCCCTACGCTCACTTTCATGGTTGAACAAAATTCCGTTACAGCAAAACATTCCATAACTTTCACGATAATTCTTCATTATCCAAAAACCGTAGAGTTTTGCAACTGAATATGGCGAACGTGGATAGAATGGTGTAGTCTCACTTTGCGGCACTTCCTGCACCTTGCCATAAAGTTCTGATGTTGACGCTTGATATATACGGCACGTCTTATCAAGACCACAGATGCGCACAGCCTCAAGCAGACGTAGAACACCCACAGCGTCTGTGTCTGCCGTGTATTCAGGCACATCAAATGAAACCTTTACATGACTCTGAGCCGCAAGATTATAAATCTCGGTAGGTTTTGTCTCGCCGATAATGCGTATTAAAGAAGACGAGTCGGTCATATCTGCCCAATGCAGGTTTACGAGACGTGACTTTTTCATGTCACGCACCCACTCATCAAGATACAAATGCTCTATTCGCCCTGTGTTGAACGAAGACGAACGACGTAACAATCCATGCACTTCATACCCTTTCTCTATCAGGAATTCAGCCAAATATGAACCATCCTGACCTGTAATTCCCGTAATCAAAGCAACGTTTTTCTTCATTTTATTTCTTATATATTAAAATGTTGGTTTTCACTTATCTTCACCTGAGAACTGCTTTATTCGCTGTTCTTCCGACAGCTTGCATATAAGAAGTTTGTCATCTTTCTCGACAACGATGTATCCGTCAAGTCCTTGTACGACGACTTTTTTCTTTCCTAATGTATGCACAATGCAATTATGCGTGTCGTAAAGTGCGACATTATCTCCTATTACACCATTGCCGTACAAATCCTTCTTTGTCTGCTCAAGCAAGGATCCCCACGTTCCAAGATCGCTCCACCCGAAATCAGCCGGACAAACAAAGATTTCCTCTGCCTTTTCCATTATGGCATAATCAATGGAAATATTCTCACATTCAGGGAACCTGCGGTTTATCTCATCCTGTTCTTGTGGAGTGCCGTAAACATTCAACAATCCTTCAAATAACCTGCTGATAGCCGGCTGATAAATTCTGAACGCATTTACAATCGTATTTACATTCCAAATGAAAATGCCGGCATTCCAAAAATAGCTCTTATTCTTTATATATTTAGTAGCTGTTTCTAAATCAGGTTTTTCACGAAAAGAATCAACTCTGAATATTTCCTTATTACGAGGCGAACTTGAAGATAAATCAGCTTGTATATATCCATATCCTGTTTCTGGACGTGTCGGTTTCATACCTAATGTTATTATGGCATCTGTTTCATTGGTAAACTTCAGACACTGTGATATTACACGGCGAAATTCATCTTTATCAGTCACAATATGATCACTCGGCGAAACTACAATGTTTGCGTTTCTGTCTTTCGACTTTATTCTCCAACTGACGTAAGCTATACACGGAGCCGTATTACGCCTGCATGGCTCGCAAAGAATATTCCCATCAGGAATCTCCGGCAACTGTTCTTGCACCAAACTTTTATAATCAACGCTTGTAACAACCCATACATTATCAGGATTACAAATATCTTTAAATCTGTCAAATGTAAGTTGCAGCAACGAACGTCCGACTCCTAAAACATCAATAAACTGCTTGGGTCTGTCCGCCGTGCTCATCGGCCAAAACCGACTGCCGACCCCACCTGCCATTATGACTAAATGATTATTAGAATAAGCCATACAATTTAGTTTAAAAAACAAAGGCAAAAATAATAAAAAAGAATAATATAATAAAAATAAAACAAGAAAAAGGCGGAATTATTTATTCCGCCTTTCCCTTACCATACAAAATGATTTTACTTACAATACCAACTTACGATTGTCTCGTAAAGTTCTTGCTTTCCGGAAGTCTGTTTGGGCTCACCCACAGTCTTGGCATAAGCAACTATGTCTTCCAGTGAAAGTTTACCTTCCTCAAACTCCTTACCCTTACCTGCGTCGAATGACGCATAGCGGTTTTTGACCATATCGCACAGAGGCGACTTTTCTATCAGGTTGGCCGCATTTTCCAATGCGCGCGCCATGGCATCCATACCACTGATATGAGCAATAAAGAGATCCTCTAAATCTGTTGAGTTACGACGTATCTTTGCGTCAAAATTTGAGCCGCCATTACCAAGCCCGCCGTTCCGGATAATCTGCATCATAGCCTGAGTAAGTTCCCAGTTATCTATCGGGAACTGGTCAGTATCCCAACCGTTCTGATAGTCTCCACGATTGGCATCAATGCTACCCAGCATACCATTATCAACAGCAACAGTCAGTTCATGTTCGAACGTATGACCGGCAAGCGTTGCGTGGTTGACCTCTATGTTCACCTTAAAATCCTTTTCCAGTCCGTTTGCACGAATAAAACCGATAACGGTCTCTGTGTCAACGTCATATTGATGCTTCGTCGGCTCCATTGGCTTGGGTTCAATCAGGAACGTTCCTGTAAAACCTTTTGAACGAGCATAATCACGGGCAGCTTTTAACATTGTAGCCAAATGGTCTTTTTCACGTTGCATCTGAGTATTCAGAAGACTCATGTAGCCTTCACGTCCTCCCCAGAACACATAGTTTGTACCTCCTAATTTGATTGTGGCATCAATTGCATTCTTGATTTGGACTGCAGCACGGGCAACGACATCAAAATCAGGATTTGTCGCAGCACCGTTCATATAACGTTTATGACCGAACACATTGGCCGTACCCCACAAATTCTTTATATTGGTACCTTTCATTTTTTCCAATGCGTAATCAGTAATGGCGTTCATACGAGCCTCATACTCCTCAATAGTATCACCTTCGTCTACAAGGTCAACATCATGGAAACAGAAATATTCTATTCCAAGCTTTTCCATGATTTCAAATCCGGCGTCCATCTTATCTTTGGCCCGTTCAACAGCATCTGTTTTCTCGTCCCACGGATAAACACGAGTGCCGCCGCCAAACTGGTCGCTGCTTGCCGGCCCGAGCGTGTGCCACCATGCCATAGCAAACTTCAGCCAGTCTTTCATTTTCTTGCCCATGATCACTTTGTCAGCATCATAATAATGATAAGCTAACGGATTGGTGCTGTCAGCACCTTCATACTTGATTTTTCCAATCTGCGGAAAATACTCTCTTGCCATAATAGTTAATGTTAGTAGGTTATAATAAATTAGGTAAAACTGTGTTATTTCATTATCGTATGAAGTTTTTCTTTCCAAGACGTGTATGCTTCAAGATATTCAGCACGATGTTTTTCATCCGGTTCTATCTCTGCAAGTTTTTTCAACGTAGCGAAAGCCTCATTGTTGTCTTTATATATTCCACAACCCATTCCAGCACCTTTTGCCGCGCCTACGCTACCGTCAGTTTCATACAGCTCGATGGTTGCTCCGCTGACTCCGGCCAGTGTGTTGCGGAATACGTCACTAAGAAACATATTTGCCTTGCCTGCATGTATCTTTTTTATGTCCATACCCATTTGCTGCATTATTTCCATTCCATAACAGAAACTGAACACGATACCTTCTTGCGCAGCCCTCATAATATGAGACTTCCCGTGTTTATTAAAGTTTATTCCATGAATTGAACAGCCTATCTCCCTGTTCTCAAGTACACGCTCTGCTCCATTGCCAAATGGAATAACCGTAACACCGTCACTTCCTATTGGCACAGATTCCATCATCTCGTTCATTTCCGCGTAAGATATTCCTTCTGGAGCTACATTCCTGCGCACCCAAGCATTCAATATACCTGTTCCGTTTATACACAAAAGCACACCTAAACGGTCTACATCTTTTGTATAATTAACATGGGCAAACGTATTCACACGGCTACGCCCATCATAATTTACTCCGCCCAACACTCCGTAAACAACGCCTGACGTTCCTGCCGTTGAAGCAATCTCACCCGGATTAAAAACATTCAGACTCAAGGCATTATTTGGCTGGTCACCTGCCCTATAGCTTACCGGAGTACCTTCCTTCAATCCTAATTCGGCGGCTGCAGCTGCACTTACCTCGCATTGTATGCTGAATGTAGGAACGACATTGGCTATTATGCTTTTGTCAAAACCAAAGTAATCAAGCAGAAAACCAGCTACATCCTTATTCTTAAAATCCCAGAACATACCCTCGCTCAAACCGCTGACTGTAGTGTTAATCTCACCACTCAACTTCATGGCAATATAATCTCCGGGAAGCATTATCTTATAAATCTTGTCAAAAATCTCCGGCTCATTAGATTTCACCCAAGCCAGTTTGGCCGCCGTAAAGTTTCCGGGAGAATTGAGAAGATGCGACAAACACTTTTCCGTACCAAGAGTTTCAAAAGCCTTTTCGCCGTAAGGCACAGCCCTTGAATCACACCATATAATCGATGGACGCAACACTCGCATGTCTTTGTCTACACAAACAAGCCCATGCATTTGATAAGATATGCCTATCGCTTTTATATCTTCACCACTTACTGAAGCATAACTCATTACTTTTTTTAGGCTCAACTTGGCATTATCCCACCACATCTGCGGGTCTTGTTCTGCCCAACCCGACTTCACGGCTGTTATTGGAGCCTCATTTTCGGGATAAAATGCGGAAGCCACGCATACGCCGTTATCCGCGTCAACCAATGATGCCTTTACAGACGAACTGCCGACATCAAATCCTAACAAATATCTTCCTGACATAATCGCGCGTTTTTAATAAATACGGATATTGTGTTTTCATCCAATGAATTTCCAACAATAAATTGCCTTAAACCATTATATCAGAACAAAGACAACGATTTGTCTTCACATGCTTTTACCATTTCCCCATCATCTACCTCGTCATTCTTAAAATCAAAATACAACTGCCGTGAGGTATTAGACAGGCTCAAACGATAAACTCCCCGGACATCAGTCCGCTCTATTATCGAATCTGCAAGCTTGCTGTTCTTCATTAGGAAAGAAGCCACGTAACGGTGCACTTCATCAAAAGACACTGTATCAAAGAAACCATTACATTTATTAAATACGTGTCTGGCTATTTTCTTTACACTTAACCCCTTGTCCCCTGCCTCGCGAAGAACAAAAACAATCTCGCTGTCGTAGTTCATAGAATTAGAATAAAGAAGGACCGGCAAGACACGCCTCCCAGTCCTTCCTCAATATTGCCTAAACAGATTAAGCCAATGTAATCTTGTTTTCCTCAGCTTTGATCTTGCCCTCTTTGAAGAGCCAGCCCATACCCAACAGAGTTTCATTCTCTGTTATTTTCGCAGCCTTTGCTATCTCGGCCACGCTAAGAGCCTTACCTGCTGTTGCAAGCGCCTGATAAACATCTCCGGCTTTAAAACCTACAGATTCCGCATTGATTTCAACAACTACTTTCTTTGCAGTGCTCCTTTTAGGTGCTGCCTTCTTCTCAGCCGCAGCCTTAGGAGTTGCGGTCTTCTTTACAGTTTCTTTCTTTTCTGTCATAATTTTAAAACAACATTAAAGATCTAATAACAATCTTTTATCGTTGCAAATGTAATGTTTTTATTCTGAATACGGACAATTTTACAGAAATAAAACACAATAAAAGATAGCTTAAATCAAAAAATACTATTTTTCTTGACTTAAGTCAACCTTTATCTGCAATTCATCAAGTTGTTTCTGGTCTAACGATGAAGGAGCATCAAGCATCACGTCGCGACCGCTGTTGTTTTTCGGGAAAGCTATACAGTCACGAATACTATCAAGACCTGCCATTATCGACACGAAACGGTCAAGGCCGAACGCCAATCCTGCGTGAGGAGGAGCACCGTATTTAAACGCGTTGATCAAAAAGCCGAATTGGGCCATGGCGCGCTCAGGAGTGAAACCAAGTATCTTAAACATCTTTTCCTGAAGTTTGCCGTCATGGATACGCAGGCTGCCACCGCCAACCTCAATACCGTTGCACACAAAGTCGTAAGCCTTGGCACGCACACGCTCGGGATGTTCCTCAAGCAGTGGTATGTCGTCAGGATTAGGCATTGTGAACGGATGGTGGGTCGACATTAGGCGTTGTTCCTCATCACTCCATTCGAACAACGGGAAGTCGATAATCCACAGGCACTCAAACTTGTCCTTGTCCCTCAAGCCAAGCCTGTCGCCCATCTCAAGGCGCAGCGTGCACAGCTGGGTACGCGTTTTGTTGGCACGGTCGCCGCTCATTATGAGCAACAGGTCGCCGTTGTTGGCACCAACCGTTTCCTTCAATCTCTGCATAATCTCAGGCGAATAGAACTTGTCTATGCTGCTCTTTATTGTTCCGTCCTCGTTGAACTTCACCCATACAAGACCTTTCGCCCCTACCTGCGGACGCTTGACAAAATCGGTCAGCTGGTCAAGCTGCTTTCTCGTATAGTTGGCGCAGCCCGGCACGCAGATGCCGCCGATATACTCGGCGTCATTGAACACGCCGAACGTGCCCGTGCCCTTCAGCACGTCCATAAGTTCGACGAACTCCATACCGAAGCGCAAGTCGGGCTTGTCACTTCCGAAACGGCGCATCGCCTCGACCCATGTCATCTGCTGCAATTTTGCCGGAAGCTCCACTCCGCGCACCTCCTTGAATAAATGGCGGCACATGTCCTCAAACAGGTTGATTACATCGTCTTGGTCAACAAACGACATTTCACAGTCAATCTGCGTGAACTCCGGCTGGCGGTCGGCGCGTAAGTCTTCGTCGCGGAAGCACTTGGCTATTTGGAAATAGCGGTCGAAGCCACTCACCATCAACAGCTGTTTAAGCGTTTGCGGGCTTTGCGGCAGGGCGTAAAACTGCCCCGGATTCATGCGCGACGGCACGACAAAGTCGCGCGCCCCCTCAGGTGTACTGCCTATCAGTATAGGTGTCTCCACTTCGATAAAGTCCTTCGAGTCCAAGAAGTTGCGTATCAGGATGGTCATACGGTGGCGCAACTCTAGGTTCTGCCTTACGCACGGACGGCGCAAGTCCAAGTAGCGGTACTTCATGCGGATGTCGTCGCCGCCGTCAGTATTGTCCTCTATCGTAAACGGAGGCGTTGCGCTCTCGCTCAATACGTTAAGTTTCGACGCTACTATTTCTATCTCGCCGGTCGGCAGGTTGTCGTTCTTGCTTTGGCGTTCGCATACAGTACCTTCCACCTGTATGCAATATTCACGCCCCAGCTTGTTGGCTTCGGCGCATAAGTCAGCGTTGTCGTTCTCATTGAAAACCAACTGTGTTATACCATAGCGGTCACGCAAGTCGACAAACGTCATGCCGCCCATCTTACGGCTGCGCTGCACCCATCCCGCAAGCGTCACTTGCTTGCCGGCGTCACTAAGGCGCAGTTCGCCACACGTATTAGTCCTATACATAAAATCTTTTGCTAAAAGTTTTTATGTGCAAAAATAAAAAAAAGTGCATGAACAGACAAATAATAAGTGGCTAAATTCATATTTTGACTGATTATCATCCAGTTAAACATAAATTCTTAAATTCATCCGACCTCTTTATATTGGAAGAAAAAACGGTCTTTGGCAGGTTTCAGTTGCAGGATTCCGCCATATAAAAACAAATAACCAACCAAGTTCCTACAGTCTATATGTTTTTTGATATTTCAATTACAACTGAAGAATTACTTTCATCCAAAGTTCCTTGAACCTTTACGGATAATTTACTTCCCTTATTTTCAATCAACGTATAAATAAACATTGGCTCGCCACTGTCGTTATTATACGTATGGATACATCCATCCTCAATACGGTAAACATTTTCCATCCAATGACCTGTAATACAAGTTCCATCGGCATTAAATGTCATAGTTTCGCCTTTTGATATCCAACTCCATTCAGATGAACCTTGCACGTCCGTTATCACCCACTGTCCTATTATTGTTGTAGAATCAAATGCTAAAAAATCATTGTCATCATCTGAACAAGCAACAAAATTTAGACACATCAACATGCAAATAAGAACTTTTCCAAGAAATTTTAAATCTTTCATAATTCTGATTATATTACACTATAAATTTAAACCTTTGAAAGTTCACTTTAATACGATTAAGCTCGTCAATCATATCAACAAAAACTCATCGCTTATTATATACAAAGATAACACTCCCCGAGCACAAATCCAAATATTAAATCGGAAATCATCACATATATCTCATTACCAAACAACCGAAATATGTTCTATTGGCACTTGCTTTTACCAAAGACGGCAAACGGCGTTGCAAAACACGGCAAAACGCAACGCAAAAGGCCGTCTTTCGGCGTGCGAAAGGCGGCCTTTTGGAATCGCTTTTACAAGCTACTGATTATCAACAGGTTGCGTCAGTAGCCCACAGGCATGTAAACCAGCGGCAGGATATTCTCCTTTATGCCGAGAAATTTCTGCATATCTGCCGGTTTATCGCCCGCATAGCAGCAAACAGTGGCCAGTCCGTTGGCAGCGCAATACAGGTAAACGTTCTGCATGACTGTGCCAGCGTCGAGTCCGCTTATAGCCAGATTGCCTTGCGTCAATCCCGTGTCCGATGCGATGACGAGCACTACGGGAGCCGTGGCAATAAACTTGTTGCGCCCAGCCGCAGCCTTGCGCAAGTCGCCACTGCCTATCTTTACGAGCTTATGCGACGCAGCATCATAACGGAATGTGCCGTCGGCCTTGCCCACGTAAATGGTAACATCCTGCCGGTTCATTGCCGACGGGGCGGTGCGCTTGCCGTCATTGCGGTTTACTCCGTTGGCCGACCACAGCAGGTCTGCCAGCGTCTGGTCGCTCACGGCCTTGTCGGTAAACGTGCGTGTGGAGTGGCGGTCCTGCAACGCTTTTGCCAAACTGCCGGCCACGTCGCTCTTAGTAGGTTGGGGCAAAGTTACATCCTGAGCCTTTACAGGCGTACTGAATGTTGCCATGCAAAATGCCGCGGTTATGGCGGCGGTAACAATTCTATTTTTTTTCATACGTTAATTATTTAAGTGTTTTACTGTTCCATAAATGCGCGCAAAGCCTGTACGAACATTAACGCACGTCACAAAGTTATCATTTTGACGGCATAAAACATAACAAACGGTAAGTTTTTTCATTTTGTTACGGTTGTTTTTCAGGTGTTAAGGCTTTATGAAATATAAATGTTAGTTTTATATTTACCGAAAAAAATATTATATTTGTAATCGGAAAAACAAATGTTACATAATAAAAAAACGAATACTGTCATGAAGATAATCATCGTTGGCGGCGTGGCCGGAGGAGCCACTGCGGCTGCGCGCATACGGCGCAATACCGAACATGCAGAAATCATACTGATAGAAAAAGGCGGCCACATATCATACGCCAACTGTGGTTTGCCTTATTATATAGGCGGCATCATCGCCGAGCGCGACAAGCTGTTCGTGCAGACACCCGAGGCTTTCGGCCGGCGTTTTAACATCGACGTAAGGGTGAACTCCGAGGTGACACGCGTCGACACGGCACGCAAGCAGGTTTCTGTGCGCACCGCCGACGGGCGCGAATACACCGAAACTTATGACAAGCTGCTGCTGTCGCCCGGAGCGTCGCCAGTGCGTCCGCCGCTGCCGGGCATCGACGTCAACGGCATTTTCACCCTGCGCAACGTTGACGACACCGACCGCATAAAGGCATTCGTGGCCGACCGCCGCGTAAGGCGGGCGGTAATTGTTGGCGGAGGTTTCATCGGCCTTGAAATGTCTGAGAACCTTGTACACGCCGGAGTGAAAGTTTCAGTAGTGGAAATGGCCGACCAAGTGATGGCACCCATTGACTATTCAATGGCCGCGTTAGTGCATCCACATCTTGTAGACCATGGCGTAAGGCTTTATCTTGGACAGGCCGTGGAGGCTTTCAAGCACGACGACGGCGGCATAACGGTCATGATGAAATCGGGCGACAGCCTTACCGTCGACATGGTGCTGCTGTCAATAGGCGTGCGCGCCGAGACAAGGCTGGCTGCCGACGCAGGCATTAAGATAGGCGAAATGCGCGGTATCAAGGTTGACGAATACCTGCGCACGTCGGCCGAAGATGTTTATGCCGTTGGCGACGCCATTGAGTTCGCCCATCCGGTGACGGGCCGTCCGTGGCTTAACTTCCTAGCCGGACCGGCCAACAGGCAGGCGCGCATCGTGGCAGACAACATCGTTTTCGGCGACAAAGTAAAATATGAAGGCTCCATCGGCACGTCAATAGCCAAAGTGTTCGACCTCACCGTAGCCTCAACCGGCCTGCCTGCGAAGCGTCTGAAGCAAATGGGCATGCCATACCTTACGGCGACAATCCATCCGTCAGCCCACGCCGGATATTACCCCGGAGCAGCGCAAATGACAATAAAAATAACCTTCGCGCCCGGGGACGGCCGCCTGTTAGGCGCACAGATTGTGGGCGGCGACGGCGTAGACAAGCGCATAGACGAGTTCGCCTTGGTGATAAAACGCGGCGGCACAGTGGCCGACCTGACACGCGTCGAGCACGCCTACGCCCCACCGTTCTCGTCGGCCAAAGACCCTGTGGCCGTAGCCGGTTACGTAGCCTGCAACATATTAAGTGGCAAGATGTCGCCGCTGTACTGGCGCGAACTAAAGGATGCCGATCTTGGAGATGTTACATTAGTCGACGTACGTACACCTGACGAGTTCGCACTCGGAGCAATACCGGGCGCTGTAAACATTCCGCTGGACGACATGCGGCAACGCATTGCTGAAATACCGGCCGACAAGCCTGTATGGGTTTACTGCGGCGTAGGTCTGCGCGGATACTTGGCCTCAAACATATTGAAAGACAACGGATACAAGAACGTGCGCAACCTTATCGGCGGACTGCGTACATACAAAGCCGCAGTAGCACCCGTAGGCGTACCTGCCGACGACGGAAGCGACCAAACCGAACCGCAAGCTCAAGCTGAAACCGACAGCCAAGGGCGCGAGACAGTGCGCGTAGACGCTTGCGGACTGCAGTGCCCCGGCCCGATAATGAAACTGAAAGACTGCATGGGGCAGATGGCCGAAGGCTGCCGTGTTGAAGTTATCTCTACCGACTCTGCCTTTCCACGTGATGCCGAGGCATGGTGCAACATGACGGGCAACCGCCTGCTGGAGCGCAAGACTGAGCGTGGAGTTTACAAAGTGTTGGTGGAAAAAGGCACGAAACCAGCAGTTCATGGCGTAACCTCAACCATGACTGGGCGCGACAAGACGTTTATCATGTTCAGCGACGACTTAGACAAGGCACTAGCCACATTCGTACTGGCCAACGGAGCGGCGGCCGCAGGCGGCAAAGTAACGATATTCTTTACTTTTTGGGGGCTTAACGTGATAAAGAGAGAAATAAAACCGAAGGTGGAAAAAGACTTTTTCGGGCGGATGTTCAGCATGATGCTGCCGTCAAGTTCGCTGCGGCTGAAGTTGTCGAAGATGAACATGCTCGGAATTGGAAGCCGCATGATGAGGAGCATAATGCGGCAAAAAGGCGTGGCATCGCTCGAGGAATTGCGCCAACAGGCTATCGACAACGGAGTTGAGATGATAGCCTGCCAGATGTCGATGGACGTAATGGGAATAAAACGTGAGGAATTGCTCGACTGTGTGAGCGTAGGCGGAGTGGCCACATACATGGAGCGCGCAGACAAGTCCGGCATCAACTTGTTCATCTGACACACGACATCTTGACTAAAAAAGAATACAGCGGCTTCCGTCTATCACAATAGCCAAAGACGGAAGCCGCGATTTTTTCTCTTAACGGCGGCGCATTATCACATATATAACGACCGGCGCCCCCACAAGCGGGGTCACGGCATTGAGCGGTATCATTCCGGAAGCTCCGGGCGACATGCAGGCGGCGTTACATAACAAAGCCACTAGCGCGCCTGACGTAATCGTGGCTGGCACAAGTTGGCGATGGTCATCTGTCTTCAATATGATACGCGCCAAATGGGGCACAGCAAGACCTATGAACGCTATCGGACCGCAAAACGCCGTTGCCGACGCGGTCAGGAGGCCGGTAACTACAAGCAGGCTGTTACGCAGACGGCTTGTATTGACACCAAGATTGGCGGCATACTGTTCACCAAGGAGTAAGGCATTAAGCGGCTTGACAAGACATATCGCAGCCAGCAGACCGACAACCGTGACAACAGCAAACCACGGCAGACGTGACAGCGACACGCCGCCGAAATTTCCAAGTCCCCACACCATATATGAATGTACACCTTCCTCGGTGGCGAAAAAATTAAGCAACGATATGGCAGACGAGGCTACATAGCCCGTCATTATACCTATAATAAGCAGCATGACATTGCTACGCACCCGGGCGGCGAAAAACAGCAATACGGCCATTACAGCCCCCGCGCCTGCGAACGAGGCCGCCAATACAGCCATGAAGCCGGTAAGAGACACCGAACCAAGCGACAACCCGCCGCCGAAAGCAAGCATAACCAAGGCCGCGCCTAAGCTCGCCCCACTGTTAATGCCAAACACAGAAGGTCCTGCCAAAGGATTGCGGAATGCCGTCTGTAACAACAATCCGCTGACCGCCAGCGAACTTCCGCAAAGCACGGCAGTTACAGCCTGAGGCAGGCGGGTCTCTATCACAATGTAACGCCACGACATATCGTAACCGCCATAACCGACAAGGATTTCAAAAACGGCCGATACTGGAATGTCAGCCGCGCCCACCATAAGGTTTAACAGCAAAAGCGGCACTATGGCCACAGCCATGACTATGTTGATGATCGTTGGTCTGCTCATTTCAAGGGAACATAATAACGGGGAGCGCCGAGACTACGCAAGTCAGGATGGCACACTACGATAAACTCACGCAAGAGCAAATCGGGCCGAAAAGGAGTCTCGTCATAAAACATAGTGGAAATTGTGTTACAGGCATAAACATTTTTCCGCTGGAACGCAAGGAAAAGCGAATAGCCCTTGTTCTCATCAAGCAACGATGCGTAAGACGCCTGCTGCGGAGGAGAATAACGGTACATCCACACATCGGACTTGCCAGCGCGTGAGAGCACAGCCTCGAACGTCAACTGAAGACTGCCGCTGCTTTTGTCGTCGGCAAAAGCATAATTAACATTTGCGTCGGCCATCACACGCCCTAACGTACTGTTTCCTCCTGGAACATACCATACAGGCCCTTCCACTTTATCGACAATAACCATAGGGCGCGACACAGCCTTCTTTGCCTCAAGCACAAGGCTTTTATAATTACGCTCTACGACGGAAAACAGGCTGTCGGCCCGCGCCTCGACACCGAACAACATGCCGTAGAACTTCATCCACTCAGCACGGCCTAAAGCCGAGGTCTCCATATAATCGGCAACCTCAATCACCGGACGCCCCCATCGGTCAAGACGCCCGTATCCGCCACTATTCTGAAAAGGCGACACAAGTACTGCGTCGGCATCGGCATCAATGATTTTCTCAACATCCGGCACCACCCCGTCGCCACAATCGGCTATAGTCCCGTCGGCCAAGCGTTGCCTGATATAAGGTTGGTTGATATAACGTGCGTCGCATACGCCGCGTACAGCCTCACCTCGGCCAAGTGATACGAGAAGGCCGCAATGTACCGATGTCGACACAACAGCACGCTTTAAAGGTGTATGTACGACAGTCACAGTCGACCGGTTCCCGGTCGACCTGCTTACAAGACTGACCAGTTCGTCATCAGTCATGCCGTCAGTTCCAGCGACAGAGTCAACCAACACATACGTATGCAAAACCTTTCCTTCGTTCCAAGGGTCGGCTAATGTTACTACAGTAAAACCGTCATATTTCACGATTCCCAATCTTTCTGCATAACGAAGACGCACTGTGTCACCACCAGAAAGGCCAGCCGTGACCATGCCTTGCCCGCAAGAACAGAACAAGACGACGGCCACGGCTAAAAGAATAAGTATGTTTAATGGTTTATTCATACGTTACGGTAGAATTGAAAACTATCGTACCGGGATTAACTCCCGTATCGTAACGGGCCTTGAATATGCCGCCAGAAGAATAACGCACCATATATCCGTCGGCATTATAATCGGGATAGCCTGTATCGGGACTGTTTTTTAATGATGTTACATACACATCGCCGCTCTCAGGGTCGACGGCAATCTCTACAGGACTGTCAATCTCGTCACCGGCAACAAATTGACGGTTCTCGCCTGTCTTCATGTCATACACATTATATTGCGCAGGCGTAACCGTATATGAATAAGGTGCGTTGACGGTATAAATCAGCCCGCGTTGTTCGTCGACGGCCATAAGCGTGGCATCAATTATTTTCTCAACCTTACCATCAACAAACTTACGCACACCTGCCTCGGTCTGACTACCAGTGGCGTATGTTCCGCTGTCAAGAATATACATGCCACCACCAACTGCTGCAAGCTTTACCGGATTCAAGATTGCAGGATCCGTCACATTACGTGATGTGCCATCAGCAAGGTCTATAATAGAAACTGAAGGATTTACTCCCGAACCGTAATCAGAATTTGCGACATAAAGTTTGCCGTCAGCCAAGCCCATTCCCTCGGGATAAGAACCTGCCTGATATACGGTTGTAGAATAATCGTCTGTGTCGATACGTGCCACATACCCGGCGTATGTAGATACAAATATATACTTACCACCGGCTACTACGCAACGTGGTTGCGTGCCTTTTTCCTGCCCCATAAGCTCAACGGTGTTGAGTTGCTTGATTGACTTCAACGTGTTACGGTCAATCACTTCGACGGTATTTTCATCCGTAACGACAATATAAAGCCTATCCCCCGATACAACGGCGTCGTTAGGCGTACCACCAAGAGAACGGCCATTGACTGTCGAAAAGGCGTGTGGTGTCACCTTACCATCACTTGCCACGTATGTCAGCGAGCCGTCAATAAGACTATACGACGCACCTTCATTGACAACAAACACACCGTCAGTAACATAGACAGGTTGCGGTTGTGGCGTGAAATCATCATCGTCACACGCCGTGAATACCGACATACACAATGCCGCCACCGCGGCGATTGATAAAAACTTTTTCATCTTAATAATTTTTTAGAATTTATATTTTACTGATAATTGCCAGCTTCTTCCGGGCATAGGGTAACGCGCCACTATCTCATACTGCTTATCAAGCAGATTCTTTACATCAACTCTAGCCTCAATAACGCCCGACCCTACAACGAATTCGCGCCACGCTGTCATCCCCATTTCCATATATCCGGCCATACGTGTACCGTTATAATGGTTGTTATTGGTGTAACGATGGCTGATGCCATGACCATGGGCTGAAACGTTAATCAACGGATTTTCGAAAGCTATAGCCGCACTTGCCTGATGTTCAGGCACATAAGCTATTTGGTTCCCATAATATTCAGACTTTTTGTTAGTGCGGTTCTCGGAACGTTGCCACGTATAGTTGGCCGTTGCGGTCAATGCGCTACGCCCACCCAGCCGCTGCCTTACAGTGGCTTCAGCCTCAACGCCGTGACCTACCACCTTGCCGACGTTGATATTAGTCCATACAAACATATTGTAGGGCACAGCTACAATCATATCTTTCACTCGGTTTACATAGCCGTCTACCGACAACCTGACACTTGTGGCACGGTTATCACCACGGTTCCATGTCAAACCGAGATTTATCTGATCTGTGCTCTCAGGCAGTAAATCTGTGCTACCATAATGATAAAAATACAACTCATTGAAGGTTGGAGCGCGGAATATGTTCTTGTACGAAAGACGCACATACAGGTCTTCATCCTTAAGAAGCCTATAAGATGCCGACAGCGACGGCGAGAGCCGACGCATATCCCTTGCGCCGGGACCGCGTTTGGCGGCATTGAAGTAGAGCGAATAAAGTGCTCGCGCCATAACCGTCAATCTGCCGGTGCGGTATCGCGCCGCGAGCGACTGTAGCACAGAATGACGGTATGGCCTTGTATCATCAGGGCGGCTACCACTTAAGTTATTGAATATGTAATCGGCTGAATAGTTAAACGCCCACTTACCTTGTGGAGAATAAAGAAGGCATACCGAAGCGTAGGCTTCGCGCTGACGGTAAGATGCGTCGTTCTTTCCGTCCTTGTATAAGCCATCAGTATAATCAGATGCAGCCCAGTTGTATTTTGCCAACATCTTCATCGACAATCCACCTCTACTCCATGTTCTGTATTGCAACTGGGCAAAAGCGTTGCGCTCATGCAGGGCCTCGTCGCTAATATCTGTATAATATCTCACTTGCCCGGGTAACTCGCGATCGTTATTATAATAATACAACTTGCCGTTCAACGTGCTTTTTCCACCAGTACGCCATGTAAAGCCAACCTCGCCGTGACCGGAGTTCATCATGCTGTTAGTGCGACGCTCGCGTGTAACAAGCGACACATTTTTTAAGGTGAAAGGATAATCATTTTCGGCATACACATATTCGGCAGACGCTGTCAGCAAAAACCTATCGCTAAAACTTTGCGCATAGCTCACGAACGGACTGATGTAGCCGAACGAGCCTGTTTTCAGATGCACCGTAAGATGCGGTCTCCTGTCGGCTGATGGCTGAGTAACCGTATTAACGGATAGCACGGCGGCATGGGCCGACAGTCGCGCAGGTATGAAAATGTCGTCATTGTCGCCTACGGCGAGCATCACACTTGCCACGTTGTCAAGCGTATACCGCGACAAGTCAATCTCACCTGTCTGACAATCACTAAGCGCCACCCCGTCATAACTTACCCCCGTATGTCGTGCACCGAAACCACGCACTGACACCGTCTTCATACCGCCCGCGCCACCATAGTCGCGCAGAACCACACCGGGCAGCCTGCGCAGAGCGTCGGCCATATCTGCAATGCCGAAACGGCGCATGGCCTCAGCGTCGACCAAATGCAACGGAGCCGTGGCCGAAACTCGTGATGCTCCGGCATTACCCCTCACGGTTACGCCATCAAGTACACGGCTGCCTGCTATACTATCGCTTGTATGTGTCTGGGCAAACGTTGACCATGCTGAAGCCACCGCCAATGACAATGACAATAATCTAAAACTTTTCAATGCGAATACTTATAATACACCGCTCTCCTCGAAGCGGTAGATTAAACATCATGCCGACGGCAGGTCTTCTGACTTCGCTACCTCAAGAACCAACGGCCTTCCCGGCGTAAAAACTGTGCCAGTGGCTTTCTTTGTCAGCCTTGCTAAGGGTAGCTCACAGCAGCGGGACTGTACGGGATTCTCACCCGTTTCCCTTTTAATCACTGGTGTGTGAACCAATCAGCGGGGCAAAGTTACGCTTTTTCCGTCAAACGACAAAGCATATCGCATAGAAAAATACAGGATTAAATATATAATGATGTAATATAATTAAGAATGTAAGATTCCAGCGGAAATATTTCTAGTATTAAGGCTCATTCGCTTTCGCCGTGCAACCGTGGCAACGATATGTGGAACTTCACAGCGGCCAGCCTTACGGCCACCACTATGACGAAACACGCTGCAGCAGCGATTCCAGCCCCGAAGCCTAATCGGAAACATGCATAATAAGCAATTCCGCCGATGATGCAGGCTATGGCGTAAATCTCCTTGCGAAAAATAAGCGGCACCTCATTGATAAGCACGTCACGTATTACACCGCCGGCGGCTCCCGTTATGCAACCCATGATAACGGCCACCCAAAAAGGATAACCGCCGAGCAACGTCTTCTGCAAACCAGCCACTGTGAACAAGGCCAAACCGAGTGTATCGAAAAGAAACCATGTGGCGGCAAACCTTGCTATGGCTTTCTTGAATACTATCGCCGTAAGCAAGGCTGCAGCCGTACACACCATATATATAGAATCGGTCATCCAGAATGGCGTGACTCCCAGCATTACGTCTCTTATCGTGCCGCCGCCTATGGCTGTGGCTAATCCTACTACATAGCCGCCGAACCAGTCGAACTGTTTAAAAGCAGCCCAGCGTATACCGGATATGGCGAAAGCGAATGTGCCGAGAAATTCTATTACCAGCTGCAAAGTGTTCATCTTACTACATTCATTGGTTCGCCGGAGGCAAACGCCTTAATGTTGGCGGCGGCCGTGGCTATGAGACGCGTACGCGCCTCGATCGTAGCCCATGCTATGTGTGGTGTTATGTATGCGTTGGGAGCACTCAACAACGGATTGTCGGCACGCGGCGGCTCATCGACCATGACATCGGCACCGTATCCTCCCAACTGCCCGTCGGCAAGTGCGGCGGCCACGTCAGCCTCAACCACAAGTGGCCCGCGTCCAGTGTTCACAAGTAGGGCACCGCGCTTCATACGCGAAAGCGTATCTTTATTTACCATACCCCGTGTAGACTCCGTCAACGGGCAGTGCAGCGTCAACACATCACTTATACCCAGCAAGCCGTCAAAAGTGGTTTTCTGTATGCCCTCAGGCAAGCTGGCCGAGCTTTTACTCGTACAGGCAAACACGTCCATGCCCAAACTGCGCGCAACACAGGCAACCTTGCGGCCAATGTTTCCCAACCCCACCACGCCGAGAGTTTTGCCGGCCAATTCGTGCAAGGCGGTGTCCCAATAGCAAAAGTCAGGCGAGGCGCTCCACCGCCCCGCACGGTTCAAGCGAGCATAGCTTGCCACACGGTTAGTCATGTTGAGTATATGGGCCAGCGTCATCTGCACCACGCTGTCGGTGCTGTATGCTGGCACGTTGGTCACCGTCACACCGCATTGCACGGCCGCAGCCGTGTCAACCACATTGTAGCCAGTGGCCAGCACACCTATATATTTAAGATACGGAAGGTTTTTAATCAAGTTGGCCGTCATCACCACCTTATTGGTGAGCACTGCATCGGCACCATCGACCCGGGCCGCAATTTCACAGGGTGCCGTGCGGTCGTATACCGTCACATCGCCACATTCCTCAAGCGCAGCCCACGACAAGTCACCGGGATTGACGCTGTATCCGTCAAGCACTATTATTTTCATAAAATTATATTTTTAAGTGAAAGTCGAAAAAATCATTTTATATATCATTATAATTCTTCGTTCTTCACTCTTTACTTTTCATACCTTTTTCCCCAACTTTGCAGCATCCGTTGGTACATCTTTTCTTCCGAAGGCGAATGCTGGGCGTGCCACAGGCGCTCGTCCTGCAGACCGTCTGGCAGATACTGCTGGGCGACAAAGTTGCCATCATAATCGTGAGCATACTTATACCCCTCATGATACCCCAACTCGGCCATAAGTTTCGTCGGGGCATTGCGTAAATGCAGCGGCACTGGCCGGTTGCCGGTACGCCTCACAAGGTCGATAGCCGCAGCTATGCCATTGTAGGCGGAATTACTTTTCGCACTCGTAGCAAGATAAACCGTAGCTTCGGCCAATGGTATACACCCTTCAGGCCAACCAATCTTACTTACGGCGTCAAAGGCTGCATTAGCAAGCAACAAAGCGTTCGGATTGGCCAGTCCTATGTCTTCGGCCGCGCTTATAACCAAGCGGCGGGCTATGAACTTAGGATCCTCGCCACCCTCTATCATGCGGGCCAACCAATAAAGAGCCGCATCGGGATCAGAGCCGCGTATGCTCTTGATAAAGGCTGACGCTATGTCGTAGTGCATTTCGCCGCCCTTGTCATAAGCCAAAGGGTTCTGTTGCAAGCAACTCTCTACCAAAGCATCGGTTATCTCGACAGAACCGCCGCCAGCCGCCCCTACGGCCAGTTCAAGCGTGTTGAGCAACTTGCGCGCGTCGCCTCCACTATATCTCAGGAGTGCGTCAGTTTCCTTAAGCGTCACTTGCCTGCGTCTTAGTTCGTCGTCTTCGGTCAACGCACGTTGGAGCAACTCCAACAAATCGTCTTTATCCAACGGTTCGAGCACATAAAGCTGGCAGCGTGACAACAAAGGCCGGATAACCTCAAACGAAGGATTTTCCGTGGTAGCGCCTATCAGTGTCACTACTCCCTGCTCCACTGCCGCCAAAAGCGAGTCCTGCTGACTCTTGCTGAAGCGATGAATCTCGTCGATGAATAAGATCGGTGCGTTGCTGTTAAAAAAGCCCGTACGACGAGCCTTGTCAATAACATCCCTCACATCTTTAACGCCACTCGACACGGCACTCAGGGTATACAGCGGAACTTTCAGCTCACCCGCCACAATGAGCGCCAGCGTTGTCTTGCCAACTCCCGGCGGCCCCCACAGTATGAACGATGACACGCGCCCCCGCTCAACCATGCGGCGCAGCACGCCGCCGGAACCTACTAGGTGGCGCTGGCCCACATACTCGTTAAGCGTCTTGGGCCTCAGTCTCTCTGCCAAAGGTTTTACCATAATGATATTGCAAAAGTAAGAAATATACCCGACAGGGCAAAAAATATCATCCAAAAACTTGCAGGTAACGGATAATGTATTACTTTTGCAACACACTATAGAAACAAAAACTCTTACGGTGACCGTTACAATCCTGCAGACCGACGTTATACAGGCACGTCCCGAAGCCAACATGGCTGCGGCATGGGATCTAATGGCTGCCGCGCCGGGAGCAGACATTTACGTGTTGCCCGAGATGTGGATCGCGGGATTCCCTGCCTCCGACGCCCAAAGCCACGATGATGCCCTGGCGTGGATGAGGCGCGCTGCAGCCGCAACCGGTGCCGCCGTCAGTGGCACACTGACGGTAAGGGGTTCAGACGGATTCCTGCGCAACAGGCACTACTTCATAAAGCCTGACGGCACGACTGCGTATTACGACAAGCGCCACCTTTTCACCCACGGCGGCGAAGACGGCAAATACATTAATGGCAACAGCCGTGTAATAGTCAAGCACGCAGGGATGCGTTTCCTTCTTCTTACGTGCTACGACCTGCGCTTCCCTGTATGGGCACGCTGCCGCCAAGACTACGACGCGATAATACTGCCAGCACAATGGCCTGCAAAACGTATGTCCGCATGGCACATACTGACAAGAGCCCGCGCCATAGAGAACCAGTGCTACATAATAGCCGCCAACCGAACGGCATCACACGATGCACACTACATCGGCCACAGTGCCGTAATCGACTACGCCGGACGCACCATTGTCCAAGCACGGGATCGGATTGCGCAGACCGTCACCGCAACCATAAGCAAAGCCGCCCTCGACAACGCCCGCGCGACATTCCCTGCGCTGGCAGATGCCGACAGCTTCAACATATTCATATAAAATAAAAACAAAACACATCAAAGAAAAATATGAAAACCGCCGACAAGAAGACCCTCACACTGAAGACCCTCACCAAGGGCAACGTATGGGACATTCAGGAGAACGACGTGCTCAGGATGCTGGCCGACGCAGAAAAAGACGCTGATGCCAAAGACAACCTGCGCCACTATATCGACATAATACGCAGCGCGTTCGACATGGAAGACCTTAAGACACCGCGCCCCGAAGCCCTCAAGCAATACGAGAACCGCGGATACAAAACGGCCGCCGTGCGCCTTGCCGACGGACAAGAGCACACCGTAGCCCTAAAGAAAAAGCCCATAACACGCGTAACCGACCTTACATACGAAAACATACGCCATATCTCAGCCGACAAACTGGTAGAAGTGCTAGACCGCAACTTCGGCGGAGGCTGGGACTCGTTGCCACAGAGTATACAAGACATCATACAGAGCGGTTTCGACATAAGCACAACCACGCTGCCAAAAGAGCGTCTGCACAAGCCCGGAGGAATGTATGAGAAAAAACTTGCTGACGGATATGCCGTGCTCGAGATAGCCAAAGGAGCATGGACCGAAGCTATCTTCGCCAAGCCCAAACCAGAGGCCGAAAAACCGCGGGCCGAAGCCCCGAAACGACCTGAAGGGCAGCCTGACGACGACACAGACTACGACATGCCAACTGACGACAACTATGCAGACAGCGATGACGACTATGACGACGACCGGCTTACCGAGGAAAGTTATCGCACCACTATCGAAGAAAATCCTGAAGACCTCGAACTGTCGGCTGAAGACGTAGCCGACGACGACGAGTATTGACACAAAACAGGCAAAACAGATAAAAAAAGAGCCGCACGGGTGATAATGCCCGTGCGGCTCTTTTGCGTAACATAATCCTATAGCACAACTTCCGCCGGCAGGCACCACGCCACAGGCAAAGCCGTGGAAGAACACGGAAAAGATTTTTCCGGACGGTTCAGACTAAAAGTGCGGATGACCTGCACAAAGTGTGCGGACGGCCTGCGCACACTTTGCAGACCGCCCGCACAAGTAATATCAACGGCTTTTAAGACAGGGGATGCACGTCAATCGCACACGGGACGGACACATAAGCCGATGTAACGAAATCTTCCATAAACACTTTCACCACCGCCGAAGGCAATATCAAACGCATAACTGTCTGCGTTTACAAAGTCTCCGTATGATGCCGATGACGGTGTTGACGTCCAGTAATAACCAAGTGTCGGCTCATAATAGTTTTCATAATAATCGCCGTTGTTATTCCCGTACCCGTAAAGATAATCTCCATAATTTTCGTTACTCCATTCTATGTAGGAACTATCGTATTTATGGTTCGGGTCGTCATTCCTTTTTTCCGTTTCAGGCAGGAATATAGACTTGCCGTTCGGGCCGGTAACTACGTAACCGTCAACGCCGTTATAGGTTTTCTGCGTCCAAGTACATTCCTTGCGCAGTTCTTCGGCCTCGGCCTTGGTTGGCAGACGCCAATTACCGCCCCATTTGGCACGGGCTACGTCATATTGCTTGTTTTTGCTTATGTCGTCAAACGGCATACCGTATGTCAGGCTGTTGGCCTCAATATATTCGCCCTTCGGCTCAAGCTCGCCCCATGCGTAATAGTTGCCTGTCTCCATAGGCCGCACGGCACCTACGTTGTAAGCCGCCCATTTAGTGCCGCTTGGCAGACCTAAGTCAACTGCGCCCTTCTGTTCAATCTGCTCTACAAGATACGGCGTGGTGAACTGCATCACTTTGCCGTAAACATACCTGTCATCATCATAATAAGACGTCGCCCTTACCCTGATGTAAGCCTTGTAATAATAAGTGGTGCCGTCGTCAAGATTGGTCAAGCCAGATGAAAAACCATCGTCAGTGCCGTTATAATCAACGACATGTCTCTCGCCGCTATCGACATTGCTCTTGTCCTTCGACACTATAAATCCGTACTCACAGTTCTGCGTCACGCTGGCAAGGTCGCCCATGTCAACGGTTGCGTTAAGCGTTGCCGACGTGGCCTTTACGTCTGCCGCCTCGCCCGTCACCAACTCTACATTTACCGATTTTATCTCTCTTATTTCTCCGTAAATGTTCTTGCCGCCGATGCTTACGTAAGCCCTGTAATACCAAGTGGTAAGTCCGTCAACCCGGCTTAAGTCCGCGCTGAATTCCGCGCCGTCAAAGTCGTAGGCCGTAACGCCGCGGGAAAGGCTGTCGCGCACAAGCGTGCCGTCGCCGTTGAGCTTGTGGTAATAAATAAAACCGCAAAGCATGTCGCCGTCATAATCTCCGTCCATATCAACAGTGGCGTGCAGCCGGGCATTGAAATAAAAGTCAGGGAGCTGCTGCCTGTCGGTAATGTCGCCTGTGGCCACGCGCACCCGCCTTGCCGGGTCGTGCGTTGTAAAGCTCTTTACGCCGCCGTAATGATAATTGCCGTCAACGTAAACGTATGACCTGTAATGGTAAGTAGTGGCCGCCCGCAGTCCAGTCAACTCCACTTCATACCTGTTGCCGCTGACGTTGTTGGTAGTCCGGTAGTCGCATTTGTCGTATGTCAGCGTGCTTTCGTCATCATATTCGTCGGAATACACAACGCCTATACGGTAATCGTTGCCAAGCAGTTTCTCGGCGTTCACCGAGCACAGGGTCGTACCCGTAGTGTATGAAATATCCTTCACGTCGCCTGTGGCTACAAAGTCGTTAGGGCCAAGGTTGCCGTAACTCGTGCCAGTCTGCGTAGGTTCATAGCCTAAGTCATCATCGTCGCTGCACGAACTAAACGCGAAAAGTTGCAAGATGCAGAAAAATAAAATCGCCTTACTAATATGTATCTTCATATCTTGAAGCTGTAATATCCGGCAAACTCCCCGACCGAACGAATTTGTAAAAAATTTGATTGCCGCGTATATATACAAAAAGCGTGGGAGTTCTCACCTGTCACCCGTCCCACACTTCGAGGCCTTCGCATTGCCCAGTCTGATAGAACGAGCAACGCAGAAGCCCACGCCGATATGTATATATACCCATAAAGCACACTTGCCTGAGACAAATGCGCATGATAAGGGCTGTATAAAACATATCCCCGAGGACATCTACCGTTGCCTTGTTCTTGGCCAGACTTGGAAAGTTGCGAATTTGTGCAAAAGGACACAAAAGACATTCATTATCAAGGATTTACAAACGTGTTTCAGTTTGGTACACGAGAAAAAAGAACGAGAAAAAAGAACGGTTTAAGTGTGAAATCTTTTAGCTTTTAGTCAAATGAAAAAGTTAAATAATGTTAGTCTTAACTTTAATCTGCGTGAGCCAAAAGGCAAGAAACAGACACAGCTATATGCAGTTGTAAGAGCTGACGGGAAGCAATACAAGATACCACTACAATGCAAGATAGAGCCGTGGCTGTGGGATGAACGGAAACAACAACCTGTGCTAACAAGTGGAAATGAAAATATATTACGTATAATTAACATCGTTTCACGCCTAAAAGTTGGATTTTTGGAGAAAGTTTGCTACGGTTGCAGCAAGAATATAATTTTAGAACTTAAACAAGAAATAAACGAGATGGCAAACCCACAGAACTTAAGGTCAAGTGTAACGCGAACACCCAAGGCAACAACCTTGCTAAAACGTGCATTTGACCTCTATTATGCAGAGAAGCCAGCCAAGGAGAGCACTATTATCGAAACACGCAAGTTGCTAACGAGCTATGCCGAGTATTGCAAAGCAATAGGCAAAGACAAGATGAGTATGCTATCACAACGAGGCTTGAACGAGTACCGTGACTACCTAGTGAAGCAACGGAATGAGCGAGAAAAACAAGGCTGCAAAGTCCGTTCATCGAATTTAAGGATAAATGCAAAATGCGAGCTGATTGCCCGTTTGATTAACTTCATGGGGACGCACACGACCTTTGACCGTTACAACCTGCAATTCGTCAAATACAAGCAACTCCACGAGTTTAAGGCCAAGGGCGAACAAAAGATGCGCAGACCGCTTACGCATGACGAGATGCAAGCAATTAAGGAGTGTACGGGGCTTACGGCTCGTGAAGCCGAATATAGAGGGCTGTTTGTCATGCAGTGCTCTTGTGGTTGCCGTACAAGTGACTTATGGAGAATATTTGACAAAACACAGCAAGAGTATTACACCAAAGACGGGCAAGAGGCTTTTGTTATAAACACAAAAAAAGAGAGCATAAAGGCCGTTATAATACTAACACCACTTATTCGAGGAATGCAGGAAAAATACAAGCATGGCTGGCGTGTATGTATTTCAAGCTACAACAAAGCCCTCAAACGTATATTTTGCAAGGCAGGTCTCAATCAAATAGAGCACTACATGGACGCACACGGGGTGGCGCATCATGACAAGTTATGCGATATTATAGCCTCCCATTTCGGACGCTACACATTCATTAAAGACTGTTTTCAAAAAGGGCTTACGGCGAGCGAAATAAAGGACTTGACGGGGCACGCCAGCGAAGCCATGATTAATGAGGTTTACTTAATAATAACAGGTAAAGACAAGGCGAAGTATGTGTTTAAGGCACTGGAACGAGTGAACGACAAGCCCCAAAACAATGATGCAGCAAATGAGCAACAGCAACCGCAGCAAAGTACCGCATTAACGGATTATGTGCTGCATTGTCGCGACATATTGTCGTGGCTTGGTGAGCCGCGCGAGAACTACGCCGACATCCGCGACCCACGGGGGCTTGCACGCTTAATTGCGACCCGTTACGAAGTCCCATTGGCAAATATGGGATGGGATGTTGAGGCTATAGAACGACTATATAAGGACGATGATACAGAGGGTTACAAACGTTTGAAAGCAGATATTAAGCGGTTGAGGCTAAATTTATAGCCTCAACCCACAAACTCTTTCTTAACGCGTTTAATTGTCGATATGCTGCATTTAGTGCCTTTTTGGCTACAAATGGCAAACGTTTCGGAAATGGAAAGACCTTTACGCAAACACTTGATAACGTCCTTGTATTCATTGGCCTTTTGTTCGCGGCTCTTGCAACTGCCTACTTTGCGCCCCATTTTTACGCCTTTGGAGATAGCTAAAGCGCGGCCACTGTTAAGGCGAAACTTTATGTTTTCCCTTTCTAATTGTGCAACCATTCCAAGACAAGCAATAAGCACACTTGTAATTGGAGATATTTGGCCATCTGCATTAAGGAGTGTCATATTTTCCTTTTGGAAAAATACGTTTACATGATTGTCCGAACAATATTTAACTGTTTCTTGTACTTCTAACACATTACGGCCTAAACGACTTAATTCACTAATTAACAATATGTTCACATCATTATTTATACAGTAATCCAAACACGCCGTAAGCACAGCACGTTCCTCATTGCGTTTTGCGCCGCTTATGTGTTCTTGGAATGTATTTACAACCTCCATATTATTGGCATGTGCATACTTTTGCAAATCACATACTTGCCTATCTGTTGTTTGCCTTTCGCTCAAAGATGAGACCCGAGCATATATTACCGCTTTCATCATAACTTCATCAGGTTTAATTCTGATGCAAAGATACGGATTATTTTGTTTACAACCAAATAATACGTAGATTTATTTGAACCTTAAATATAGATTTAACATCCTCTAGCATACAATAATTCAAAGAATATTATGAGATATGTTTTAAGAGGCTCAAAACACTGTTGTCAGATTTATTTGAACCAACATGTTTTTTGCGCCAACTCTGCACGTATAGTAAGCGATAAAAAAGGCATTATCTGTCGGAACGCAATGTAATATAGGCTTTTATCTTCACGTCTACGGCTTTTTGAAAACAAAAAAATAAGAATGGTATTTACGGGCGTGTCTTTGCTTGCTTCCCCTTGCAAACAAATATTTTGTACGGGCGACCAAAATAAAAATGTCTTCGAGGGTGAAACCGCATTTAACGGCTTTATTGTGGACATAATTACTTACCCAGACCTGCCCGTTAGGGCCGCATACGTCCATGGTCTTGACTACAAGGAAACCTCCGTTTGCCAATTTCTCATGCGCCAGCCCAATCATATAGTCGTTGGCCTTGTACAACTCATCCACAGTCTGAAAACAGTCAAATCTGTCAACAAGTTTTGACTTCAAGTTGCACTTGGCGTTGGAATTTACTATGAAGGGCAAATCCACGACTACGGAGTGCAAAGCCCCTTGCACTATGTCTGCGGCCTTGCACAACGGCAAAACGCCTTCAACTTGTGGATGCCTGTCAAACTTTAATTCGGGCTTTTCAATCTCCTTGTAGAAATTGCCGACTGAATATGTAAGGTCGCAGTCAAAAGTGTCTTTCCTTATGTACAAACGCAGTATATTGCACAATATTTCGTCCTGGCTGTCACTGACGGACTTGATTACCGTCGATGGTTTTGTAATGTCAAACATTGATACTTTTTCAGTAGCATATTCTGATACGGAAAGGTCACTGTTAAGGTATTTCCGCACGGTGTTGACTGAACACCCCGACATATCTGCTATTTGCCGCAATGTCATGTTTGGATGCTCTCTTTTGGCTTTCAGTATCTTTTGCATGAGGCTTATTCTAGCATCCAACCTCCTGTCTATATTGTTGACCCGTATGTATTTGCGCACGGCCGCTTCTGTAACTCCACATTTGGCTGCGTTTTCCTTTACTGATATGCTAGGGTCATATCTTAATTTTAGCAAGCTCATGTATAAGTCAAATTGAAAACAGCCGTAAAGATAATAAATCAGGATGAAACCACAACAGTTCCAGTAATATTTTGTAGCTGCAAAAATTAAGTGGTATACCCCTATGAAACCTTGCAGCCAATTATGCCAACAAAGTAGGCTTAGCAGGCAATAATCGGATAGAAAAATATTCTGGCAGACAATTCTTCCGAAAAAAAGATACCTACTATTGGTACTTTTTCAACTATTTATACTATTTATTTATATGAAATAATAATGTAAATATAAATAAAATGACTGACAATAAAAGATTTAAGAGACAAAGCCGTGAAATGCCGCAGGTCGTAAAAGACAAAATTGCTGCTAAATTACGTGGCAGGAAATTATCTGATGAAACGAAAAAAAGAATTGCGGACGGTCAGCGCAGGGCGTGGGCACAAATACCACAGAAACAAGATGCCAGCACCTTATGGCCGACAGATAATAATAACGATAAAGACAACAATGAATTATGCCACGAAAAAAAAGAATAAGCCTCAACGTTGATAAGTTGAGGTTGTGTTACAAGCAACCTGAAGGGTTGTTTGAGGACATGGCGCAACATAGTACAGGCGATTATGTGCAAATGAATGATTATGCCTTGCATATAATAGATGACGGCAGAGGGCAAAGGGGAACAGAAACTCCTACCAAAGTAATTGTGAACGTGTTAACTTCTGACAGCATATTACTAGGGACATTTACCTTCAATAAAACTGCCAAATATAACGGCCTATGTTTTTTTCGTTATGAAAACAAGGCACTTTACCTGTGCATGGGATATGCGCCCGATAGACCGCCGCGCAAATACAATGCAATAGATTACCTTCCTTATGTAGCCGACGATTTAGGCTTACAGCTCAATAATGTAACAGAGCTTGAAATTGCAGCTGACGTGAACAAGAACCCCGTGCCACTCATCCGCAAACTCATCAAATGTGATGAAGGTTTTGACATGGTTGTCAACGGGA
This sequence comes from uncultured Prevotella sp., assembly GCA_905211345.1. Classification (GTDB taxonomy): domain Bacteria; phylum Bacteroidota; class Bacteroidia; order Bacteroidales; family Bacteroidaceae; genus Prevotella. The sequence goes on from CAJMAO010000001.1 coordinate 73,699, forward strand.
AACGCGTGCCCGATAACATGCGTGAAATAGAATGTTACGGGGAATATTTTACGAGGTCGAGGGCTAAGTTGTGCCGAACTCCGTCGCTATATTTCGGTCAGAAATATACGGACTTGAAATTGAGGATATACAACAAGTCGAAGGAGATACGGGACAACAATGGCTGCAAGGATTACATAACGGAATGGGACGATTTCGGCAAGCAATCCATTTACCGTATGGAGGTTAGGATGTGCAACGACGACGTGAACAAATGGCAGAAACATATAGCTGAAAACGGCAGCTACTTATCGGAGTGGCAGGGTACTGACAAGATGGTTTGTTTGCTCGGGTTGGACGAATATAAACGCGCCTTATGGGAATACAGCGCAAACAGGCTTGTATACTGGAGGGACAAAGCCACGGGCAAGAAAATAATAACATTGTATGATATAGCTCAAACGTGTTAATAAATGCCCCACGGAGCCATTTGCTTGCGCCCTGTGGGCTTTTCTTTTCAGTCGTGGCAAGTTTATCAGTAAAAACAGGACAACGCCTCATGTCGCATTAAAACAGCACTGGTGACTATATAGCCAGCACCCACGCCAGCACTTGAAAATCATACTGAAACATCCCTAAACAAAGGATTTCTAGGGATTTTTTCAAGACATGGAATGTTAATAAAAATCAATACATTTCCCTATTAAAATTATAACTTCTATCTTTGTAAGAACAAGAAAAAAGAACAAATTATCACTATATGTACAAGTCGCTTAAATTCAGTGGGTTACGTAAAATACCTGAAATTTGCGAAGTTTCGAAGTGTCAAGCACAAAGCGTCAAGTAAACGCCTTTTCCATATATAGAATCCCACACACCGCCGCTTTCGTGGCTTCCGTGTGAGGAAACTGTGCAAAAATAAGAAAAGTTATTACAAATAGCAAATGTTGATGAAAAAAACTTTGGAAACAGTGCAAATTACGCTGTTTCCAAAGTCTTAATATTTATAATAAAAAGTCAGCTGCCGATACTGATTATTCGCCGTCCTTTGAATACTTGTCTATAAGGGGCTGCGCCTGCGGGTTACCCAGTTCGTCAGCCTTTTTAAGAGCTGCAAGCCCGGCAGGCTTGTCGCCTGTAGTAATAAGAGCCAAGCCTAATAATAGATGGCCGTCAGAATAATCTGGGGTCATCTCCGTACAGCGGCGTGCCGTCTCTACGGCCTCCTTAGAGTGCCCCACGCGCAGTTGCAACTGTGCCATCTCTGCATAATAAGTTGGTTCGCCTGGAGCCAGCAGCATGGCGCGTGCATAGTCGCCAAGAGCCTGCTGGTAAAGCCGGGCCTTCACCTCGGTACGAGCGCGCACGGCATAGAATTCGGCACCGGGACGTGAAGCCGTAAGCAACTCGTAACGGGTATAATCGAACACGGCCTGACGGAAACTATCCTCAGCGGCGTAAGCCTCGGCACGGGCTAAAAAGTAAGGAGCAGTTTCGCGCATACGCAAAGTATCAGTAGTGTTGATCGCACTATCAAGCAACGCTATAACCTCTCCTCCCGGCGCGCCCATACGGGCCTTGCAGCGGGCGGCCTCGTAAAGCAGTTCAGGGCGGGGCATGTCGGTAGCCATAAGGGCGGTAAACTCATCGTAGGCAGCCTTATAGTCGCCTTGGGCGAAAGTTATACGGGCTTGCTGGTGACGATAGGCCGGCAGAGGGTTCAATTTGTATGCTTCGGCCGTCTCTGCGGCGGCAAGGGCTAGCGTCCATGGAGCGTAAGGCTCGGCAGGAGCGTACATTACGTAGTCATATACCAGCTTGCCATAGTCGGCGTGGGCTTGATCTTTGCGGTCGGCATGCCGAATGGCCTCAGCCATTGTAGTGGCAGCATCAGCGCAATGCCCTTGCTCCACCTGAAGGCGGGCCATGGCCGAATAGCCGTCAGTCAAGGCAGGATACCGCCCAATAAAGTCGACCGCTGCGGCACGACGCTTCAGGGTGTCGGCTCCCTGCTCGGCCATGATGAGCACCAGCCTAGCCTGCTCCACATCGACGGGCAGAGCAGGCGGTATGCCTATGCGACGCAACAGGGGATCACTTATGGCAAAACCGTTGGTGGCAAGGCCAAGGGCAAAACGGGCATCGGCGGCATGCACGTCGGCCGTAGCCGACGCAGGCTTCATCAACCCCAGCAGGCGACCGTCGGCCGTAACAAAAGGACACGAAGCTGAACCGTCGGGTGCGGTAAACCCGAATATATAGTAAGAGTATTCTCCGCCGAAAGTCTCAACGGCCTTTACCGTAGCCTCTACGGGGCGCGAGCCTTCGCCCGCCGGCACAAGCCACACAGCATCGCCAACCTTAGCGGAAGCCGTAGTCACGGGCAGGGCTGTAACGCCGTCGACGTCAACCTTTATCTTAGCGAGGTCGTACAGCTCGCTTACGCCGCAGATGCGCTCAACCTCAGCCTGTCTGCCGTTGCCGTAGTTGACGGTGGCGCGGGCTGCGCCGTCGAATGGCTGTAAGGCAGCTATAGCCGTTCCGTCAGCCGAAGTAAACACACCGGCACCCTCGGCCAACACTGTGCCGTCAACTTTATACGTGGTTAGCCTGAACACGGCTCCAGAGGCTTTCTTAACCGCGACAGGCTGTCCTGCCGACTTCAGGCAGCATACCGATAGGGCTGCCGCCAATGATAATGATATGATTGTGTGCAACATAACTCTTTAATTTAAATTGAAATTGAAGAATTAAAAATAGAAACTGAGCATACGCCGTATCATTGCCGTAAAGCGATATTCGTTCTAATTATTCATTTCCTAACAATTCTCTTGCATTGCTGACTGCAGCAGGGGTTATCTCGGCACCGCTGAGCATCCGGGCTATCTCGACCACACGCTCGTCAGCCGTAAGGCGGCTCATACGGCTGACTGTACCGGCAGACGTTTCCTCTTTATACACCTTGTAGTGGACGGAACCCTTAGCTGCTATCTGGGGCAGGTGGGTGATACTGACCACTTGACGTTCGGCCCTGCCCATCTCCTGCATTATACGCCCCATGCTCTCGGCCGTCTTTCCTGATACGCCGGTGTCAATCTCATCAAAGATTATCGTGGGCAGCTTCACCGCACCGCTTATCATAGCCTTTAGCGAGAGCATCACGCGAGCTATCTCGCCGCCAGAGGCCACTTGGGCAACAGGCTGCATGGCAGTGCCTGCGTTGGCAGTAAAGAGAAATGAGATACGGTCGTGCCCGTCAGGCCCCAGCTCGCCGCTACGCTCTAAACTTACGGCAAAGCGGGCTTTAGGCATACCAAGGTCAGACAATCTAGCGGGCATCTCAGCCTCTATGCGGCGGGCGGCGGCCTCACGTTCCGCCGTCAACCTGTCGGCCAAGTTGCAACATTCGGCAGCCAACCGCTCCTCGCGCTCTTTTAAGGCGATGATTTCATCATCGCCGCCATCTATGGCGGCCAACTTCGCCGCCAGCCCATCCCTCAGAACGAGCAGTTCGTCAACAGTGGCAACCTTGTGTTTCTGCTCCAGCGTGTATATCTTGTCAAGAGCGGAGTTCACCTGCTCCAAACGCCGCGGATCAAAATCCATAGCCTCAGCCTCGGCACCCACCTCACGCATGATGTCGGCCACCTCAATGTGACAACTCTCCAGTCGCTCGACAGTGGCCTTGACGGCTGGGTATATCGAGGCTATCCCCTCAAGTTGGCGCACGACGGACTTCAATCGGTCGGCTACTTGACCAACATCACCCAACGTACTCTCCACGTCGTAAAGAACAGTTTTTATCTCCTCAGCATGTCCAAGCACACCACTCTCTTGCTCCAGCTCATCCTGCAAACCGGGGCGCAATCCTGCCGCTTGAAGTTCGTCGAGTTGAAAGCGCATGAAGTCCTCATTACGGCGGGCGTCATCGAGGGTGGCCTGAGCACGCTTCACCGCCTGATGCGCCTCTTTGTAATCGGTGAAACGCTCCTTATATTCAGCCAGCAGGGCTTTATCTGCAGCTATGATGTCGACAACGTCCAACTGGAAATCGTCCTCACCCAGCAGTAGGTTTTGGTGCTGGCTGTGTATGTCAACCAGCTGTCCGCCCAAGGTACGCATTAGCGTGAGTGGCACTGGCGTGTCGTTGATAAAGGCGCGGCTTTTGCCAGATGGAGCTATCTCACGACGCAATATGCAATCATCGGCATCGTAATCTATACCGTTGTCATCGAAAAATTCCTGATTGCCATAGCGGCTTATATCAAAATGAGCCTCAACAACGCACTTGCGCCCGACCTGCCTAATGCACTTGGTGTCGGCCCGCTGACCCAACAACAGATTTACGGCACCTAGAATTATGCTCTTGCCTGCACCGGTCTCACCGGTTATAACAGAGAAACCCGAGGCGAAATCGATGTCAAGCGTATCGATAAGGGTGAAGTTGTTGATGTATAAATGTTTCAACATCGTTTTATTCTTTTATACGTTCCCAGTAGTTGTTCTGTGAGGCGTTGATTGAGAACAGCACCTCGTAGACTGATTCTTTCTCCTTAGGCGTACCTTTTCCCTTATATATGTTACCCAGCTCGTCTTTCTTGTAGTCCGTCCATATCTGCGGCAGCAGGCTCAGGGGTTTATCCTCGTGGGCCTTCTTCAGGTTGGTCTGTATGGCGGTGGTTATATTGGTACGGCCACGGTCGGCGTTATTGGCCATCTCGTCAAGTCCTGTACGGTAATAATCATACTGGAATTGCCGGAAAGGACGCATGGCCACGTCCATGTAATCGTTGATTATGGCGAAGCGGTTACGGTCGTTGTCAAAAGCTTTCCATCCCGTGAAGTTAAGATTCTGTGCATTGTTCACAAGATTGAGGCAACGCTGCAACACATCCTCGCCGCCCATTGGCGAAAAAGAGTCGAGATCCAGCCCTATTATAAGGTAAGCATAATAGGCTATGAGCGCCGTCAGTTGGTTATCCACCATCTCCTCATTGAAGTTGAGCTGGTCAAATTGGGCGAACTCAAAGTTAAACTCAGTATCTTGGTTGTTGTATAATGTCGACGTATAAGCCGAGTTGTACACGGGACGGTTGGCCTGTATCAGGGCTGTACACGTAAACAGGTTGGACGACTGGTCATATTGCGTCACGGTAATGTTGAAATTACACACGATGCGCTCATTCTTCTGGAACTGCAACGATGTCCACTGACGGTCGTTTATAAATTGCTCAAGCGTCTGCTGCAGGTTGTCGAACACGCTTGCATCGGTACCCTGTATCTGGTTATGGTTTATCGTCACCCTTGCCAGCAGCTCCTGAGCATAGGCACTACCCGCGCCAAGCACGGCGGCGCATACACATATAATCACGGATAACAGCCTCATAATCTATTCATAATTAAGGTTCATGTCTCAGAACAGTTTCGATAATTCATCGATTATGTCACACGCCACATCTGCCTTTTTCTTCTTCGGATACTCGTTAACCGACCCTGACGAGATTATCTTCACCTGATTGTCGTCGGTGCGGAACGTAGTACCTTCATTACGTGTCGAGTTGAGCACGATGAAATCGAAATGTTTCCTTTCCAGCTTGCCCCTAGCGTTAGCGTCCTCGTTGTCGGTCTCAAGGGCGAAACCTACGAGCCTTTGGCTGCCGCGCTTCATGCGTCCTAACTCGGCGGCGATGTCATGTGTCGGACTAAGGCGCACAACCAAGTCGTCGCCGCCGCGCTTTATTTTCGTGGCAGAAGGCTGCTCTGGCTTAAAATCTGCCACGGCGGCGCACAATATCGCAGCGTCGCAACCTTCAAACTCGGTCTTTGCCGCTTCATACATTTCCTGACAGCTCTCTACGTCGATGCGCCGTATTCCCTCGGAGCACTTCATGCTCACAGGACCACTCACCAACGTCACCTCAGCCCCACGCCGGGCACACTCCTCAGCAAGAGCAAAACCCATCTTGCCACTAGAGTAATTGCCGATGAATCTCACTGGGTCAATCTTTTCATACGTAGGCCCGGCTGTAATCATTATGCGCTTGCCTTTCAGCTCGTTCTTCTTGTCGTAAAAGAAGCGGTCAAGCACCTTTACTATATTATCAGGCTCATCCATGCGTCCTTTGCCCTCAAGACCGCTGGCAAGGAAACCGCTCTGAGGTTCGATTATAATGTTGCCATACGACCGCAACCGCTCTAGATTGCGCTGTGTCGAAGGGTGTGCGTACATATCCAAGTCCATGGCCGGAGCCACGAATACAGGTGCCTTCATCGAAAGGTATGTGGTAATGAGCATATTGTCGGCAATGCCGTTGGCCATCTTGCCGATAGTGCTCGCCGTGCATGGGGCTATGAGCATGGCGTCGGCCCAAAGCCCGAGGTCTACATGCGAATTCCATGTGCCGTCACGCTGTGAAAAAAATTCACTGACCACAGGCTTATGCGTCAACGCAGAAAGCGTTATCGGAGTTATGAATTCCTTACCGGCAGGCGTAATCACCACCTGCACCTCAGCCCCCTGCTTTATTAGGCCGCGTATAATAAGACAAGACTTATAAGCCGCTATGCTGCCCGTTATTCCAAGAACGATTTTCTTACCTTTCAACATAATGTATTTGATTAAGAGTTAAGAGTTAAGAATTAAGAAAAATGTCTTTACCATTTGTAAAAGCATATTTTCTTAATTCTTAACTCTTAATTTTTAATTCTTATTGAACTCTCTCAAGCGTATGCGGGTAAGCACTTGCTTGGTGTTGTTCGTGAAATCGCTGCTCAACATCCAACTGTAATACCCCGGGTCGCGGTGAAGAACGTCGGCAACTCCCCACCCTTTATACTTGCCGAAATTGAACACCTCATACATCCTCGGCTTACCCGAGGCGTCAAGCAGGGTCTTGCCATCCTTGTCCTTCATCTCCTTCCACACGATGCGGCCGGCAAAATCAACGTTGTCGTTCAACTTAGAAAATTCCGCCAGCTCGTCCATATCGTTGTTGAGTTGCCGCTCCGGCTCCTCCTGCCTGCCGGGGGCATACATGTCAAGCTCGCCTTGCAGCACACGATATGTGGCCTCGGTGTCCTCATCAGCCTTATGGGCGGTAAAGTCTTCCTCCATTTTCCTGCCGCAATAAAACTTATATGCGGCGGCAAGGTTGCGCCGCTCCATCTTGTGGTATATTGTTTGCACGTCGATTAGACGGCACTTCGAGAAATCAAAGTCGATACCGGCCCGCAGAAATTCCTCGGCAAGCATCGGCACGTCGAAATGATTGGAGTTGAAACCTGCGAAATCGCAACCCTTAAACTTATTTTCAAGGTCGGTGGCTATGGCTTTGAACGTAGGTGCGTCCTTCACGTCTTCGTCGGATATGCCTGTCAGCTGCGCAACCTCGGCCGGAATCGGTCTCTCCGGGTTAACGAACAGGTTGTTACGTTCCTCCTTTCCGTCAGGAAAAACCTTAATGTACGATATCTGTATTATCTTGTCCTTTACAAGGTCAAGCCCCGTTGTCTCTAGGTCAAAGACAATCAGGGGCTTAGTTAAATTAAGTTTCATATTTTTCTGTTGACAAGTTACAAGCAGACAAACCACAATCCTTCTTTTATTTGCAGGCAAATGTACACAAGCGCACTAAAATACACTTTCTTATTCTCGCCTGCTTGTCTGCTTATATGGGTTTTAGTCATTCAGCATCATCGGCATCAGAAGCATCAGTATGTCGCCGTTCTCAGGTTGCTGAATCGGAATTACAAGGCACGGGCGGCTCGGGTCGGCCAGTTCAAGAGCAACTTCATCACTGTCAAGGTTATTCAAAATCTCAACAAGCGACGAACCGTTGAAGCCTATGTCCATAGGACTTCCCATATAGTCGCATACTATCTCCTCCTTAGCGCTGGTAGCGAAATCGATGTCTTCCGACGATACCACCACTTTACCCGGCTCTATGTGCAGACGCACCTGCTGGCTGCTGCCGCTTGCGAAAGGCAGCACGCGGCGTATCACGCCGGTCAGTGCCATGCGGTCAATGGTCAGTCTGTTCGGGTTGTCTTTCGGTATCACTGAGTTGTAATTAGGGTAACGGCCCTCTATCAACCTGCACGCCAGCGTTCCGCCGGGATACAGTATGTTGGCGTTACGCTCGTCAAACCTCACCACAACGTCGTCATCGTTTTTCTGCAGCACGTTCTTCAGCAGCGTAGCCGGCTTCTTCGGCATGATAAACGACACGGGAGCATCAGCCTTTATGCCATTGTTGCGTGTGCGCACCAGTTTATGGCCGTCGCTGGCCACGATTGCAAGACACTCGGGAGTTAAGTCGAAATACACGCCGTTCATCACCGGGCGCAGTTCCTCGTTTGCCGTGGCGAATATCGAGCGGGATATGTCGCCCGCCAATGTCTTCGAGTCAATCACTATCGACGCCGCTCCTTCCTGCAACGGCTGCAGGCGCGGAAATTCGTCACCGCTCTGCGCCGTAAACTCGTAAACACCGTTAAGGTATCTTACGTTCATCTTATATGAAACCATGTCTACCTCAAGCGTCAACGGTTGCTCCGGCAATTCTTTCACCGCGTCGAGTATCGTGCGGTTGTTTACGGCGAACGCCCCGTCACTGTCGGCTTCGTCCAACTGCAACTGCGTTGTCATCACGTTCTCACTGTCTGACGCTGTAATGGTCAGCGTCTGGCCTGCCACCTCGAACAGGTAGCAGTCCAGTATTGGCATTGAATTTTTACTGTTGAACACTTTCGACAAAGCCGACAGGCGGCTTGCCAAAGTTGTGCTTGATATGGTTAGTCTCATTATTTATATGTGTTTTTAGTTATTCCTTATTTATCGAAACACAAGGCACAAGTAACCAACCTTTATGCTTGCCTGCTTGTCACTTGTTTGCTTGTCGCTTATAAATCTTCAAAGTAGGACACAAAAATACTAAAAAGCAAGTGGCGGAACAAAAAAATTGTGCAAAAATTTCTTTATTCGACAGTATTTTACTAATTTCGCAATCAAAAAATAAAACAACACTAACAAGCGATTATGGAAATAGAAGGTAAGATAATAGCCGTCATCCCGCCGAGGGAAGGCGTGTCGGCAAGAACAGGCACAGCGTGGAAAACCCAAGATTACGTCATCGAGACGCACGACCAATACCCGCGCCGCTGCTGCTTCAACGTGTTCGGAGCCGACAAGATACAGTTGTTCAACATTCAGGTTGGCGAGGAGCTTCGCGTAAGTTTCGACATCGACGCCCACGAGTACCAAGGCCGTTGGTTCAACTCAATACGCGCGTGGAAAGTGGAACGTATCGACCCGAATGTCGCTCAGGCTCCTGTGCAACCCATGCCATTCGACCAGCCGGCCCCGGCCCAGCCCGTGCAAGGTGCCCCGGCATCGGCTCCTATGCCTGAAGCTACGCCGTTCCCGCCGCAAAGCGACGGCAACAGCGAAGACGACCTACCGTTCTAATTACTCTAAGCTAATTAGTTAAATATAAAGGCTTGCCGAATCGGCAAGCCTTTTTTACGCCGTCAAAGCCGGGCGTGTACACCGCATGGAAGCATAAATTAAGCCGTCCAAGCATGTCGCTTGAACGGCTTAAACTATTATGCCGCGCAATAGTCTTTTACTTTACAAGCACCTTGCGCACCATTACTCCGTTATCAGTCCAAAGCCTTACGATATAAACGCCTTGGCGTCCTATGTCAAAACGCAACTCGCTGCCGTTGGCATCTTTCTCCGACGCTACGAGTTGTCCGCCTACGTCATACACCTCAACGGCTTTGATACCGCCTTCTGAAGTTATTATGATAGCGCCGTTTTCACATCTTATACTCAGTCCTTCCACTTCCGCCTCGGTTATAGACGTGCCTTCGGGCAGGATTGTCAGCACTCCGTCGTGCAGGTTGAACGTATAGCGTGAGTCGTAACCGCCGCTCAGTCTGATAGGATACTCTCCGTACCATGTGTACTCGTCGGCATCACATGTTGCGGTCGGCCTGCGCTCCAAGTCGTCCTCGGTTTCATTGTTCTTGAAGCCTTCGTATTCAAGCACGAATACTGGGTTAGGCTGGCCGTAGGTTTTTGTCGCGTCGAGCACGGTGACATCTAGCACGGCTTTCTCTATGTTCAGGTATCTGGTATATTTCAACAAGTTGTAACGGTAGTTGTTGTCAAGTCCGCCTTCAAGGCTTATCTCGTAACTGCCGGGATACGATGTCACGTCGGCCTGCGTCACAACGTTCGGCAGTATGTCAAGGTCGTCCTCGCCGTCGTTCAATTTCCAGCCATCGAAATACAACTTGTATTCAGGCTCGTCGCCGTAAGCCACGGTCTCGTTTTCAAGCCATACGTCGAGCGTCGCCTTTTCAACTGACAGCGTTCCCTGCTTGTAAGTTATCTCATAGTTCGCCGCGCTTGCGCCCGAAGCCTCGATTGGATATGTGCCCACGTCGCTGGCGGTCTTGGCCGTCGTGGCGGCCGTCGGCATCACGCTCAACGCTTTTTCGGCCGATTCCCTTAGTTTCAAGCCCTCGTACGTAAACGTAAAGCCGGGATTGGCGTCGCCGTATATCTTGCTTGCGTCTTCCACCTTTATCGTGAGCGGCGCTTTTCCTACCGTCAGCGTGCCCCGTTGGTAGTTAATCGAGTAGTTGTCGTCCTCTATCGGCGATATGCCTATGTCATACATTCTCACTGGCGAAGTCACTTTCGCGTCGGTGCTTGCCTTCGGCAGTGAAGCAAGGTCATACTCCGTGTCGCCGTTTACGAATCCGGTGTAAGATATCGTAAGTTCTGGATTTTCGTCTCCATACAGTCTTTCCACGTCGTTGGCCTTGGCCAGCAGGTTGGCTTTGTTGATATGCAGGTTCTTTGTCGACGAGAAAGGTTCATAGTCGTCGCCGCCAGACTGCGTGGCGGTTATCACCACGTCGCCCGCGCCGAGTATCCTCGCCGTCGTTCCTTCGATGAACAGTATCTGCGGATTTGACGACGTGAACACCACGCCCTGTCCCGAACTTGCCGAGGCCGAAAGCTCGAACGGGGCGTCGCCGTATGTCTTGTCGGTCAGGTCTTCTATGTCTATCGTCTGACTTGCTTTCTCAACAACGAGTTCCCTTTGCACCGGCGTGGCATCATACCAGTTGGGCGTGCTCACCGCCTTCGCCGTGATATAGCATGTTCCCGCTCCTGTTATCACGGCCTTGTCGCCGTCGATGCGCGCCACGTCTTCATTTGACGACTCGAAGTATATCTCCGCGCCCGATGTCGTGCTGGCCGTAAGCTGCACGTAGCCCGTGCCGTAGACATACGTTCCCAGCGGCTCGAACGTTATCGTCTGGTACGACTTCGTCACGCTGAACGGCAGCGTAACAGGCACGGCGGCGTTGTAATACTCGTTGCCTTCCTGCGTCGCGGTGATGTTGCAGAGACCCACGCCCGTTATGTGCACGGTGTTGCCGCTTACCGTGGCCACGCCATCGTTGTCGCTCTTGTAGGTTATGGGCAGGCCCTTGTCGGTGTTCAGCGGCAGGTCGAAGTCGGGCGAGTTGAACTCTTTGTTGGGTATCTCTCCCCATGCTATCACCTGCGTGCCTTTCACTATCGTCAACGTGCGCGTAACGCTCTCGGCCGCCAGATAGTTCCTGTCGCCCTCCTGCGTGGCTGTTATCGTCGTGGTGCCGGGCTTTAGCAGGCTCACGCTGCTGCCGTCCATCTTGGCTATGCTCTCGTCTTCTACGGTGTAGGTTATCGTCAGGCCCTTGTCGGTCACCTCGTTCAGCTTCACCGGCGGATTGCCGTACTGCTGCTCGCTGATTTCGTTGAACGTTATCGTCTGCCCGGCCTTGTTCACCGTCAGCGTGCGTGTCACCGGTGCCGCCGCGCTGTGGTGCTCGTCGCCCTCTTGGCTGGCCACTATCTCCGTTGTGCCGGCGTTCCTTATCGTCACGGTGTTGCCCTCAACGGTGGCCACCTCGGTGTTAATCACCCTGTAGCTTATCGGCAGGCCCTCGCTGCTCGTCTCGGGCAGGGTGAATGGTATGTCGCCGTAAGTCTTCACGGGCAACTCGTCGAACGTTATCGTCTGCGCTATCTTGTTTACGTGCAGCGTGCGCGTAACGCCCGCCGCTGCGAGATAGTCCTCGTTGCCGGCCTGCGAGGCTATTATGTTAGCTTCGCCCGGGCCTACCACTGTTACAATGTTGCCGCTCACGGTGGCCACGCTTTGGTTTGACGATTGGTAAGTTATCGTCAGTCCTTTGTTCGTAGTCTGCGGCAGGGTGATGGGGTCGCAGCCGTAGGTCATTACCTCAAACTCGGGGAAGTCGATTACCTGCGGGCATTTGTTCACCGTCAGCGTCACCGCCGCCGACACCGTCTCAGAGCACTCATTACTTACGCGGCAAGTGTAGCTGCCCGCGTCTTTCATCTTTATCTCGTCTATATGGTAAGTGTTGGTTGTCGCCCCGTTTATCTCCGCCCCGTTGTGCATCCATTGGTATGTGTAGTTGTGGTCGGGTATGTCAAGCGTGAATGTCGTCGCCTCGTCCACGGTCTTCGTCGCGTTGTCAACGTTTGTCTTCACCGCCTCCGGCACTGGGTCGATATATTTCACGGTGACTATCTCAGAATAATTGCCCGTGCTGCTTACGTTGCGGTACATCACGGTACATTCCTCTGCTTCGCTGGTAGAGTAAATCATATCCGTTGTTTCTATTCTTTCCCATGAACCGCCATTGTTTTTGCTCTTTTCCCAATATGCAAAATTATCATTGGCTATTGCTATTAGCAATTCCGTATTTGTCAAGCATGTATAATCTTTTGGATATCCATAAATCAAGTACTCTTTTTCTGTTCTATCAGTATTCTCGATTATATTTACGCCAGCTTTTAGGTGGGTTAAATAATACCGATTAATGAAAGGACTATAAGTATCACACATTATAATTTTACCATTAATAAGTATTCGGCTATATAAACGATCACAACAAAACCAAGAAGATCCGTCAAGAATCCTAAAAACTTCATGCTCATTATATTTGCCAACACCTGTAATAGTGGAATAAGTATATTCTTCATTGCGGAGAATATCAGCAAACATATTATTTACGACAGAGAGGCATAAGAAAATACAAAATATGCGTAACTTTGTTTTCATAATTATTTCAATTAAAAAATAATCTCTCCTTGCCGTGTTTTATAAAACACGGCAAGGAGAGATTAATAATTAACAATCTAGACAATTCAAATCTTTTATTGTAAAATATTTCAATTTACAATCTTCATTTCTTACAGAATCTGTTGCCATGAAATAAATTTTATTTGCATTTCTACCAGTTAATTTATCAGCAATCTTTTCTATTTGCTCTTTTAGTTCCTTATTGTCCATGTTTACGGCAATAAATAATGCCGTATTGTATTTCAACTTATTTTCATCTACAAACTTCAGAAGTTTGTCAATATCACCACCGATACCAACTTTTTTAATCCTTTCAGCAGTCTTTACTTCTATTACACATTCTTGGTGTGTATCATCGTTTTGCCCACCGTGCAAAACAAAATCAGGATACTTGTATTCTTTGGATTTATTTTCGGAGTCTTTGTTTGATTCCTTATTTGATTCTTCTGAATGTTTAAGGAAATCGTCAAATTCAATTTTCTTTATTTCTCCGTTAAATATCAGATTGCCATATTCACTCACATTTGCTTCCGCAATCATCCTAAACTGATGATAGAACTCATAACAGAAAACACGCTCTTGCATCGTAAACTGTGAAGGCTTATTGATTGAGCTGCCAATGTCATGCCAAATAAAATACTTCAGGTCTACGTTTTGGATAGCCTTAACAAAATCATTCAAAAACACTGATTTTTCCATAATTGTTTCTTTTTGTGCCCCTTGCAGCCCTGTTGGTGCAGTTAATAAATTTTAGGTTAAGACATACAAAGAAAGCGGGGCCGCCAAATCCGGTCTTATCCTCGATGTAGGCTTGGACTTCCCGTAATATGGATAAGATGAACTGACAGCCCCGCTTGGATGTATGCAATATACGGATACACCATGCCCTTACTAAGCATAAAGGCACACGTGTACGGATACAGCCAAGAAGAGCGCCTTTCCTTAGTTATTCCGATATTACGCAGTAAAGTGTCCAATTTTACATCGACGGAATAAAGCGAAATTGCGCTTCTTTTTCAGTATGTCTGTACGTGCAAGCACGATACATGGCAAAGATAGGCAATTTTCTTGGAAAGACGCTCTTTTTGTTTAAAAATTTTTGCGAATATCCGCAAACTCGTCTATTTGTGCGGGTTGAGAGCTATGCGCCCGTTGGCAACGGCCAATAGGGCTGATACGGGAAAGGCGTGCAACCATTCGTTTCACTTGTCATCTTCTTAGGTTACCGCCAAGTGACCTCACAACCAACAAGCAAAGAATAATCCACGCCCATGAGCGTGAACCCTCAGTCTGCTTGTTCTTGGTTGTCGAATATTGGCGGTATTCAAGAAGATGAGAACAAGAGCTAAAAGCTCAATATGTAAATATATATAAGTGTGAACGGATGCGCCCTGCCGCCAGCCGCCGTCAATGGCCGTGGCTTGCCGGTACGCGCGCAGGTTCGCCAGCTGTCAGTTTCTTCTTATCGCTATATAATATTTAAAAGTTATACATAAATTTGTCAGGGACAAAGATAATGCAAATCAAGAGAAACGCAAAATAAAAACAAAAGAAAAAGATAATACCCACAAACATGGCATACACCTGACACCAACAAACCTGACACCAACAAACCTGACACCCACCCCAACCCTCC
>CAJMAO010000002.1 GCA_905211345.1 uncultured Prevotella sp.
TCATGATAACCTCCTTTTAAAAAGATATATGCAATTAATATGCCACTTTACAACGCCTTGTTAAACTAGAGCCACGGCCTTTTACAACGTATTGAGTTTCAGTCTGTTACTGAGTCGGTTCTCTTATTTGTCCTTCCTCCCGAACAATGAGAAGTGAACGTATCGTTTCGGGTGTGCCTTGAGGTCGATTAACAGTGAGTCGGCCGAGCGCATCGTGCTGTTCAGGTTGTTGTAAAGCGACGGGTCGCGCATCAGCAGTCCGAGTGAGCCTTGGTTGTTGTTGAGTTTCTCGGTGAATTCTTCTACGTTGGCGAGCGTGGCGTCCACTCTCGCTACCGTGCCCGCCACGTCGATGGTGTTGAGCCTCTTGGTCAGCGTGTTTGCGTTGTACAGCACGCTGTCGGCGCGGTTCACCATGCCCGGAACGCTGCCCTCAAGTCCTGCGAGCAGGTTGTTCAGGCGGCGCGATGTCACGGTGAGGTTGCCGGTTACGGTCTCCACGTTCTGTAACGACTTTGCCAATGCCGGATTGGCCAGCAGGGCGTTGAGGCTGGTTACAATCGAGTCAACTTTCGGCAGTATCTGCATCACGGTGGGTATCATGTCCTTCATCTTGCCAAGTGCGCCGTCGTTGATGTCTCCTTGGATGGTTTCTCCGGGCATTATGCGCTCCCTCGGGTTAGTGGCGAGCAGCAGGTTTACTTTCACGTTGCCGAGCATGTCGCTCACAATCTCGGCGCTGCTGCCTTGTGGTACGCGCAGGCGGTTGTCTATTTCGGCTTCTACAACCGTTCCTCCGGTATTATTATAATCATAGATTATGTTTTTCACAACGCCCACTTTGTAGCCGTCGGCGTATATCGGGCTTGAAGCCGCAAGCCCGCTGATGTCCTTGAATGATATGAAATACTTGTCAGATGACGAGAAGAGGTTAAGCCCTTTCAGGAAATTCATCCCGAAAAACAGGATTACAAGGCCGCATATCGCCACTAAGGCTATCTTGACTTCTTTATTAAAAAACTTCATGTCTAAAATTATTTGTTTGACTTAAACTCGCGTATGGCTTGGTTCACGTTCATCTTCCCGCCGTTTTTGAAAGCGATGATGAAGGCTTGTGGAAATTTATCGAGTATCGATTTGCGCAGGCGGTAGATTTCGTTGTAATCGGTAGATGAGCCGTATGTGTATTTTATAAGGCCGTTTTCTTCATAAGAATCGATGCCGTCAAGCCCTTTGAAGTTGCTGTTCCCTGCCGCAAGGCGTTTGCTGCTGGCCAGTATCTGCACTTTGAATATAGGGCGGCCACTGTTTTCGTCCTCGTTGTCGACAGCTTCTTCAACTGTTTTTATTTCTTTCTTTGTTGTTTTCTTCAGCTTTTCCGGTTTGTCGTTCCTGTCGTCTGTTTCGTCGTTTTCAGGCGGAACGATTGACGGAACTTCAATCTTGTCATCGCTTTTCGCGTCGTATGGCACTGTGATGTCCTTGTCGTATTTCGCCTTGTACTTAGCAAACGCCTCGTAAATGCCGCGCGCCATTTTGTCGATATTCGACTTGTTGTTGAGAAATTTCTCCTCGTCGGGTGTCGTTATGAATCCAAGCTCGATGAGGCAGGCTGGCATCGAGGTTTCCCGCAATACTAGAAATACGTCCTGCTTGACGCCTTTGTTAGGCCGTTTTGCTATCGAGCATACACTGCTTTGCACGTATTGGGCCAGTTCGACACTGCGCGACATGTTCTTGTCGTGCATGAATTCAAACATAATGGTGCTTTCCGGGGAGTTCGGGTCGTAGCCTTCGTAGTGTTCCTTGTAATCCTTTTCAATCATGATTACCGAGTTCTCGCGCTTGGCTGCGCTCAGTTTCTCGTCCGATCGGCGCATACCCATCGTGTAAGTCTCAAGCCCCCGGGCTATATGTCCTCTCGGTAATGCGTTCGTATGAATTGAAATGAACACGTCAGCCTTGTTCTTGTTGGCTATGCTTGCGCGTCTGTGAAGCGGGATGAACACGTCGGTCTTGCGCGTGTAGACCACCTTTACGTCGGGACAATTACGCTCGACATATCTGCCGAAAGCCAGTGCAACGTTAAGGTTGATGTTCTTTTCGTATGAGAAATCACCTTTAGCGCCGACGTCGTGGCCGCCGTGCCCTGCGTCGATTACGAGCGTAAACCGCTTGCCTGCTGCTGTTGCGGCGGCGGAGAAAGAGACAAACATCAGCAAGATGAATATTATCTTTTTGCTCATTTACGCTTGATTATAGGTACAAAGGTAACGGTTTGTCCATAAAAAACTGCAACCTTTCACAAAGTTTTATCATTTATTAAGTGTAGTTCAACCGCCGCGCTTTCGATGTCGGCGCCCATTGGAGGATTGGTTTTCTCAATAATTACGTCAAGAGCCTCAATCATCGGCATGTTGTCAAGAATGCTTTTGCCGATCCTGCCTGCAACGTGTTCGAGCAGGCAGGACGGCGTTTGCATCTCCTTATTTATGATTTCGTATATCTCGGCGTAGTTAAGCGTGTCGGCTACATTGTCGCTTTGCAGCGCCTTGCCGAACAAATATTTAGCCCGTATGCTTACAATAAACTCGCCTCCGGTCACCCTTTCCTGCGGCAATACGCCGTGGCGGGCGTGAAAGCGCAGTTTGTTGAGGCATACGTAGCTGGATTTTAATTCATAATTCATAATTCACAATTCATAATCGGGTTGCACTATGGCTTGTCATAATCCACAACCCATACCCATAATCTTGACAGATATTTGTCGGCTCAACCTCCATACATATCCATCATCATGGCATGTGCCTAGATTATGAATTATGAATTATGAATTATGAATTGTCAGATTATCCGCATCTTGACGCTCCGCAGTTCTTGCAGATCAGGCATCCTTCTTGGTAAACTAGGGTTTCCTGTCCGCAGGCAGGGCATTTCTGGCCTTTGGCTTCGGTTCCGTCGGTGATGTATTTCTTGAGCGCGCGCTCAACGCCGTTTTTCCAAGTGTTGATGCTTTCGCTCTTTAGTTGCAGCGAACTGACGAGCTTTATGACGTGCTCAATCGGCATACGGTAGCGCAGCACGCCTGAAATCAGCTTGGCGTAGTTCCAGTATTCGGGGTTGAACTTCTCGCTCAAGCCTTCTACGGTAGTCTTGTATCCGCGCTTGTTCTCGAACTGGAAGTCGTAGCGTTTCGTTCCGTCTTCGTTCGGCTGCTTGATGATTTTACCCTTGGTGACGGTTTTCGGCAGGACGATGCCTTCGTCGTCATCCTGTAATCCGGTGAATATCTCGTAAGGATAGCCGTCAAGCAAGCCTACGAAAGCCACCCATTTCTCCTTGTTGTTCTGGAAGCGCACCACGTCACATTCAAGCTCCTTGGGGCGTACTTCGGTCACTTCCGGATGGCGGCACGGCGGCAACTGGTGCTGGGTGGTAATCTCCTCGCCGCCTTTTTCCTTCTTTTTCTCGACAGAGAGCATCACTCCCGAGCGTGAGCCGTCGCGGTAGACGGTGCAGCCCTTGCAGCCCGACTTCCACGCTTCTACGTACAGGCGGTTGACGAGGGCTTCGTCGACGTTGGCCGGCAGGTTGATCGTCACGCTGATGCTGTGGTCAACCCATTTCTGTATTGCGCCCTGCATCCGCACCTTCATCAGCCAGTCAACGTCGTTGGCGGTGGCCTTATAATAAGGCGACTTTGCTATGAGGTCGTCTATTTCGTCTTGAGTGTAACGCTTCTCGGTGTCATATCCATTCACTTTCATCCACTCGATGAATTTGCGGTGGTAAACGATATACTCCTCGAACGAGTCGCCCACTTCGTCAACGAAGTCAACATGCACGTCTGTATCGTTGGGGTTTACCTTGCGGCGGCGCTTGTACACGGGCATGAACACCGGCTCGATGCCGCTGGTGGTCTGTGTCATGAGGCTCGTCGTGCCGGTAGGCGCTATGGTGAGGCAGGCTATATTGCGGCGCCCATACTTTGCCATGTCGGCGTAAAGTTCGGGGTCGGCCTCTTTGATACGGGCGACGAAGGGGTTGTTTTCTTCCCTCTTGGTGTCGTATATGGCGAAAGCGCCGCGCTCCTTGGCCATCGTCACCGACGAGCGGTAGGCAGCCAAGGCCAGCGTCTTGTGTACTTCCACAGAGAAGTCGGTTGCCTCTTGCGTGCCGTAGCGCAGCCCCATGGCGGCTATCATGTCGCCCTCGGCGGTTATGCCCACGCCAGTGCGGCGGCCTTTGCCGCTCTTATCCTTTATCTTTTCCCACAGGTGGTATTCCGTAAACTTAACCTCGTCGCTTTGGGGGTCGCTCTTTATCTTCTCCATAATGAGGTCGATCTTCTCAAGTTCCATGTCGACGATGTCGTCCATGATGCGCTGTGCTAGGCCCACATGGCGCTTGAACAGGTCGAAGTCGAAGTAAGCCTTGTCCGTGAACGGGTTGACTACGTAAGAGTATAGGTTTATCGACAGCAGGCGGCACGAGTCGTAAGGACACAATGGTATTTCTCCGCATGGATTGGTGGACACGGTGCGGAAGCCGAGGTCGGCGTAGCAGTCGGGCAAGCTCTCGCGGACAATCGTGTCCCAGAACAGCACTCCCGGCTCGGCGCTTTTCCAAGCGTTGTGCACAATCTTCTCCCACAGGTTCTTTGCGCTGATGTCTTTCTTCACCTGCGGTTCTTCGCTGTCGATCGGGAACTGCTGGGTGTACTCGCGGTCGTCGATGGCCGCGCGCATGAACTCGTCGTCGATTTTCACTGAAACGTTGGCCCCTGTAATCTTGCCTTCTGTCATCTTCGCGTCGATGAACGCCTCGCTGTCGGGGTGCTTGATGCTTACCGAGAGCATCAGCGCGCCGCGCCGCCCGTCTTGCGCCACTTCGCGCGTAGAGTTGCTGTATCGTTCCATGAACGGCACGAGCCCGGTGGACGTCAGCGCCGAGTTGTTCACAGGCGACCCTTTAGGCCGTAGGTGCGACAGGTCGTGGCCTACGCCGCCGCGGCGCTTCATCAGTTGCACCTGCTCCTCGTCTATACGCAGTATTGCCCCGTAGGAATCGGCGTCGCCGTCGAGGCCGATGACGAAGCAGTTTGACAACGACGCTACTTGGAAGTTGTTGCCGATGCCGGTCATAGGGCTGCCTGCGGGTACTATATACTTGAAGTGGTCGAGCACTTCAAACACGTCTTCAGCCGTCAGCGGGTTGGCGTATTTCTGTTCTATACGCGCCACTTCGTTGGCAATGCGCCAGTGCATGTCGGCCGGTGATTTCTCGAAAATGTTGCCGTAGCTGTCTTTCAGCGCGTACTTGTTTACCCATACGCGCGCGGCCAGTTCGTCGCCGCCGAAATAAGCCAGTGAGGCTTGGTAAGCCTCTTCAAATGAATAGGTTTGTCTATTTTCCATGATGACAGAAGTGAATTAAGTGGTGCAAAGCTACGAACATTTTTCGATAAAAAGAAAAACTTTTCGGATTATTTTCTAATAATTTATTTTTGAAAAGTTTTCCAAAATGGAAAAGTTTTTCTTATGCTTTTCTTTAATTGTTTGATGTAAAATGAAATTCAATGCTTGTCGCGGCGTGTCTTTGTAGCATGTTTGGTCAGATTCTGCCGCGGTGTGTGCAGGTGCGCCAGTGGAAGTTCGCGTGCCGTGGCACGGCGGCATGCCCGTTTTGGACGGTTTAATTATTGGCAGGGTGGGGCGGGCGCATCGTATTACCGTCTCCGGAAAGTAAAAAGTCAGGACAAAAGTTTTTTGTGAAATAGAAAACGGACTGTTGTTAAAAGTTAAATAACTGCTACTGGAATCTCGTGTTATTAACATCTGTTTGCTGAATATCCGCCGTTATATGCTTTTTTGACGGTTTTCTTACTCCTCAAAGACGGCTTTTCACTCCCCCGGAGGCCGTCTTTGAGGATGCGAAAGGCCGTGTTTTGCACTTTCAAAGACCATGTTTTGCAAGGCGGGAAATTGTTGCTTAACGTAAAATGCAGTGTATCAGACTGTTGCGTTCAATGCTGTTTCTTGGCTTTTTTCAGGCCGAACGGCGTGTCGCCGCGTGGCGGCGGCCTTCCCATGGGCTTAACCGTAATGCAAGAGTGCTTGTTTTTATGACTTCGTCAGGCGCATGTACTCGGTTGGGGCGCATACGGAATGGTTCCTGCCGCGTTACAAATGCCATAGCGGCAAGGCTTGTTTCGCTTCCTGAAAATGTCGTTTGTTGTCTACAATGGCAGGCACGGTTTATCCCGTTCTGATGCGGTGTTCTGTACGCGCGATTTGCTTACGGCCGGTATCATGGTGTCGCGTTATATGTTTATAAGGTGTGTTCAGAGTGTTTGCGTGCGATATTCGTAAACGTTAAATAAATAAAGAAAAAGGCTGTTTTGATGCTCTGTTAGGTTTAATTTCCGTAAATTTGCACCCTGCATTGCAATGAGAACAAAAACAGTCATATTCATTCTGCTGTCTGCTTTCATGTTTATGATGGCAGAACCAAGTATGCCGTTTTTCACTAAAAAGGGCTATGGCGGGGTTGCCGGGGGCGATTCCGCGGCTCTCGGCGACACATTACGGCCGGCCGGCGACACCGTATCGGCCGTGGACACGGCCACGGCCGACTCGGTAAGGCTGTCAAACGAGTCTGACACCACCAAGATGGACTCGCTCGAACTGGCCATATACAAGCATAACAAGCATGTTGACGACTCTGTGAGGCTCGACAGCATAAACCGCAAGAAATCAAACGGCCTTGACGCTCCGGTTACGTTCTCGTCGGAAGACTCGCTCGTTTACGACGCCTTGACGAAGCAGGCCCGCATGTATGGAAACTCCAACGTGAAGTATCAGAACATGGACCTGAAGAGCGACCGCATACGCATGAGCCTTGACAGCAGCCTCGTGCACGCTACGGGTACGGCCGACACAACGGGCGAGGTGACAGGCAAGCCGGTGTTTGTAATGGGGCAGGACACTTACGAGAGCGACACAATGTCGTTCAACTTCAAGACAAAGAAGGGTTTTATCAACAGCGTTTACACTGCCCAGCAGGACGGATTCCTGTCGAGCGAGCAGTCGAAGCGCGACTCGAGCGGCGTGCTTTACCTTCAGCACGGCCGCTACACCACCTGCGACCGCGACCATCCTGATTTCTATATAGCCCTCTCGCGCGCCAAGGTGCGCCCCGGCAAGGACGTTGTTTTCGGCCCGGCTTATCTCGTGGTGGCCGACGTACCGTTGCCGCTTGCCATTCCTTACGGTTTCTTCCCGTTCACAAAGAGCTATTCCAGCGGCTTCATCATGCCCTCGTATGGCGACGAAAGTTCGCGCGGTTTCTATTTGCGCGACGGTGGTTACTATTTCGCCATGAGCGACAAGTGGGACCTGAAGCTGCTCGGCGAGATATACACCAAGGGCTCGTGGGGCGTGTCAGTAGCCTCCAACTACCGAAAGAGGTACAAGTACAGCGGCAGTTTCTTCTTCAGTTACCAGAACACCAAGAACGGCGACAAAGGCATGCCCGATTACGCCGAACAGACCAGCTTCAAGCTGCAGTGGAGCCACAGGCAGGACGCCAAGGCCAATCCGTTCACCTCGTTGTCAGCGAGCGTCAACTTCGCGTCGACCTCTTACGAGCGCAACAACCTCAACAGCATGTACAACCCGCAAAGTTACACGCAGAGCCTGCGCACGTCGAGCGTAAGCTGGAGCAGCACATTCTCCAGCCTCGGACTGACACTCAGCGGTACGGCCAACCTCAGCCAGAACATGTTAGACTCTACCATAAGTCTTACTCTGCCCGACCTTAACATCTCGGTCAGCCGCTTCTATCCTTTCAAGCGTAAGCACATGGCCGGCAAGGAACGGTGGTATGAGAAGATTTCGATGAGTTATACGGGCCAGCTCAGAAACTCTATAGACACTAAGGAAAACCTCCTGTTCAAGTCGAACCTTATCAAGGACTGGCGCAACGGTTTCCAACATTCAATCCCGATACAGGCCAACTTCACCTTATTTAATTATATAAACATCAACCCCTCGTTCAACTTCACCGACCGAATGTACTCTAACAAAGTCATGCAGTCGTGGGACGAAGGCGCGCAAGAAGCACGGCGCGACACGGTGTATGGCTTCTATAACGTGTACGACTGGCGCATGAGTCTTAGCGCTTCGACCAAGATGTACGGTTTCTGGGTGCCGAACAGAAAGCTGTTCGGCGACAAGATACAGGCCATACGCCACGTCATCACGCCGACGATAACTTTCGCCTACGCGCCCGACAATGGCTCGCGCTATTATGAGACGTACCAGAAAACCAATGCCGACGGCAGCGTTGAATTGGTGGAGTACAGCCCGTTTGAAGGCAGCCTGTTCGGTATCCCCTCGCGTGGGAAAACCGGAAGCCTTACGTTTGACCTCTCGAACAACATCGAGATGAAGATAAAGTCAGACAAAGACTCCACCGGATTCAAGAAGATAAGCATCATCGACGAGCTTGGTTTCAGCATGGGCTACAACATGACGAACAAGGAACGCCCGTGGAGCGATCTCACCGTGCGCTTGCGTCTCAAGTGGTGGAAGAACTATACGTTCAACATGAACGCCGTGTTTGCCACTTACGCCTACGAGCTTGACGAGAACGGCAACCCTTATGTAGGCACTCACACCGAGTACAGCAAGGGTCGGTTCGGCCGTTTCCAAGGCATGTCGCAGAACTTTTCGTTCACTCTTACGCCTGAAAAGATAAAAAAATGGTTTGGCGGAGGCGATGATGAGGATGACGACGAGGAAGAGGAAGACGATGAATATGACAACACCGACATTGAGACCAACGTCGACGACGACCTCGTGCGCGGCCAGCACGGCGCGAAAAAGGACGAGGGCGGCAAGGCCGAGACTGACGAGGACGGATACATGAAGTTCTCAATGCCGTGGTCGTTGACCTTCGGTTACGGCATCTCAATGCGTGAAGATACAAGGCGCGAGAAGTTCAACAAGAAGACAATGCGCTATCCTTACCGTTTTACGCAGACGTTGAACTTCAGCGGAAACATACGCATCAGCGACGGCTGGAACATCAGTTTTTCGTCAGGTTACGACTTCGAGGAGCACGATTTGTCAATGACCACCGCCTCGCTCAGCCGCGACCTGCACTGCTTTAACATGAGCTGCTCGGTCGTGCTTTCACCCTATACGTCTTATAATTTCTCGTTCCGTTGTAACGCGGCGACGCTTACCGACGCATTGAAATACGACAAACGGAGCGGCTTCAGCAATGCCGTGCAATGGTATTAAGCGAATTAAGAATTAAGAGTTAAGAATTAAGAAAGTTGGCAATAAAGGCATATTTTCTTAATTCTTAACTCTTAATTCTTAACTTTCAGTTGTCTTTGTTCATTCTTTCGAGGTCGTCTTCTTCGCCTACGAGCCAAAGAATGTCGCCTGTTTGCAGTTTTTGCGCAGGGTCGATGAGTGAAAGATTCTCTTTACCTTCTTCCAACCCGACCACCATACAGTTGTATTTTTCCCTTATTCCGCTTTCTTTTATCGACTTTCCTACAAACACTCCCGTTCCGTTTATAACCATTTGGCGCAGTTTCATGTTGCGTTTCTCTATGTCGGGGTCTCTCCGCAGCACTTCGTTTGCCATTGCCGTGCCCATTGCCGTGAGCTGTTCGTCGCTGCCGATGGCTTGGATTTTGTCGCCCGGATAAATGATAGTGCTGCCTCCGGGGATGTTGATGCGCTGTATTCCGCGCAAGATACTGCTTACATGAACGCCGAACTTGTTTCTCAACTCGAGTTCGCGCAGTGTCTTTCCGGCCCAAAGCGAGTTGTCGGGAATGTCAAAATCGGATATGTGTATGTCGCGGTCGAGCAGCTTGCCTTCATATAGCGGACGCTTATGCCCCATTACTTCGGCCGCTATTTCGCGTGAACGCAGGTTCTGCATGAACATCCTTTCCATTTGGATGCTGCGCCTTTTGAGCGAGCGCGAGATTACCATTAGTGCCATGGCGGCCAGCGCAATGCTTATCATCAGCGCGTTGGTAAAGCGCGTAAGATAGTTGCAGATGTAGAATATGAATGTAGACGCAATGGCAAGTCGCACGAGAATGGTGAATATCAGCGGCAGTTTGTTATAAGGACTTTCCGCCCATAGCGCCTTAAATTCCTCACTGTGGTTCTTCTTCATGACGATGGCGCGCAGGAAAGGGGCTATCAGCAGTAGCGTGGCTACGCCGCATACGGCGTTTGCCCACCAATGTGGCAGCAAATGGCGGACGAACGGCAGCACGAACGTGAACATCAAGGCGATGGCCGCTCCTGAAAGTATTGAATATACGACGGTGGTCTTTACCATTTGCGTTATCAGCGTTTTCCACTTGCGCTCGGGGTGTGCCGGGCGGCGGCTTAGGGTTATGCTGTTGAGCGCGGCAATCCATTTACCGGGCAGGTGGCGCTCAAGCATGGCGTAACATGGCGTTGCCGCACGTATCATGTATGGCGTAAGGAATGTCGTTATTACCGATACGGCCACCACTACGGGGTATAGGAAGTTGCTTATGACACCGAGTGACAGGCCGAGCGACGCTATAATGAACGAAAATTCGCCGATTTGCGCCATCGAGAAACCGCACTGCATGGCCGACTTCAGTGACTGTCCGCTGACAAGGAAGCTAAGAGTTCCGAACACGGCTTGCCCGACCAGAATGGTAAGAACTAGCAAAACGATGGGTAAGGCGTAGTCAACGAGGACTTCAGGATCGACCAACATTCCTACGGAAACGAAGAAAACGGCCCCGAAAAGATTCTTTACCGGCTCTACGAGCTTGGTTATCCTTTCGGCTTCCACAGTCTCGGCGAGTATCGAACCCATGACAAACGCCCCGAAGGCGCTGCTGAAACCAACCTTCGTCGACAGCACGGCCATGGCGCAGCAGAGGCCGAGCGAGACGACGAGCAGCGTCTCGTTGTTTATCAGTTTGCGCATCGACCTCAGCATCCAAGGTATGAGATATATGCCCACTACGAACCAAAGTATCAGGAAGAAGGCTATCTTCAGCACGCTGCCCACCATCTGTTCGCCGTCGGGGTTGCTGCCGTTGGCTATGGCCGAGAGCATCACCATGAGCACTATTGCCAGTATGTCTTCAAGTATGAGCACGCTCATCACCAGCCCGGCGAAGCGTTGTTGGCGCAGGCCGAGGTCGTCTAGGGCCTTGTAGATGATTGTGGTAGAGCTCATAGCGAGCATTCCTCCGAGGAAGATGCAGTCCATGCGGCTCCACCCGAAGGCGTGGCCGGCCACTACGCCGAGCATCATCATGCAGAATACGATGCAGCAAGTGGATATTATCGGCGAAGCTCCCATCCTAAGGATTTTCTTAAACGAGAAGTCAAGCCCTAGCGAAAACAGGAGGAACATCACGCCGATGTCGCCCCATGTGGCTATGTCGGCGCGGTCGACTACCGACATTGTGTAAGGCATGTGTGGACTTACAAGAAAGCCCGCCACGACGTATCCCAGCACGAGCGGCTGCTTGAGCTTCTTGAAAACGATTGTGACGATGCCTGCAACGATGAGTATCAAGGCGAGGTCTTTTACGAGATAAGGGAGTTCTGACATATATTGTTGAGAATTAAGAACAAACACCCACCCCGACCCTCCCGAAGGGAGGGAGCTTGATTACCAGTATCATTTATTATTTTGAACACAACATACCAAGCTCCCTCCCTTCGGGAGGGCTGGGGTGGGTGTAAATCGGCAACGCTGTCAGTCGTTATATTCGGCCGTGATCTTGCAGATGTTGATGATTACGTCGACGGCTTTCTGCATCACTTGTACGGATACGAACTCGTAAGGTCCGTGGAAGTTGACTCCTCCGGCGAATATGTTGGGGCAGGGCAGGCCCTTGAATGACAGCTGCGCTCCATCCGTGCCACCGCGTATCGGCTCGACTTTCGGCGCAACGCCGCTGTCCTGCATGGCCTTGAGCACAATGTCGATGACGTGCATGTTGGGGTCGATTTTCTCCTTCATGTTGTAGTATTGGTCTTTCACGTCGGCCGTCACGGTGCCTTCGCCGTATATTTCGTTCATCTTCCTTACACATTCCTCGATGAAGTCCTTGCGCTCCTCGAAGCGCTCGCGGTCGTGGTCGCGTATGATGTAAGAGAGTTTCGCGTTCTCTATGTTCGACTCTATGCCCAGCAGGTGGTAGAAGCCTTCATAGCCTTCGGTGGTCTCAGGGGTTTCGTCGGCTGGCAGCATGGAGGCGAACTCGGCGGCCAGACGGTTGGCGTTGACCATTTTTCCTTTGGCGTATCCGGGGTGTACGCTTACGCCCTTGATTGTTATCTTGGCCGACGCCGCGTTGAAGTTCTCGAACTCCAAGTCGCCGATGTCTCCGCCGTCCATTGTGTAAGCCCATTCGCATCCGAACTTCTCTACGTCGAAATGGTGGGCGCCCATGCCTATCTCCTCGTCGGGATTGAAGCCCATGCGTATGTCGCCGTGCTTCACTTCGTCATGATCCCTCAGCCAGCACATGGCCTGCACAATCTCGGCAATGCCCGCCTTGTCGTCGGCTCCGAGCAGGGTGTGGCCGTCGGTGACGATGATGTCTTCGCCCTTATGCGCCAAAAGTTCGGGGAATTTTTTTGTCGACGACACTATGCCCGGCGACAGTTCGATGTCCTGTCCGTCGTAATTCTTTATCAGTCGCGGCTTCACGCCGGCCCCGCTGCAGTCGGGCGACGTGTCGTAATGGCTGATGAAGCCTATCGTGGGCACGTCTTTCTTCATGTTCGACTTCAGCGTGGCGTAGACGTAGCCCATGTCGTCCATTTCAACGTCGTCAAAGCCTTCGTCTTTCAGTTCGTCGCGCAGATACTTCGCGAACACCATCTGTTTAGGCGTGCTCGGCACAGATTCGCTTTCTTCCGACGATTGGGTGTCAAAGCTCACGTACTTCAAGAATCGTTCTATAATGTCCATAATCAGTGTGTTTTTATTGTTTTGTTATTGTTTTTCGTATATAATCGCACGCGCGGCCTGCGCCGCTGCATTTGCAAAGGTGGTGCAAGCAAGTGCAATGAAAGTTTGTTTTCGGATTGCCGAGCGCAGCATTACCTAATGCAAAGGTAATGATTTTTATCAGAAAAGTGCTTGTTTGCGCTGGTGATTTGGCGTTTTTTGTTAAAAACAAGTTAATGGAATGAAGCCTGCCAGTTACTTGTTATAATCCTGTTTTGCGGCAGTCGGTGGCATCCTTGTTGCCGCTTGTG
Source organism: uncultured Prevotella sp. (assembly GCA_905211345.1). Classification (GTDB taxonomy): domain Bacteria; phylum Bacteroidota; class Bacteroidia; order Bacteroidales; family Bacteroidaceae; genus Prevotella. The sequence continues at coordinate 13,305 of CAJMAO010000002.1, forward strand.
TAAGTGCTTGATATTCAGTGGGGTTGTAAAAGGCCGTGTTTTGCCTTGCAAAAGGTGGCCTTTTGTCGTGTGAAAGACGGCCTTTTGCAACCCCGTTTGCCGTCTTTTGCATCGACGAACGTTTACCGCTGTTTAGCCATAAGCCACGAAAACGGCCGGGACTGATGCCCCGGCCGTGTGGATTTGTGTTTCAAATGATGCTGAACGCTTAAAGTATGCGGCCGCAGATGCGGAAGTTTATTACAGGGTAAACGGTGATTTTGCTGAGTGTTTTCATCAGTCCGCCGTCGTCGCCGTCAAAGTCTTCCTCGGTCAGCTCGTGCCCGTTACAGTAAAGTTTGGGCGAGCCCCAGAACTGGACGCCGGCCTCAAACATGAAGCCTATGCGCTTCTTGGGCACGGCGCGGCCGAAACCAAGGCCGATGTAAGGCTTGAAGGCTGCGGTCTTTATCTCGGCGTTGATGTTTCCGTTCTCGTCAGGCGTGAGCAGATAGTCGCCCAGCTCGTAGCCTATTTGGGTGTTGGGATGGGCCATGTTGTAGTCGGCTATGTCCTGAAGCAGCCCGTCTTCCTTGTTGTAAGCCTTGATAATGGCTGACGAGCCGAAGTAAGCTCCGGCTGTGATATGGAACGAACTGCTCTTGAACGGGAACACGTCGAATAGCAGCTTGCCGTTAGTGAAGCCCACTTTTGCCTCAACTTCCACCGTTTCAGGTATCCTTCCTGTAAAATCGGACGGCGTGTCGATAACGTCAAGGTCGGTGCCGAACTTGATGTTAGGCATGAAAGCCAAGCCCGCGCGCACCTGTACGTAGTTGCCGATAGGGGCCGCAACGTCGAAGCCTATACCCGGAGTACCGACAGTGATGCCGGCCGACAGGTGGTTGAACATGTTTTTGTCTTCTTCCTGGGCGCTTGCGTTCAGTACGCCGCAGAGCATAGCCAAGGGCAAAATAAGATGTTTTAGTCTCATAATTAAATTGTTGTTTTATTGTTTATATGTAAAAAAAATGATAGTTCTATAATGCTAAATAATGTAAACAAAAAGATTGCATAATTGTCGGAAACGTGTGAAAAATGTCTTTATTTTCTGCAAAGTTAGGTTAATATAGTTAATCAGGCAACATTTTGTATAAAAACTTTAAAATAATTAGTAACTTTGCAAAAGATAATGCAAAGGGGGTTACGTGAAAATATGTTTTCGTGTTACCTGTCTCGGTTATCGTTGCAAATCAAGCATTTACATCCTTATCAATGACTTTGCCCGAAGACTTCATCAAGCAGACAAAGGCCGCGCTGGGCGACAGGCTGTGGCAAATCTTGGCCGAAGGGCTGGCTTCTGAACCGCCCGTAAGCATAAGGTTGAACCCCGCGAAATGTGGCGCGGTGGATGTGGATATTGCCGGATGCACAGGGCGGGTGCCTTGGTGCGAAGGCGGTTTCTATCTTGGCAGCAGGCCGAATTTCACGTTTGACCCCATGCTGCATGCCGGGCTGTATTACGTTCAGGAAGCGTCGTCGATGTTTATCGACCTCGTGCTGCGCCAATACGCTGGCGGAGCTCCGGTCGCGATGCTTGACCTTTGCGCCGCTCCGGGCGGCAAGTCGACCACGGCCCGTGGCTCCCTGCCCGAAAGCAGCCTGCTGGTGTGCAACGAGCCGATGCCTGCGCGGGCGCAGATATTGGCCGAGAACATGATGAAATACGGCCATGCCGACGTTATTGTTACCAATAATTATCCTAAGGACTTTGGCCGTTGCGGCCTGAAGTTTGACATTATGCTGGCCGACGTGCCCTGTTCGGGCGAGGGAATGTTCCGTAAAGACCCGGCCGCGGTAGGCGAGTGGAGCCTGCGTAACGTGGATAAGTGCTGGCGGTTGCAGCGTGAAATAGTTGCCGACGCTTGGCCATGCCTGCGCGACGGCGGTCTGCTGGTTTATTCAACGTGTACGTTCAATACACATGAAAACGAAGAAAACGTCAGGTATATATGTGAAGAACTTGGTGCGGAGCCTCTCGTCGTGGCCGTAGGCGACGGCTGGGGAGTACAGGGTTCGGCGCTAGCCGGCTTCGATGCGCCCGTTTACCGCTTCCTGCCCGGATTGACGAAAGGCGAAGGATTGTTTACGGCCGTTATGCGTAAGCATGGTGACAGCCCGGCTTCAGCTTTCGGGTCTTCGGCAAAAAAAACAAGGAAAGAGCGGCGGCAGGGTGCCAAAACTGCTGTCCCATGGCAGTGCCTGTCGTGGTTGAGGCGGCCAGACAGGTTTGAGGTGACGGTCGTCGGCGATGCTTTCGCCGCCATACCGAAAGCGTGGAAAGACATTTACGACACGCTTTCACGGCAAATGAAAGTGCTTACGGCAGGGATACGGCTCGGCGAAGTGAAAGGCAAGGACGTTGTTCCTTCGCAGGCTTTGGCCTTGTCGGCAGATTTGGATACGTCGGCTTTTCCCCGGCTGGAGCTTGATTATGACCGGGCGATAAGCTATCTGCGCAAGGAGACAGTGCCGTGCACGCCGGATACTCCCCGCGGATATGTGTTGATGACATATAAAGGCGCGTCGCTCGGCTTCGAGAAAAATATAGGCAACCGCGCCAATAATCTTTATCCGGCCGAGTGGAAGATAAAGAGTACGCACACGCCGGAAGGAAACAACGAAGTTTTAAGTTAAGAATTAAAAGTTAAGAATGAAGGGAATATGCCATGTCTGCATTGGCTTATCCGGCCAATCGGGTTTATTTGGGCCTATTTCCTTACAAAAAATATAATAATGAAACAATATCTCGACCTGCTTAACCGCATAATGACGGAAGGCGTGAAGAAGCACGACCGCACGGGCACGGGCACGATAAGCGTGTTCGGCAACCAGATGCGCTTCCGCTTGGAGGACGGTTTCCCGTTGCTTACGACGAAGAAACTCCACCTGAAATCAATCATCTATGAGCTGCTGTGGTTCTTGAAAGGCGATACGAACGTTAAGTATCTGCAAGAGCATGGCGTAAGAATATGGAACGAATGGGCCGATGCCGACGGAGAGCTTGGTCCTGTTTATGGCCACCAGTGGCGCTCGTGGCCCGACTATTCCGGCGGGCACATCGACCAGATAAGGAACGTTGTAGAGCAGATACGCCACAACCCTGACTCGCGCCGCATGATTGTGAGCGCGTGGAACGTGGCCGAAATCGAGCAGATGCACCTTCCGCCGTGCCATTGTCTGTTCCAATTCTATGTGGCCGACGGCCGTCTCAGCCTCCAGCTTTACCAGCGCAGCGCCGACACTTTCTTAGGAGTGCCGTTCAACATAGCGTCATACGCCCTGCTGTTGATGATGATGGCGCAGGTCACTGGACTGAAGCCGGGCGACTTCATACATACTACCGGCGACACGCATCTGTACCTTAACCACTTGGAACAGGTCAAGTTGCAGCTCGCCCGCACACCGCGCCCGCTGCCGACAATGACAATCAACCCTGATGTTAAGGACATATTCGACTTCAAGTACGAAGATTTCAAACTCGAGAATTATGACCCGTGGCCGCATATTCCGGGGCAGGTGAGCGTATGATTGATTAAGAGTTAAGAATTAAGAGTTAAGAAAATTACCTACATGCGAATATCTATCATTGCAGCGGTGGCTCGCAACCGCGCCATCGGCAAGGGCAACAAGCTGGTTTACTGGTTGCCCGATGACATTAAACGGTTTAAGTCACTGACCACTGGACACACCATAATAATGGGCCGCCGCACGTTTGAATCGTTGCCGAAGGGCGCTTTGCCTAACCGCAGGAACATCGTGTTGAGCCGTACAAAGAGTGATTTCCCTGGCTGTGACACGTATTCTTCACTTGACGAAGCTCTCAAGCACTGCTCTCAAGAGGAAGATATTTATATTATAGGTGGTGCCGAAATATATGCTCAGGCAATCCGTTTTGCCGACCGCCTGTGTCTTACCGAGGTTGACGACACGCCAGACGGGGCCGACGCTTTCTTCCCTGACTATTCCGAATGGCGTGAAACTGTCCGTGAACGGCACGCCAAGGACGAGCGTCACGCTTACGATTTCGCTTTCGTTGATTATGAGAGATAAACGAAAAAGCCGAAAACCGGCATGTACCCGGCTTTCGGCTTTTTCGCTGTTTGTTTTGTCTTATTATTTCGCAAGTTGTTTCGCTACCCGTTCTTTCAGTCCACCCTTGGCGTAACCTTGCCATTTTTCAATGAACGTTCCTTGCGGGGAGATGAGCACAAAGAGCGGTATCCCGTAGATGCCGAACTTCGCCGCTATGCCTGTTCGCCCCTTACGGTCGTTCAGGTTGTTGCCCGTAACGCCGTATTTTTCGGTCGCCTCGCGCCACATCTTGTCGTTGTCGATTGACATGCTGATGACTTCAATCGAGTCTTTGTACGTCTCGGCCACTTCCTTCAGCTCGGGAATGGCCATCAGGCAGGCTCCACAACCGTAGCTCCAGAAGTCCATCAGTATGTATTTCCCCCTGAAGTCGGAGAATTTGTGTACGTTCCCGTTCAGGTCATACAAGTCGAAACCGTCGACAATGTCGCCTTTCTTAAACTGCGACGGAGGATATATCACGTAGCCGGCTTCCTTTCCGTGCGGCGTGTTGCGCCATTTTTCGGGCAGCTTGTCGTAAAGTTCCTTGACGCAGTTCTTTACGTCCTCGCGCTCGGAACGCTTCGCCATGTAGGCGTTATTGAGAAATTCCAGCATCCAACTGTCGTCAACCTGCATGGCAGCCATTGTCTTGCTTTCCTTCAGGATGATTTCATCTTGAATATTTTGCTTGGCTTTTTTCAGGCTGTCACGTGTCGCTTTGAGCCTTGATTTCTCGCTGTCAGACAATCCTTTTGCCTTCAGTCGCGCCTTTATGGAATCTTCTTGCACGTCGACCCGCTGCGCGTCAATCCACAAGTCGTGCACCGGGGCGAGGAATTTCTGTCTCGTTATCTGTTCGGGAATGTCGCTTTCTACGTCCCATGTATAAGCGAACATGTTGTCGGATGACACTTTCACGTGGCTACCGGGACGCGCCCAGATGTTCAAAATCATACCTCCCGTTCCGTTGTTTTCGGCCACCAACGCCAGCTTTTCCGTTCCCGAGCCTGTCGTTTTTTCACGGAAACTGAAGGAATCGTTGGTTATCGTGTCTTTTGCTAACCGTTCCAGCACCATTCCTTCGTATCTGAACAAGTGGACGACAGCGTTCTTCGGCGCGTTTTTTATTTGCCCTTCTATCACAAAATAATCTTGTGCCTGCACTGCAAGAGACGCAACTGCAAGCACAAAAGATAAGAAAAATTTTTTCATTACGCTGTCGTTTATTCTTCTGTCGTATCCTCGTTGTCAACCGGCATGTCGACAATCGGCAGTTGGCGGCTGAACGCCGAGTTGAACGAGATTATCGTCTCGCTGCGCGAAAGGCCGAGCGGTTGCAGGCGGTCGTGTATTATGTTGAGCAGATGATGATTGTTTACGGCGTAGATTTTGATGAACATGTCATAGTCGCCGGTTGTATAATGACATTCAACTACTTCAGGTATATTCTTTAGTTCCTCGACAACTTCGTCGAACTTCTCTGGGTTTTTCAGGTTCAACCCCATGTAGGCGCATGTCTCGTAGCCTATCTTCTCGGGGTCGATTATGAATTTCGAGCCTTTCAACACGCCCATGTTGTTGAGCTTCTGTATGCGTTGGTGGATGGCTGCGCCGCTTACATTGCACGAGCGGGCCACTTCCAAGAACGGTATTCTCGCGTCTTCAGCTATCAACTTGAGAATTTTCTTGTCTAACGAATCGAGATTGTGATGTGCCATAATGCTATTGTATATTTGCTTGAATGTTAATTTACAACAATGCGTAAATGGCTTTCTGCCAAATACATATTGTCACTATGTTTGCGCAAAGATACGATATATTTATTGTTTTTGCAACAAATTGTAAGTAAAATTTAGCATTATGGGGTGGATTAAAACCTCAAACGTAAACAGGAAAGGCTATTTCCCGCCTTTCTGTGTGGCCGAATAATTGATGCGTAATGCTCCCGCGCGGCGCAAAGCCTGTCTTATGTCGGTCATTATTCCCATTTCGGTCTCGCGGTCGGCTTTTACCGATACGCTCATTGCCTGTCTGTCTTCGGGCGACATCCGCGAGCGTTCGTCGGCCACATAGTCGGTTACCGTGGCCACGTCGGCTAACTTGTCGTTAAGCTGTATGCATGTCTTGTCGCCGACGGTACGGCGCATTTCGTCGGTAGGTCTGCCTATGTAGATATATGTTACGGCTGATTTTTTGACGAGTTTTGTAAGTTCAGTCCCTTCGGGTACGCGGTATTTCACCTTCAATGTGACCTCGCGCATGTGGGTGACGGTGATGAAAAAGAAAAGGACGGTGAATATCAGGTCGGGTAGGGCGGCTGTGTTTAGTAGCGGTACTTCCCTTCTTGAATGTCTGAAAAAACTCATTCCGCGCCTCCTTTCCCGTCGCCGGCCGACGTTTCTACGATCCGCTGCGGATAAACCCGCCTCACCGCTTCACGTTGTTCGGGCGTGCATAAGGCGTAAGCGTGCCCGTATGTCTTTGTTGCGTATGCGTTCCTGAGCTGTTTGTATGCCGCGGCTATCTCGTTCTGGACGTTGAAATATGCATTATAAGGAGCCTTGCGGTCAACGTCGAGCGTTATTACATGGCCGCTGCGGTCGGCTGAATGTTCTACAAACGTGGCCACCCTGCGCCGTAATTTGCCTGTATCGGCAGTTTTGCCGTTTACCATGAGATTGCCCGCAGGCGTTATTCTAAGTTCCAAGACATTGCCTTTTTCCACGTCCACGGTCTCTTGCCTGTTGTCGTCCTGCATGGGAGGCAGCGTGCGCACAAGCCCCTTGTCTACGTCCATCGACGTCATGATGAGGAAAAACACCAGCAGGATGAACGATATGTCGGCCGTCGATGTGGTGTTAAGCTGTGGTACCGTGCGTTTTACGTGGTGTAAAATCATGTCTCGTTCTTTATGGTGACACTGGTTATTTTATCTTCCTGTTGTACCCTGAAAGGCCGAACACTACGCCGCATACGGCTACGGCCAGCAGCACGAATGACGTGTTTATGAACATGTCGGTAGCCTTCAGCCAAAACGTGTCGGCGTATTTTATGCCGTTGACTGTCACTGGTTCAGGCGAACCTGACAGGAATGTGACGAGCATACTGGCCGCAAGCAGGGCAGCCGTGCCCCATGCTATCTTGGCCGAAGGTATGTTGTTGACCACGCCCTGAGATTTCCCCCTGACTTTTATGCCTGCGATTACGGATGCTACGGTCAACGCCAAAGTCGCGAAAACAAGCAGATAGATGAACACAAGCACGGTGTCGGTAAGCACGGGGGCGTTGAACGACGGGTTGTCTTCGTATGGAGTGTCGTACCCGATGAGGAAAAACGCGCCGAACAAAACAACCGTCAGCGCCACGAGCAGATACAGCGCAAGGGTTGAAACCTTTTCGCTTGTCCGCCTTTCAAGCCTGTTTCGCAATCCCGTCATCGTGTCAGCTTATATTTCATTATTATGTCCAAGAGCGTTATTGCCGACTCTTCCATTTGGCTGGTGAGATGTTCTATTTTTGACAATATGTAGTTATAGAACACTTGCAGGATCAAAGCGGCAATCAGTCCGAAGATGGTCGTTATCAAGGCTACTTTCATTCCGGCCGCTACAATGGTAGGACTTATGTCGCCTGCCTGCTGTATCTGCTCGAAAGCCATCACCATGCCTATTACCGTTCCGAGGAAACCTAGCGACGGGGCCATGGCTATGAACAGCGTGATCCACGAGCACCCTTTCTCTAGGTTGGCCGCCTGCACTGTGCCGTATGATGTTATGCTGCGCTCGATGTCTTCCATCGTTTCGTCTATTCGGGAAAGACCTTGGTAGCAGATTGAAGCCACTGGGCCGCGGGTGTCGCGGCATATCGATTTGGCTTCTTCTATGTTGCCGTCCATTATTTGTGTCTCAAGGTCGGCCATCAGTTTTTTCGCGTTTATCTCCGACAGCGTGAGGTAGATTATACGCTCGATGCAGAACGCCAAGCCGAGTACTAATGCCAGTGCCACGAATGACATGAAGCCTGCGCTGCCTTCGATGTATTTTATCTTCAACATCTTGTGGAAACCTACGCTTTCCACCGGAACCATGGTCGAGTCGGCCGCTTCGTCCATGCCGAAGTCAAGCGAGTCGGCCGCAAATGAAGCCGTGTCGGTGTGCTGTACAGAGGCGGCTGCGCTGTCTGGCGCGACGGTTACCGTTGCCGTCGACGATGTTTTGCCGCTTTGGGCCGGCACATTAAGACATTGAGTAAAAACGAGGAGCGTGATTATTGCAGTTTTTGCAATCAGGTTGTTCATATCCTAAAGGATTAAAATTTGCGGAAAGAGGGGGATTCGAACCCCCGATACGCTTTTGGCGTATACACGCTTTCCAGACGTGCTTATTCAATTCGCAAATTATTGATTTTCAATGAATTATATATATATCGTACTGATTTTGCTGTTTATTTGCAGTTTTTTAGGCTTCAACCGCAGTTTGCGGTATTTTTTGAATAGCGTCCAATTTGAAAATGTATGTGTAAATCCATTGTTTAATGAGTTTAAAAGTTAAATATATGCAACACAATGGATATTCCTGAATTTCTATATAGAAACATAGAAAATTCTTATTACCTTTGCATTACAATATAAATTACAACAATGCAAAGGTAACAAAAGTTGCCGATGCTCAAACAAGAATTTAGAAAATTTATCATTATGGGCACTAAGAGCAATGAATTTAATGGAAATTGGTTTAACGGAATGCTTAACCTTTGGAAAAAGGACGTTTCGTGGAATAGCAAGTCACGCAAAGAAAAAACTGTATGCGTATGGTTTGCCTTGTCGTTCATCTTTATGTTGGTTTTATCGCATACATGGCTGTTCTTCCCTGCTATTGTGAGTTTTGTATTATCGCTTGTAAAAGTCGCTAAAATCAAAGTGGAGGAATGATTATGACAAGTGATGAACCAATAGTAAATGCAGCCAGTAGGTATAGCGTAAATGAAACGTGCGCCCTGCTCGGGATAAGTCGGAAAACGCTGAAGAAGTACACAGACTTGGCCTTGATTGATTGCGGTTTCAGAAAAGCCACTTTGAGGAAGTATTATACAGGATTGGCAATTATGAAGTTTTGGAGGGCGAGCGTATGACACTTGAAAAGAAAATTGAAAATGCCATTGAATGTGAACTTGACGGCAAAGAAGGCCACTTTTACGTTGAAATAATCCATGACGACCTGCTTGTTTGCGTCGAAGGTGGATATTCAATTGACGGATATACAGAGGATGATTATTTCAACGGCACAGGAGGATTTGTCACGACAGAAGCCTGCGTGTGGATTGACAACATATCAGCATACAATGATGAAGGAGATGATGTTGACGTTGAAGTGAACATATCTGAAATAGAGCATCAGGTTGAAAAGTGCGTTATGTGCTGACCAATTCAACTTGTAAAAAAGGCTGACGATAATAATGAATATCGTCAGCCTTTGTCTTATTGTTCACGGTAAATTGTAGCGTCTTTTATTTTATTCAGATAGTCCCAAAATGCCTCCGCGTCACGCATGTGCGCAGGAAGCTCATATCCTGTTACGTCAGCCATTTTCTTGTATTTGTTTATGTGCCATTTTGAGTTTTCAATGAAAGACGCTTTGTCATTGTTGCTTTCTTTTTTTATCATCAATACGTTTAATAGTCGTGACTTTACCAAGTTGAAAGCCTTTTCCTTTTCATCAAGTAGCATGTAATGATTAAAGTCATACTCCACGCCTTGTATGTTTTGCTTCATAACACGAATGTCATTTGTCATACCCCATAACTTGAAAAACAAGATGATTTGAAGGACTGCGAGAATTAAAGCTAAAATAGACAGTAATGTAACCATAATGTTTTGTTTTTAATTGTTTATTGTAATAAGTCATTAATTCTCAAGTATTCCACAAACCCATCGATGATGCGCTTGTTACGGTCGATGATGTCCTGCTCCGTGAAGTCTGTCGCCGAAGATGTTAGTTTGCGCAATTCCTGAATGTCCGTACCCTGCTTTTCGCCTTTTGACGTTGTGAAACCGTTGTAGTATTTCATCTTGTCTGCGAAGCGGTAATCAGACGCTCTTATGTTTATCCTGCGCTCCAACAAAGACTTGTTGCCAAGAAGTTCGATGCTGCGCTTGTCTTTCAGCGTGCCTTCCTTTTGCTGCCTGCTACGAGGATAGATGTGTTCAATATCGAAAGGCGTGTATAGCGGCACGAGTTTCTGCCCGTCGAAGTGGAACGCCCACCATGTCAACATTGATTTTGTTATCAGGCGGCTGTTCGAGAAGTTGTAGTTTTTGAATACTGAACGGAAGCGTGTCTCGTCGAACTTGTATTTAGAAAATGTCACATCCTTATCGTTCACTATATTCTGCATTTCCGTGAACATAGGCAAGCGCAATGAGCCGACGCCCGGATTTGTTATTGCGTATGCGAACGTGAACGCAGTAATTTTGTCAAGGAATGCAGCGAAACGCGCCTCGTCAAGGTTGCCTTCAGCGTCCTTGTTGTGCATGAAGTAGACAGTCACCATGTAACGCCACATTCCATTTGGTGAATAGTCGAGGACGAATAAACGCCGCAGTATGTTTTCAGAGAAACGCTCCTCGTCTTGTGCGAGTACGTCCTTCCAAAATTTCGCCAATGTTACTATGTTGTCAAGCGTTTCCTTTCGTTTGAATATTGCGTAGCCGTCTTTTTCATAGAACTTCCGCAACGCCTCTACCGTAGAGGATGTATTATCACCCAACGCGCGTTCGTAATACATGTAGCGTGTGAAAAGCTCGTCGAGTGGCGTGCCGTAAACCGGATGGAATATCGCGCTTGTAGTCTCGTCTAACCATTTCCATGTTTCCATAAACTTGTCCTTTTCTCCTATTGAAGAATAAAACTTGTATAGCTGGGCCTTGAAAATGTCTGCATCAGACAACGGCTTGCCCCTGTCGTTCAGAGTTGAAAATATGCGCAATGCAGTGTCTTGCGTCTCCGCTTCTATTGGCAGCAGGACGCAGTTGTTGAGTATGCGGTTTGGGAAATCTTGGAAATAATCGACATATTTCAACAGGAACTCCCCCACACGTTCCTCGAAATAGTTGAAGTTGTTTGCATAACGGCTTTTCATTTTATCAGTGTTCCCGGTCTTCAATATTGTCGCAAACTCTTCGCGGTCGTTGTCCGTCGCCACTTCCGAAGTAATCTTTACATCGTCCTGGTTGAAATCGCCGTAAGCGTCAGTTTTCCAGATGCACATTTCCAAGTTCTCTTTTGTCCTTTCAGACCTTTTGCCCTTCATGTCGCGCAGCCGGTTATAGAAAGCACGCAGCAGAAGCATCAATGTAGTTATGCGTTGCTGTCCGTCTATCACCTCCTGTTGTTTGCCGTTTTTGAACGTCACTATCGAGCCGAGGAAATACTCCTCGTTTTCGTTGAAGCCGTCTATGTCTTCACTTGGAAATGAGAACGAGAAAAGGTCTTCCCACAGCGTGCGGCATTCGCTTATTCCCCATGCGTAAGGACGCTGGTAGTCAGGTATCAGGAAGTCCGTCTTTTTGTCTTGGAAAAGTTGCTTTACAGTCTTTTGGTCGATTGTTAGGTTTGACATTGCTCTTAGTTGTATTTTGTTTCTTTGCAAAGTTAAGAAAATATCCACAATTTGAATAGTCAAGCCAAATGTTAATCTTTCAGACTGTACAATTTTAACATTTACAGTTGTTACATCGCTTTCCCTGTCTGTTAAATTCCTTTGACACTTGTCATTTTGTTTAAATCTGTTCCAATGCGTTAATTTTGACATCCCTTTGCATTGTTAAGCCAAAGTTAAGTTAACCAACCGTTAAATTCTCATTCTAAAGGCTTCTGCAAGTCTCAAAATTTTGCTCCATATACTTATACTTTTTTCCAAAAATAATGGATTACACGTAACAGTTAAAGCACGTAAACAAAATCCGAACGCCTTAGTTAAACATCCGTAACGTATTGATATTCAGTGTTTTAACGTTTTATTATATCAAATCTTATTAGTATATTTGCAATACAAATTTAAACAATAACCAATTAAAACAAGAAGGAGAAAAGAGCAATGAAAAAGTCAGAAACGATAACTTTCAAGTCAAAAATTTTCAGTGATACTCTTACAATCAGTGGAAACGAAATCAAAGTTGTTAACAAATTCGGAGACACTTATACTGGCCGACTTGACAGCAATGGCAAAGTCGTAGCAAAATCAAGATTAGGTCTTGGTTATCTTGTGAGAGCCATGCAAGAATATAAAGGTGAAATTTCAGCAGCTAAATAATTTGAGGATAAAGCAATGTTACAACAAGAATTTCAAGACAGAGTTAAGATTAAGGTTTCCGCACAGGAATACGCTGCAATCGAAGTGGTTTATATGAATAGTGACCTCGAAAAGGATGAGTTCTGCAAAATGTGGACAAAGATGAATGCAAAGCGCATCGCAGCATACCGCAAAGCTGAAAAAGAAAAAAAAGAGAAGCACGAGCTTATTTCGCTTCTCGCTTCTACACGAGAGTTGCTTAGGGAGCTTGCTTATCGCAATGGTTGGGATGCAAGCCCGAAACAGGTGCTTACTTCAAAAGTTATAAAAGCTCTTGATAAAGCGGACATTTACATCTCGGAGTACAATTATGTAAAGGGCTGCACCGATTTGAAGCCTATCAGCACTCTTATATACGAAATCAACGAATACATCAATAGTCAAGTAGCACAAGTTTAACCGCAGGGCTTGAAATATGGCCCTACATAAATCAATCAACAATGACAGCATCTGAACAATTGAAAATGGAGTTGGCAAACACAGTACCTTTTACCAAAGAGGAATTTATAAAATCCATTTGCGAAAGAATAAAATCTTGCGGACTGGCAAGTTTTGTATGCGATAAGCATATATTACGAACCGAATTAGAACATGGAGCAAGTTGCAAGCTGGCTCACGAGAACATTATCAAAGAGTGGGCGCATTCAGAGGGATTTGAATGGCATTACGATTATAACAGCTATGGAGTTCGGTATATAATATTCACTTTATAATCACATATCACCAAGAGCAATGGAAAATATAAACGAAATGTACGGTTACCGCATAGTCCCAATGCCAGGCGCACCTAACCAGTATGAGGTGCAGGATATAAAAAGCGGGAAAGGCATCATTGGTTTCACTGAAAGGCTTATGTGCCAAGAATGGATTGAAACCGAAGGCAGAAGATTAAATGAAATGTTTTGTAAATAAGATTTGTATGAAAACAAGAATAAGCATTACAGACTTTACTTTCCGCATTGTTGGATATGGCAGATATAAAGTCACTTACACTTCACCTGTAACAGGTAAGTCGTGGACTACTGAAACTAATGACATGATGCTCATCGACGCAACCAAAAACGCTGACGAGCCAAAGAAAAAAGATTTGGAAATATTAAAATGGAGATGCAAGAACAAATGAACAACTATACGTTTATCGTCTACAACGCCCAAGACAAGAGGATTGGAAAGATTGAGTTTTACAATCGAAACTCTTTACCTGCGCACAAGGAAATCGCAAGGGCTGTTAAAGACAGCTTCCCTACCGGTTATTCTTACAAATTAGAAAAGTAAAACCTAAAACCAAAAGAGCAATGAAAACAGACGACGTATTGAAACGGTTTGGCGAGATGATTATAGCTCGCATGGAACAGATGAAAAACAAGGAGTGGCAAAAAGGATGGTTCACCAACAGTTACGGCGATCTGCCTGTAAACCTCGGAGGCCGCAGGTATAACGGCATAAACTCGTTTTTCCTGCTTCTGCTTATGATGCAGGAAGACAGGTTCAAATATCCTGTATTTGCCACGTTCAACCAAATCAAGAACTTGAAGGCAAGCGTGAATAAGGGGGAAAAATCATTCCCGGTGTTGTTTTGGTCTATGTCGTACAAGTATGATGATAAGTCCATAACGGAGGATGATTACAATTCATTTTCAACAGAGCAGAAGCGTGAATGCGAAGTGCATCCGTTCTTGAAGTCATACAATGTTTTCAACATAAGCCAGACAAACCTTGAAGAAATCGCCCCAAAGACAATTCAACGGTTAAAGGGAAAGTTCAATATTGTCGAGGAAGTCAACACTGACACGTTCGGGATGTATGAAAATCCCGCCATTGACGAAATGCTCGCATTGCAGAAGTGGGTATGCCCTATCTGTTATGAGAACATATCAAACCGTGCGTTTTACAGTCCTTCAGATTACAAAATCACCATACCGGCCAAATACCAGTTCAGGAAAGGCTGTACGGACGAAGACATATTTACAAGCGGACAAGAGTTTTACTCTACGCTCTTGCATGAAATGGTACACAGCACAGGTTGCGATAAACGCCTTAAACGTAATATTGAAAACGGCTTCGGCTGCAATGATTACGGGCGCGAGGAGCTTGTCGCCGAACTTGGTGCCGCCCTTGTAGGCAATGTCCTCGGTTTCAGTCCAAGCGTCATAGACAACAACGCGGCTTATCTCAACGCTTGGATAAAGTCTATCAGGCAGCAGCCCAAGTTTATAGTTTCCGTATTGAGCGATGTAAACAAGGCCGTAAAGATGATATTGGAAGTGGTCGATAATGTCAAAGTTTCAAACCTTGTAGCATAATGGATAAGAAAGAATATAAAGTTAAGATAAAATTCGTCTTTAATGGAGAAATCAATGTAATGGCTGAAAACAGGCTCGAAGCCATGCGCATCGCCAATGAAAGCTGCGGAATGTCTTTCGGCGGAATACATACGTCATCGACGGAAATCGTAGACTATAAGTTTGATATGACACCAACGAAAATCCTTAGATAAATTTTCCTGGAAAACGGATGCCGTCTAAAAAACGTTAAAGGACGGCATCCGTGACCGATTTGAACGGTATCCGTGACCGATAAATGCCGTCCAAAAATGTTAAATGCCGTGTCCGCACTCATCCGGTGCCATATCAACAATATAAATTATGTGATAAACACGTAATTCCAAGGCTGCACTGCGATTTTGCCGGTGCAACCTTATTCATTATCCACCAACACCAAAACATCGGCTTAAATCGTCCTATTTTAATTAAAATGATTTGTTCAACAAAATATTTTAAGTATCTTTGCCGTACAAAGTCAACTAATACGACATGGCAAAGATTACAGACATCATAGATTTCAACGGCATGAGTACAAGCGAGATAATCGCCAACCTGAAGGACAAGTCCGTGCCCGTACCAAGCTGGGGAAAGCTCGTGAATGAATACGAGCCGAGTTTGCATGAAGTCACAAAAGACCATGTGAACTTGAAGGACAAGAAGAACGGCACTGAAAAATCAGCACGCATATCGTTAGGACTTGAAAAGCTGCTGTCGTTGCGAATGTCTGAATTCACGTTTTCCATACCAGTAAAGCGCATCTACCATTACCCTGATGATAACGGTGTCTATAAGGACATACAGGCCGCTATCGAGAAAATCTACGAAAACAATCATATAGGTACTGTAAACCTAAAGCGTGGACTTGCGTATTACGCCGCGTGCGAAGTGTTTACCATTTGGTACACGGTGAAAAAGGAAAACGCATTGTACGGCTTCCCTTGCAACTACAAGCTGAAATGCAAGACGTATTCGCCAATGGACGGAGTTAAGCTGTATCCGCTTATAGACGAGCTTGACGACATGCAAGCGATGTCGTTCGAGTATAGGAAGAAAGTCGGGGACAAGGTGATAACTTATTTCGAGACTTACACCGAAAACCGCCATTACGTATGGAGGCAGGGCATGGATGGCAACAACTGGGAGGAGCTTACCGCGCAAGTTGGAGACAACGACGAAACCACCAATGGCGAGGAAATCGTAATCGGCAAGATACCCGGAGCGTATGTTTGGCGTTTGCAGCCCGTCTACCACGGCCTTAGCACCCTGCGCAAGGAGATTGAATACACGTTGTCGAGAAACAGCAACGTTATAGCCTACAACGCCGCCCCTGTCTTGAAAATATCAGGCGGAATACAAGGAATGGAGGACAAGGGCGAGAGCCGCAGGATATACCGCGTTGAGAACGGCGGCGACGTGTCATACGTGTCGTGGTCGCAAGCGATAGAAGCCATAAAGTACCATGTTGACACGATGCTCAAATTGTACTGGATGCAGTCGCAGATGCCCGACATATCGTTTGAGAACATGAAGGGGCTCGGCAACATCGGCTATGACGCACGCCAGACGCTTTTGACCGACGCGCACCTGAAAATCGGCTACGAGGCAGGAGCGTGGCAAGAGTTCTTTGAGAGGGAGTTCAATGTCATAAAGGCGTTCCTCGCCCAAATGAACGGCAAGTGGAAGCCCTACCTTGACAATGTCACCTGCGAGCACATAATCACTCCCTTCATACAGAATGACGAGCTTGCCGACATCAACAAGCGCATGAAGGCCAACGGCGGCAAGCCGATAGAGAGCCAGCTTGAGTCGATAATCAAGTTCGGGCAGTCAACAGACCCGAACGAGACGCTTGAACAGATACAGAAAGAAACGAAGGCCGAGAACACCGCACGGGCAACCGCTTTCAGTATGCAGAACCAAGAAATATAAAGAGTAATGAACGTAAGGAAACTATTAAGCAACGACGAGAAACTGTATGTGTCGCGTCAGGACTTCTCGGTAAAGACCGCAGTCCAGCGACTTGTAAACAACGACTTGTACGTAAGGCAGAAGGAGCGTAACCTTGCGCCCCTATCCACTGCGCAGCGTGAGGACATAGAAAATTATTGGAGGGACAAGCTGCTTTGGCACATTGACTTGCTTTGCATGAAGTGGTTTGAAGTGTACAACGCCGTCGAAACTGACAAGGCCAAGTTGAAGTATTATATTCCTGACAGCTTCTTCTATGCTTTCGTTGACGAGTATTTCACCAATCCGCAGCGTTCCACGGCCATTGACGACAAGAACCTTTACGACCTGTACTTTGCCGATGTCAAACGCCCTGCCACCATTGCGAGGAAAGTCAACGACGTGTTCATGGATGAAAATTACAACCCAGTCACAGTTGACAAGTTCCGTCAAATATGCAATGACGCACAACATGTCGTTGTCAAGTCTGCCATAGGCTCGTTCGGAGGCCACGGCGTTATGTTTTGGGACGCAAAGGAGGACAGCTTCGAGCAGTTGCTTGATTTCGTCAGCCAAAAGAACTGCAAGGAGTTCAGAGGCTCTAACGAATACCGGCAGTACGTCATCCAAGAATCCATAAGGCAGCATCCTGCATTGGCCACCATTAACGGCAGCAGCATCAACACCGTACGTATAATAACTCTGTACAGAAACGGCGTGTGCAAGCCCTTGTCGTCAGTGCTTAGGATGGGCGTGAATGGCAGCAGGGTGGATAATTGCAGCAGCGGTGGCATAGTCTGCGGAATTGACACAGCAGGAAGCATGAAAAACGTAGCATACGACGCGCAAGCCAACGCTTATTACAAGCATCCGCAAGGTACAGAGTTTGCAGGAATTGAAGTGCCCGGATATGGTAAATGTTTAGAGCTTGCAAAGAAGCTCGCTTGCCGGTTCTACGGAGTGTCGCGCCTTGTTTCGTGGGACTTCGCCATCGGCGAGGACGCAGAGCCGATACTTATTGAAATGAACATATCGTTCGGCGAGATTGACTTCCACCAGCTCTGCAACGGCCCCATCCTAGGCAACGACACCGACGACATCCTCAAAGAGATTTTTGAAAAGAACGTCACCCTGCAACAAGTATTCGATTACATTGACGATAACATTTAAGATTATGAGAAAGAAGATAGCAAGCTGGCTCGTAAGGTTGGCCGTAAGAATTAATCCACAGCAGACAGTCCCCGTGTTTGAGAAAGAAGAAGTGTACAAGCCCATGACATGCGGCAGCGCGTACTCCATAGGCAAGAAAGACATAAAGGCTTACAAGAAAGACACAGGTGAGAAATCAACCCGTGCCGCCATGCTCGCCCTCATAAAGAAGGCCGAGGCCAAGGCTAAGCATGACATTTTCTATGCCATTGAGAATAACGACTTGCAGAAAATGGTCTACACCAAAGACGGCGATACCGTAGTTGAACTAAGATGCAATCTATATGTGTGCAAGAAAGACTGACAAGCTGCGTAACACTATCGGCAAATGCAAAGATTGCGCATACAGCTACGACCAACATTCGCCCAGCCTTACAGGCGAACCGACGCTCGCACGCTGCAAGTTCGAGAAGTGGAGCGTAGTTCTCAACCGTAGGTGTGAAAATGGAAAATTCAAACCAAAGAGATGAAGCCAAAGACACCGAGTCAAAAGAAAGCATACGATGCCCTGAACGCACGCCTTGCAAAGTATATGGCGCAAGTTCAGGGCATATACGATGATATTTGCCTGCGCCTTGCCAATGCGGTAAGCCTGACAGACTACGACGGAGTAGTGGAGTTCCTGTTCAAGAACTACCCCGAACTCGCGTCGCTCATCGGGCAACTCATGGCCGACTACGCCACGCAGATGAACAGCCTGATTTATTCAGGCACATCTGAAGAATGGAAGCAGAGCAACCTCTTGCAGGACTTGCTCGTCGAGAAGGCGATGAAAGTGTACGGTTTCGACAAGGGCGGCGACAAGTACAACCACTATTTCCAAACAGACAACGCCGCACTGAAAGCCTTTCAACAACGCAAGGACCGCGGCCTCAAACTCTCGCAAAAGCTGTGGCGGCAGTCCGAGGAGCTGAAGAAGGAGCTTGAATGCGCCCTGTCCGTGGCCATCGAGCGAGGCACGTCTGCCATAACCCTAAGCAAGAGGTTGAGCCAATACCTCGTAGACTTCCCGAAGATGAAGGCTGACTACACCGACAAGTTCGGCCACGCCGCCCGTTGTCATGACTGCGAGTACGCCTCGATGCGCCTTGCCCGGAGCGAGATAAACATGGCCTACCGCACTGCGGAGCATCTGCGCTGGCAGCAATTCGACTTCATCCTCGGCTTCGACGTGAAGCTGAGCGGACGGCATCCCGCCCCCGACATCTGCGACGACCTCAAAGGCCGCTACCCCAAGGACTTCAAGTTCACCGGCTGGCACCCGAACTGCATGTGCTACACCGTGCCCGTCGTGATGACAGACGACGAATACATGGCCGACGATGCCACGAAAAAAGTCAAGGACGTGCCCGACGCATTCAAGCGTTGGGTTCTGAACAACCAAGACAGGATAGCTGAAGCTGAACGCCGTGGAACGCTCCCTTATTTCCTCAAGGACAACAAAGAACTATATAAAGGCATTAGCATAAAACGTTCTGTGAAAGAGATAATGCAGAAAGCCAAAGAGTCAGGAGCAGAAGTTCAATCCTTTGCACATAAAGCGGCTTTAGCCGCCAATGGCATTGTCACGCCTGTAAATTATAAAAGCGAAGCATCCATAACACGTAAAGTCAACACCGAAATGATTTCGCCATACGACATAAAGGATGCCGTCAGGACAACAGTAATCGTCCCAGAACAAGGTGTAGAGAAGGCATTGGCTGCACTTTCAGGCAGTCCGTCGTTTGTACGCCTTAAACGCCAACGCCCTGAAAGTTTCATGGGCTACAGCGGCAACATTGTGAATATCAGGACGTCAAACGGCCTTATAGCAGAAATACAGGTCAACACAGCCAAGATGATTTATGCAAAGGAAACGCCGGGAAACGCAAAGCGCATCCTCGGAGAAAAACGCTGGAACGAAATTTTCAAGCAAACAGGCATTGAAGGCGGCTTAGGGCACAAATACTACGAACAATGGCGATTACTTGACAAAGGAAGCGAGAAAGCGAGAAAAATTGCAGAAAAATCTGAAGAATATTATCGTCACTTCCAATAAAAATAGTTACCTTTACACGCAAATATGAACCAAAAAACATTAACAGACAAGCTCCGAAAGGGACAAACGATATACCTGCTTGATGATTTTGAAGAAGCCGTTGTGAGGCTTAAGTTCGGCGGCAACGCCACAACCGCTTTCATCAAACACAAAGGCAGCTGTGAATGTGAAGTGCCACAATCCAATGAAACGGTCTGTGAAATAATACTTGGAGGCCGTGAAATAACAAAAGCCGAATATGATGCGTACAGATGAACAACTTGAAGCCCTTGCTTTGGAAATAGCCACCAATGCACACAAAGGACAGACTGACAAGGCCGGGAAGCCCTACATACTTCACCCAATACGAGTGGCAGAAAAATGTAATACCGCGAACGAGCGAATAGTAGCCCTACTGCATGACACCATCGAGGATACCTGCATAACCGCTGATTATCTCTCGTCACAAGGCTTCCCAGGGAACATCGTCAATGCCGTATTGTCTGTCACGCGCAACGACTGTGAGAGTTACGACGACTTCATCAGGCGCAGCGCATTAAACCCTATCGGGCGCAAAGTAAAGATACATGACTTGGAGGACAACCTCGATATAAAACGTCTGCCTGAAATTACAGATAACGACTTGCCGAGGATTAACAGATACTTGAAGGCATACAGGTATCTTTGCTCGCTTTATTAATGGAAAATCCACATCTTTATTCCAACGTTTCAAAAAAAAGAGGATGCCGGCTGCATCCTCTTTTTTTGTTTATGGAAGTCTTTGCATACATTCAAATGTTAGCAAACGTTGCACCTCTTGTTTTAATAGTTAATCATAGATAACTTGCTGATATTCAATGTTTTAACGTTTTGGAATATCAATATTTATAATTATCTTTGCAATACAAAAATAAATCAATAACCAATTAAACAATAGGAGGACAATAACAATGAAACATTACAAAGTAACTTCTAAATCGGAACTCAAAAACATATTCAGCGGCTTCCCTTACAATTTTTACAGGAACGCTGACGCTTCAATAGACAACGCCGTAGACGTATCTTCAAAGGATTTATGGGACGGCCAGCACTGGGTGAAACATTTTGAGGTGCTCACATGGGAAGGCAAGCCTTATATCAGCAATGAGATACTTACCTACCACAAGACTAAAGAAGAGGCGTGTGAAAGAGTTGCCGAAATATTGAACCTCAACTAAGACAAGAACACTAAGGGCAATGAATTTTAATCAAACATACAGGAGAAATGATTTATGGAAAAAGCAAATGATTTGACAATCGTCCGCAACGGCGGCATGACATCGCTTGAAATAGCTGAAGTTACAGGAAAGCAACATTTCAATGTCATGCGAGACATTCGCAACCTGTTAGACCAAGGTGTATCACAATTCAATTTTGAGTTATCATCCTACAAGCAACCACAACCGAACGGAGGCTACAAGGACGTACCCTGCTATAACCTCACACCCAAAGGCTGCCTTATTCTCGCATCAGGCTATGACGCATTATTAAGGGAGAAAATCATAAACAGACTTGAGGAACTTGAAGTGGAGAAGCGCACTAATTACCGTCTGCCCAAGCCCGACGACGGCTTCATGAGCGTGCTTGCCAGCATCCCCGACAGGAACTCCGCCGTGTACCACGGCATTCTCGACAACCAAGTGCTGCGTCTCTCGCTTCACGCATACAGCAGCGTTGACGAGCTGCTGAAAATAATTGACAATGCCGTGTCAGAACTTGCTGACATACGCAAGGAGGCCGTGAAAATCAAGGACACTATCGGCGACATCTTATTTTAGTAAACTATCTTAAAATCAATACATTATGAAGTTCCAAGACATAGATTTAATCAAATACGCCGGTGACAAGGCGCGTGACAGATACGAGTATATGAACGACGAGGAAATAATGAAAGACCTGCTTGACAGCCTCAAAGACCTGTTGATGACCATAAAGACAGGCTACGACAACGAGGCCATTTCGCGCGTCCTGTCTTTCTACCTCCTAAACAGCCCTGACATGAAAAACGAGAAAAACAGGGTTGTATCCGCATTCGGGCAAGTGCAAAACACGCTTGACGCTGTTGTTCGCAATTCCGAAAACCTCTCGCTCGTCTGCAATGTCGTAGACAACCTCCTGGACGAGTGAGGTTATTGTTTATTTTTGTGTTCTTTGCCCCTGCCGTCCGTGAGGATAGCAGGGGTTTTCTTTGGTATATATTCCCCAACTTTCCCTATGCGTCCAACAAAACGACCAACAAAGGCTGAAAATCGACCAACAAAACGACCAAGTTCTAACGTCTGTAAATGTTTACATATCAACAAATTACACATATCCACATTTCTAAACCGTCCAACAAAACGACCAACAAAGGCTGAAAATCGACCAACAAAACGACCAACCCCTGCCAAGCAATCGACCAACGCCCTGAAATAAAACGACCAACTTCAAGTGTGCATAAAGCGTTATATATCAACATTTTGCAGACATTATCAAATAAAAACGTCCAAGCCGCCAATAAAAACCGTCCAAGAAACCGTCCAAGACGATAAGAAAACTTTTATATCAATAATGTGCCAAACGTCCAAGTAAGTGCTTTGTTTTATTCATACGTAAAATGTTACATATCAACAGTTTATGCCTATTTTATTTTTACGTCGTCAAGAAAACCGTCCAACCGCGCGAAAAATCGTTGACAGACAAATAAAATAATATATATAGAAGATTAAGATAATATATATTATATAATTATTAGCTATTTGATACGTGCGTGTGCGTGCGCGCGTAAGTTTTTGCCGTCCTGACTTTGATTTGCACCGTCACAAATTTGTGCTTGCATTACAATCCGAATTTGAATTGTAGTAAAAAATTATGCGCCGCCCTGCATATATCCAATTCATGCAAAAGCGGCGCAATGCTGGTTATTTTTGTTCCTAAGAAGTTTCTACCTCAAAACCCTACAACTTATCCTCTCCTGCAATTACATCGGCTCCATGCGAATTTATTTGGCTGCTTTTGAACATAGTGCCCACTCCTGTAAGCAGCCATTCTGCCGACACGTCGTAGTCTGCCACGAGATACGACAGCCATTCCACCTTTACGAGCCGCTTGTCAGGCTCTTTGCGCAGGGTGCTTAAATTCCAGCCGTTGATGCTGTATTTTTCAGAAAACGCCCTTACGCTTTTCAGTTTGCGTTGCATCGCCAGCGTGTCAAGCGCAAGGAAGAAGCGTTTTGTCACCGCGATGCCTTCAGGCGATATGTTAAGTTTCATGCCCAGTAGTATTTGCCGTCTATGTAGATTAAACAGATTTCGCCGTCTTTATGCTTGCCGGATTGTCACCGGCCAGTTTCTCGAAGCAGCGTGCAAGATGCTCGTATGCAGTCCTCAACTTGCGCAGTTCCTCGTCTTTCTGCGCGTTAATCTCCACAAGTCTGTTTATCACATCCATAGCATCAGTCCCTCGTTCCTGACGTTCTGTTACCACTATATCGGTACCAGCTGCATAATCCAGCATCTCGCCCTCTCCTGTTATCAGCCATTCAAGCCTGTACATTGGTTTGGCTTTGTGTATTATGTTTGCCAACCGTGGCGATATTGTCTTTGTCTTGCCGCGTAGTACATCATACAACGATTGGGTTTGGTTTTTTACAGAACCCTTCAGTCCTATTTCCTCTGCCAGCTTTGAAGTGTTTATATTTTCGCGTTCAAGGATTGCATTGATTACTTTCTGCCCCATAGTAGGCTCTTTTTTCTCGTCCCCTGTTCCTTCCATGATAAATTAAGTTAAAGCAAAGATATTTCTTATTATTCTATGTAGATTATTAAGAAAATATCTATATCTTTGCATTGTTAATACTTTTATTGCATTGCAAATATAACAAAAATGATTTGTATGACAAATAAGAAACACGAAGAAAGCCGTAAAATGACCCTCAAGGACTATTACGACAGCCTACCCAAGGCATCGTGCCCCAAGTCCGATTTCATCATGTCGGTTGCTAATGAATGCGGAGTTACGTACAACACAGTTGGCAACTGGATACGTGGCACTGCCAAACCGACAAAAGAGCATTACGTTGAAGTCCTGTCTAAGCATACCGGCATACCGAAGGAGGAGCTATGGAAGCTGTAGAGTTTTACACGCTCGACGACGAGCTTTGGTATCGCACCGCTGAAGGAACCAATGCGAGGCTTACGGAAAACGACACTGAACTCATACAGGAGTTGCTGCTTGACATTAGTGAACGTTACCCTGAAGCGTACAAGGCTTTGCTGAAAGAATACCAAAAGAGTGCCGCCAACGTAAGGTATTACCAGTTCCTGATGGTGCGCAGGTTCTGCAAGTGCAACTTCGGCAAGTTCGATACGGCAAAGACAGACGTTTGCGGAAACTTCAACTTCGAGAAGGTTGATTGCCCGTTGCGTGGAGAATGCAAGTACGAAGATGTAATCTGCAACCCCAAGTTCAACGCGAAATTGTCAGTAGCCGAATTAAGGGTAATGAAGCTCGTTTATGAAGGACTTGGCAAGGATGAAATATCCGAACGCCTTTTCATATCGCCAAACACGATTAAGAACCACGTCAGGAGCGTCTACGCCAAACTCGGCATCCACGAGAAAAGCGAATTTGTGAAATACGTGAAAGAAAACGATTTATTCAACAACATTTAAACACTAAGAGCAATGAGTCTGATTAAGAAAAGTAATGAAATCAAGGTCGTAAAGAACATCAAGATTATGATTTACGGCCAAGCAGGAATGGGTAAGAGTACGCTTGCGTTATCCGCACCGAGACCGCTTTTGCTTGACTTCGACAACGGTGTCAAGCGTGTGAACACAAACCATTTGGGTGACCAGGTAGGTATAGTCCAAGTTGAAAGTTGGAACGACATCCTCTATCTGCTAAGCTCTCCTAATGAACTCAACGACTTTGACTCAATAGTCGTTGACACCATTGGAAAGATGATGGATTACATCATCGCCTACCGTTGCAATGGATACCAGCCGAGAATACAGGACTGGGGGGCTATAAACAACGATTTCAAGTGGTTCACCAACGCTTTGTCGAGCCTTAACAAAAACGTGATATTCGTAGCCCACAGGGACACGAGAAAGGAAGGCGAGGAAACTGTTTTCATCCCTGCGCTTAGGGAGAAGAACTACAACTCCATCGTCACGGAACTCGACTTGTTGGGTTATCTCGAAATGAAGAACGAAAACGGATTGCAGAAAAGGACAATCACCTTCGACCCCACCAGCAGGAACGACGGCAAGAACACCTGCCAACTGCCAGGCATCATGAACATCCCGACCATACTTGACCGCAACGGCAACGTAACAGCCGCTAACGATTTCATCGAGAAGCAAATCATCGCAAAGTACAACGCCATGATAGCAGTCAAGGAAAAGAAGATAGCTGAATACAACGAAGTCCTATCGCAACTCAAAGACAACATCGCGCTTATCTGCGACGCCCAGTCGGCCAATATGTTTGTCAAGGATAACATCAAGGAATACGCCAAGCACGGCAGTTCCATTGTGTTGCAGGCAAG
This sequence comes from uncultured Prevotella sp., assembly GCA_905211345.1. Taxonomy (GTDB): domain Bacteria; phylum Bacteroidota; class Bacteroidia; order Bacteroidales; family Bacteroidaceae; genus Prevotella. The sequence goes on from CAJMAO010000002.1 coordinate 38,839, forward strand.
GGACTTGTTCGGCAAGAAGGTGAAGGAACTTAAACTTGTCTACAATAAGGAAACTAAGGAATACGAAGACCCGGAGGCCGCATGAACAATGTAAATTACAGGATTTATCCTACGTTGCTCGACGGCTACCAAGACTTGCTCGACAGCGACATCATCTACGAGAGATATTGGGGGTATTCTGAAAATCCCCCTCTCTCGCTGGATGAGTTCAGGGAAAAGCAGTTCCAAGGATTGATAGACAAAATCAACCGCGTACCGTTCGAGAGCGAAGCCGCGTCAAAAGGCACTGCGTTCAACGAGGTTATAGACTGCATGGTTCAACATAGGAACTCAAAGAATGTAAGTGTCAAGAGAGTAAAAGACGAGTACGGCAAAGTTTTAGGACTTAACGCCACGCTCAACGGAAGCACGTTTTATTTCCCCATGTCGCTTGTCCGTGAGGTTGCTGGATATTACAAGGGAGCGTTGGCTCAGCAATACGTACAGGCCATCCTGCCTACCGTTTTCGGAGACGTGCTGCTTTACGGATATATAGATTACGTGATGCCGTTCTGCACCCACGACTTGAAAACCACCGGCAAGTATTATGTAGGCAAGTTCAAGGACCACTGGCAGCACCGTGTCTATCCTTACGCCTTGCTCAAGAACGGATGCGACGTGCCTGACTTCGAGTACAACATCGTCGAGTTAGGCAAGACGTTGTATAACACTTATACCGAGAGTTACTCTTTCGTCAAGGAGCGCGACATCCCATTGCTTACCCGGCATTGCGAGGACTTCATAAGGTTCTTGAATGATAACAGGAGTTTGATAACCGATAAAAAGATATTCAACTTACAATGAACAACGATAACACGCAGATTGTTGAAATCCAAGAAAAGGACGTGCAGCTCGGCATAGACAAGCTGTCGCTTGGAACAATCACCACCAACATAAGACAGGTCAAGGCTTTTGTCGAGGAAATGCTGCCGAAGTACGACACAAGCAATTACAGCACTGACGACATCCCCAAGTGCAAGGCCGACAAAGCCCTTTTGAACAAGGCGGCAAAAGCCCTTAACGACAAGCGCATCGAGCTTGAAAAGGAATGGAGCAAACCGTTCGACGAGTTCAAGGTCACTTGTAATGAAACGGTAAAGCTCATAAAGTCGGCTGTGGCAAAGATAGACACTGTCATTCAAGCAGACGATACAAGGGTTAAGGCAGAAAAGCGCAATGCCATTATTGATGTCGCCCACAACTGCGGCTTTGATGAATTAGGGATAGACTTGTCCCTGATTTTCAACGAGAAATGGCTCAACAAGTCAATGTCGCTCAAATCAGTTGAAAGTGAAATCAAAGGACGCATTGCCGAAATAAAGACGGCCCTCGAAGTCCTTAGCCATTTCGACGATTACGATGCGCTTGTTGCACGCTACAAGGAAAGCCTTGACTTGCAGACCACTGTCGAATACGCCAACAGGCTTAAACTTGAGCGTGAGAAATCCGCCCCGGCCAAACAGGCTGCTGTTGATGGGACAAATCCTTGTGAGAAAAAGGAAGAGCCTGTAAACGACGTGCAAGAGCAAAGCCACGGGCACATAGAAGATGACGGTCTTGCTGACGTTATCGACGCTTTCGCAAACGCTATGGGACAGTCTGCCGCCCCTCTTGAAAACGTGATTGTCAAGGATTTGCGGATAGAGGGGACAGCCGTAATGTTCCAAGCTCTTGAAATGTTCCTTGAAGATACTAATTTCAAGTTCACCGTAATAAGTTAGGCTATGGCAAACCAAATAACAGGACGCATACTCTTGATAGGGGAAGTTGAGAACATCCCCTATCAAGACAAGGTTTTCTCCAAAAGGGAAGTAGTGCTTGACTGCTCGCGTTTTGACACTATGACCGGTGAGAAAATGGAGAATTACCCAAAGTTCGAGTTCACCGGCAAGCATGTTGACGATTTGAACAACTACCAAGTAGGCCAGTTCGTAACCGTGTCGTTCGTGCTGTCAGGCCGCAAGGTCGAGAAAGACGGCAAGACAAGTTATTTCACCAACATCACAGCCTACAAGATTGAGCCGTACCAGCGTTACAATAGCGGTGTACAACAGGCGCAACCGGCCGCGCAAAATCACCAGCCGCAGACAGCCGCGCCGCAACCTGCACCGTTCCCTCCCGACGTTGACGAACAAGGCAATCCTGCAAAAGACGACCTTCCGTTTTGATGCAGCAGACGAGTGGCAAGGCAAATCCCCTTGTCTGCTCGTTACTGACTGCTTGTCTGCTAAAAAACAATACAATGGCACTTTACGACCTGAAGAACCCCTACGACCGCCAACGTTTCAAGGAAGCCGCCAACCGTCTTGTGCTTGACGGGGCGTATGTCGAGATGAAGAAAAAGAACACGCAGAGGACGCTGGCGCAGAACTCTTACCTTCACGTGCTGTTGGGGTATTTCGCCTCGGAGTTCGGCTATACGCTTGAGGAAGTCAAATTCGACATCTTCAAGAAGCTCTGCAACCGTGACATCTTCGAGCGGACAAGGACGAACAAGAGAGGGCAAATGATAAAGTACATCCGCAGCTCCACCGAGCTTGACAAGCTGGAAATGACCGAGGCCATAGAGCGTTTCAGGAATTACAGCAGTGCCGAATGCGGATTGTACCTGCCGTCGCCTAACGAGGGCGAGGCGTTGTTTTACGCCCAAAGGCAGATAGAGCAATGCCAAGAATACGTATGAGAGTTAAGAGTTAAAAATTAAAAAGTAAAAGATTTATGTTGACAGATTTAGCAAACCACCGCCCTGAAAAGATTGAGTTCTGCCTCACGGAGGCGCAGAAGGAAATGTTCAAGGACGTGCTTACGCTCTGCAAGGGAGCTAAGAAAAGCCAAGAGGCGATAGACGTAATCAAGGATAAGTTCAACGCGCTGTTCCCCGACGCCGAGGTAGTCAGCCGCAAGTACGACGACTTCGAGATAGCCGCCATACGCGAGGAATACTGCGTAAAGCAGGAGAACGACGCGCCCAAGCGCAAGGAGGAGCTTGAAAAGACGCTGGCCGACATCAAGGTTATGAAGAAACAGGCCGAGGACGCTTACAACTCCGTGCTGCTTGAGATAGCCGACCTTGCGGCCCGTGTTAAGCAGGGCACGTGCGACTTCCGCCTGCCGGCCACCGAGACGGCGCGCATCGCCATCAACGGTCATTACCTTTATTACGCATGGGTTGACGGCGAGTTCCAGTTATGCAAGGTTGAGAAGATACCCGAATGGGACCGCGGCGGCCTGTGGGCGCAGGAGGACGCCAACCGCAAGGCGATGATGGACGTGTTCGGCGTTGAGTTCCCTGAAGTGGAGAAGCCGAAGAACATGCAGGAGGATGACGGCAGTGACGATGACTTGCCCTTCGGCGACGATTGACAAACACAAGATGAATTGCATATATTACCATTTCAACCGCCCATGTCGTGAGACACGGCGGTTCCCAAGGTGGAATGGCGGAATTAGCAGACGCAAGGAAAATTAAACATGGTTCTCGATGAAAGGTGCGCCACTACGCACGCAGAAAAGCGCACGCCTTAACCATGACCGGCGACGGTGCAGTATGTTACCTTTACAAGTCCTGCCATATCAAACAATCCCATACTGCGGCATCTTGTAAAATCGTGCAGGTGCAAGTCCTGCTTCCACCGCAAATATTCAACTTTCACGGATGCCGTCTTTGGCATCGATAAAGGCGGCCTTTAACCGCCTCGGATGCCGTCTAAAAAACGTTAAAACAACATATCCGTGAAAGCAAGCAATAGCATAACGAAAAAGAGCAATGAAATACCAGCTAAGAGACTATCAGAAACAGGCCAGCGACGCCGCCGTGCGCGCCTTCAACGGCAAGGCGAAACGGAACGGTCTGCTCATACTCCCTACCGGCTGTCATGCAAAAGGAACGAAAATCTTGATGTATGACGGTACTTTCAAAAATGTAGAGGACATTCTCGTAGGAGACGTCCTCGTTGGAGATGACGGAACGCCGCGCCGCGTGCTTGAACTTCATCGTGGGTATGATGAGATGTATCGCATCATACCTATAAAAGGAGAAAGTTTTGTCGTAAACGGAGGGCATATCCTTTCGTTGTACAAGACAAATGAGGGGAATAAATACCTGTGCGACAAGCCTCGTTACGATGAAATAACAGTTTGTGATTATGTTGCCAAGAGTAAAAATTACAAGCATCTTCACAAGTTGCATCGTTGCGGATATGTAGACTTTGGAAAATCAGAATATCTTTTCGACCCGTATTTCTTGGGGCTTTATCTTGGCGACGGATGTTGCATTGGAGGTATAGGCATCACCACGCAAAGAGACGAGGTTGTTGAATATCTTAGACACTTCGCTTCACACTATGGACTTGGATTTAGAGTATCTGAAAAAGACGGAGGAAATAATAAGGCAAAATCTTATTTCTTCCCTTCCGCACTTTCCAGTCGCTCGAAGCCCAACCCTGTCAGCACGATTATAGGAAGTCTCGGACTTGCAGGAAAAACCGCATGTAATAAGTTTATACCCTTGAAATACAAGACAGGCACAAGAGAGCAACGTCTATCGCTACTCGCAGGGCTACTTGATACAGATGCGTTCTATGACACCAACAAGAATATGTTTGAATATTGCAGCAAATCCAAACAACTTGCTGATGATGTCGTGTTTGTATGCCGTTCACTTGGCTTTTTCGCACAAATCGGCAAGACAAAAATAGTGAAAGGACAATCTTATTACAGGATACAGATAAGCGGAGAATTGAACCTTATACCTACGAAAGTCGCTATCCGCAAAGGACGTGCGAGGAAGCAGAAAAAGAACGTACTCGTCACAGGTTTTGATGTAGAGTATGTCGGTCAAGGTGAATATTACGGTTTCACCGTTGACTGCAATCATTTGTATCTTGACAGCCAGTTTTTTGTGCATCACAACAGCGGTAAGAGCTTGATTATCGCCGACATAGCCTCGCGCTTAGACTGTCCGTTGCTCGTGTTCCAGCCTTCGAAGGAGATTTTGGAGCAGAACTTCGCCAAGCTGCAAAGCTATGGCGTGTTCGACTGCGGCGTGTATTCCGCGTCGGCAGGTAGCAAGGACATCAACCGCATAACCTTCGCCACGATAGGCAGCGTGATGAACCATGTAGGCGACTTCGCACGTTTCAGGAACATACTTATTGACGAATGTCACCTTACCAACGCGAAGGGCGGCCAGTACAAGGAATTTATAGAAGCACAGGACAGGCGCGTCGTAGGGCTTACCGCAACGCCTTACAGGTTAGGACAAGGGCTTTACGGAATGTCTATGCTCAAGTTCCTCACGCGCACAAGGCCGAGGATATTCGACGATGTGCTTTACTACTGCCAAGTGTCAGACTTGCTGGCGAAAGGTTTTCTCGCCGATTTGAGATACTTCGATTGCACGACGCTTGACATGTCCAACGTCAAGACCAACTCCACAGGAGCCGACTACGACGACGAGTCGCTGAAACTCGAATACGAGCGCAGCGGCTTTTACGACCAGCTCACCTCAACCACCATGCGAGTGCTGAAGCCTAAGAACGGAGTGCCAAGAAACGGCGTGCTAGTATTCACACGCTTCACCAAAGAGGCAGACGAGCTTGTGCTGAAGCTCCGCAGCATAGGCGTTAATGCCGCCATCGTCACAGGCAACACCAAGAAGGTAGAACGCGAGGGAGTATTGGACGCGTTCAAGCGTGGTGATATAAAGGTAGTGGCCAACGTAGGCGTGCTGACAACCGGCTTCGATTATCCCGCGCTTGACACCGTTATACTGGCGAGGCCCACCAAGTCGCTGTCGCTTTACTACCAAATGGTCGGCAGGGCCATCCGCCCATGTGCAGGAAAGGACGGATGGGTGATAGACCTCGGAGGCAACTACAAGCGTTTCGGCAAGGTGTCCGACCTGAAGATTGACGTAGAGGTGCCAGGAAGCGCAAGGTGGTGCGTGAAGTCGAACGGCAAGCAACTGACAAACGTAATGTTTTAACCATAATGAAGAAAATCTACATAAGCGGCCCTATCAGCGGCTATGACATCAATGAGAGAAAAGACGCCTTCGCCAAGGCACAGGAAGTATTGGAACTGTGCGGATATGAAGTCCGCAACCCGTTCGACAACGGACTTGACCGTGAAGCGTCCACGCACGAACACATGAGGGCCGACCTGAAAATGCTGCTCGACTGCGACGAGATACTGATACTGAAAGGTTGGAACAGGAGCGCAGGATGCAACGTCGAGTTGCAGTGCGCCGTGGCCGCAGGATTGAAAGTCAGCTTTGAGAGCAACGCCACGCCGGCGGCAATCGTCACGCCAATCGGCGGTTTATCTTTGATGCAAACTGAATTTGAATAAGCCATGCCATACTATATCAAAAGAAAAAACAAAAAGGCTCACAGCGAAAGCAACGGCGCAAAAACAAGGGCAAGGAAGAAGCCAGACCTCGTAAAAAAGCTCGACCGTGTGTTTTCGCTCTACATCCGCCTTAGAGATACCATGCCAGGAGGCTACGTCCGCTGCATATCGTGCGGACAGATTAAGAAATTCGAGGACGTTGACTGCGGACATTTCCACTCGCGCCGCCACATGGCCACGAGGTTTGACGAGGACAACGCCCATGCAGAATGTAGGTTTTGCAATAGGTTCTCCGCCGACCACCTCATAGGCTACGAGCACAACCTCATACGCAAGATAGGCCGGCAGAAGTTTGACTTGCTCAACGTAAAGGCACACTCCGCTTGCCATTACCTTGACTGCGAGCTTGAGGAAATGATACGCCATTACACGCTCGAAGTTAAAAAGTTAAGCACGCTGAAAGGCATAAAGGTACATCTGTAATTAAAGTTAAGCAAAAGATATTTATTAGTTAAAACAATTTGTCAAACAAATTATTTTAACTATCTTTGCCCTGTAAACAAAACAACGGACGTGGCACTCCGGCAACACGATATTTTTCAGACCCTGACGAGTACGGTTTCAGTGCCACCTGCCGAGAGCAGAGAAACCGGAAAGTCAGGGTTTGTCTTTAAAGCATGGACGGTTCGATTAAGCTAAGGAAAGGCATCCTTGAATGGAAATGGTGGAGAAAGCCTGAAATGGTTTCACTCCTCATTTACTTCGTATCGTCCGCAAATACGGAAAACACTGTTTGGCGTGGCAGGGACATAATGCGTGGGCAGCTTGTTACAAGCCGCAGCAGGATATTGAAAGACAACCCTGCGTTGACGGATAGAGTTATACGCACTTGCATAAGCCGCTTGCAGGAAGAAGGCCTGATAAAAGTCGAGGCATCGAAGGGATGCACGATAATCACCATTAGGAAGTTCGAGAGCTATCAGGTAGAAGTCGCACAGGATGCGCCCACTGATACCTACCCACAGGAGAAACAAGAAAAACCTAAAACGCAAGAAGAGCAACAACCACCCAAGCCAAAGAGGACGCATGACGAGATTGTTGCAGACTACTACAAGCGCAAGCAGAAGTTCTATGACAGCCTTGTGCCTTACGTTGAAGTCTACGGAAAGGAAATGGTGCGCCAGTTTTATAATTACTGGAAAGAGCCTAACAAGTCTTTCACCAAGATGCGTTGGGAACAGGAAAAGACATGGAGCCTTAACCTGCGATTGGCAAGGTGGGCAAACCATACAAACATAAAGAGCAATGGAACAGAAAAGAAACGAGAAGAAAAACAGCAACGCCTTGAAAGTTACGGCGCAGTCGCTGCCAAGTGGAGGCAGAAACGCAACTCTTCGGAGATGGCCGACTGCGGACAGCCTGATGCAGACATTCCACGTCAACAGGCAGATAGAACTGACGCAAGACCCTGACAGATGCTATTTCTCCAACGCCCCTACGCTTAATGCCGTCAATAATATTTACGGTGAAGGCACTTCTGAGGAATGGCTTTGCTACCAGATAGGCAACTTATCGGAGTTCAGCGGGGCAAGGGACAAGATTGACGACAACCAGCTTGACGAGATAGCCGAGCTTATCAGGAGCGACTACGGCTTCCTCAACATGGCCGAGATAATGCTGTTCTGTAGACGGTTCAAGAAAGGGCAGTATGATAAGTTCTACGGCAGCGTTGACCCGATTACCATAATGCGTGGGCTTAACGAGTTTTGCAAGGAACGCAGCTACGCCTACTTTATGCACGAGCAAAAGGAGCGTGAGAGGATTGAGACTGAAAGGAACAAGCAAAGTTACCTTACTTATGAAGAATACGAGTTCATCAAGTACGCCCGGTTGGAATACGAGATGAACACTATCGAGGAAGACAAAATGATAGAATCGAAATATACAAAGCATTGAAACAATTGAAATCAACCTCAAGACATTCAAGGTCGTGCAAAGTCTGGGAATGTGCAACTCCAATACCGACAAGCACAACGAGATTTTGGACTTGGTATAAAAGAACATCAACCTAATCAAGTAAGCAGCATGAAAGATTATATAGATTTTCTGAAAGAGAAGATGGCAATAAGCCATAACACTGGATTTGAGGTATCTGTTGACGAACTCACTTCTACACTCTATCCGCACGTGAAAGATACTGTTAGATGGGCCGTAAAGGGAGGCTGCCGGGCGATATTCAGCAGTTTCGGTATGCAGAAAACAGTAACACAGCTTGAAATCATACGGGTTGTGCTGAAGCATGAGGGCGGCAAAGGATTGGTAGTGTGCCCTAAGCGTGTAGTCATAGAGTTCCTGCACCAAGCAAAGGAGCATTTGGGATTGGAAGTTACCTATGTGCGCACCATGCAGGAAGTCCGCGATTGCACCACCGACATAATGATAACCAACTACGAACGAGTACGTGACGGTGAGGACGGCATAAGGATAGAGCCGTCATACTTCACCGTGACATCGCTCGATGAAGCAAGCGTTTTGCGTGGATTTGGAACAAAGACTTATCAGGAGTTCCTGCCTCTGTTCCGATACGTGCCTTACCGCTTTGTTGCCACTGCAACGCCCTCACCTAACCGATACAAGGAGTTAATCCATTACGCAGGTTATCTTGGCGTGATGGACACAGGACAGGCCCTCACGCGCTTTTTCCAGCGTGACAGCACGAAAGCAAACCACTTGACGCTATATCCTCACAAGGAAAAGGAATTTTGGCTGTGGGTAAGCACATGGGCTTTGTTCCTGACCAAGCCGTCAGATTTGGGCTATCCCGACATTGGCTATGAGTTGCCTGAGCTTCACATACACGAAGAAGTGGTAGATGTTGACAACTCGACTGCCGGCACCGATCGTGACGGACAGGTGATGATGTTCCGTCAGGCGGTAATGAGCCTGCAAGACGCTGCACGTGAACGCCGTGACAGTATGCCCTCAAAGATAGCCCGGGTAGTGGAGATAATAAACCGACCTGAGAACAAGGACGACCATTTCCTTTTGTGGCATGATTTGGAAGCCGAACGTGTGGAGCTTTGCAAGGCTATTCCCGGATGCAAGGCGGTTTATGGCTCGCAGGACGATGACGAAGCAGACAAGATAATCCAGTACTTCAAGGACGGCAAACTGAAATACCTTGCAGCCAAACCCGAAATGTTGGGTGAGGGATTGAATTTTCAGTACCATTGCCACAAGGCCATAATGTTCATAGACTACCGATTTAACGACAAGTTCCAAGCGGTGGCACGTATCCACCGATTTATGCAGAAATACCCGGTTGAGCTTTACTTGGTGTATGCCGAAAGCGAACAGGAGATTTTCAAGTCGTTCATGGAAAAGTGGGCGCAGCACAACAATATGGTTGCAAACATGGTGGCTATCATTCGTGAAAACGGATTATTCGGCTTGCAGGCAGAGGAAAAGATGATGCGCTATATGTTCTCAAAGCGTGAGGAACGACACGGCGATATGTGGAGAGCAATAAATAACGACAACGTGCTTGAATGTAAGAACATGGCGGAAAACTCGGTAGGGCTTATCGTGACGAGCATACCTTTCAGTAACCATTACGAATACACGCCGACATACAACGACTTCGGCCATAACGAGGACAACGAAAAGTTTTTTGAGCAGATGGACTATCTCACGCCCGAACTCATGCGGATATTGCAGCCCGGGCGGTTGCTCTGCGTCCATGTCAAAGACCGTGTTCTGTTCGGAAATGCCACAGGTGACGGGATGCCTACGATAGACCCTTTCAGCGATATGACAGTATTCCACTATATGAGGCACGGATTCCGCTATATGGGCCGCATTACAGTCGATACGGACGTGGTTAGGGAAAACAACCAGACATACCGCTTAGGCTATGGTGAAATGTGCAAGGACGGCTCAAAAATGGGGATTGGTTGCCCCGAATATGTGTTGCTGTTCCGCAAATTGCCGACAGACACCTCTAAGGCATACGCAGACTGCCGTGTGTCAAAGGATAGGAAAGACTACTCGCTCGCACGTTGGCAGATTGACGCACACGCCAGTTGGAAGTCGTCAGGCGACACGCTTTTAAGCTACGAGGATATGAAAGGGTTGGGTATCGACAAGATACGCTCGTTGTTCCGCCAATACGAGAAAGAACACATCTATGACTACGAACAGCACGTTGCGTTTGCAGAAGAACTTGAAGCATACGGAAAACTGCCAAAGACATTTATGGCAGTTGACCCTGTAAGCAAGAAGCCTTGGATATGGGATGATGTTGTACGTATGCGCACACTCAACAGCAAGCAGTCGCAGAAGAAAAGACAGAACCATATTTGCCCGTTGCAGCTTGACATAGTGGAAAGGCTCATCGAGCGGTATTCAAACAAGGGCGATGTTGTCTTTGACCCATTCGGAGGTATTCAGACGGTGCCGTATTGTGCGGTGAAGATGGGCCGCAGGGGTCTTTCTACCGAACTGAATTATGACTACTGGAAAGACGGCATAACCTACCTGAAAGAAGCGGAGCGTGAAGTGACAGCCCCGACATTGTTTGACTTAATAGGAGCATAAATCATGGATAATTCAATCTACAAAGTATGCGAAGTGTGCGGACAGAAAAAGCACATTTCGGAGTTCAGTAAATCATACCCTCGCAGGTGCAAGGCTTGTGTGGCAGAGCATACGAAAATGGTCAGGGAACGTGCCAAGCATGGCAAGCGGATGTATTATAATCAAGCCAAGAAAGGAAAATTTACTCTAAACTCACAAGACAATGAAAAAGATTATGTTCAATGATAAATATGGCCTTACGGAAGCCGTGCTTGACGGTAGCAAGACGCAGACAAGGCGGATTGTCTCGCAATCATTGATTGATAAATATGAAGAATGGTATGATGATGTTTGCTCTATCGCCATGCCTTCCGGAAGCACGATAGAGACGTTAAGAGACTGGTTGTTAAGAAAGCATACGAGATACCGTGTCGGCGAAGTGGTTGCCGTGGCTCAAAGCTATCGTGATTGCGGAGGGCTGAATGAACAAGGACTACCAAAATGGGAGATAATAGCTCAAAGTGTAGGCGCGATTAGCGCAGGGTGGAACAACAAGATGTTTGTTCGGGCAGACCTCATGCCCCACCAAATCCGCATAACCGATGTGCGTGTAGAGCGTTTGCAAGACATTTCGGATGATGATTGTTTGAAAGAGGGAATTACAGACATGGGCGCAGGGGGAAGTTTGAGATATTCATTCACCGAAAACGTGAAACAAACCACTGGAGACACCATAGCCTTTTCAAACAACTTTGCTGCTGCAAAAGAAGCCTTTGCTCACCTCATTGATAAGGTGAGCAAAAAAGACGTATGGAGCGAAAATCCGTATGTATTCGTCTATGATTTTGAACTCGTAAAATAGGAAAATATTTCACAAACTTTCTCATTTTTACCTAAAACTGAAAGACAATGGAAAAAGAAAAGATAGAACGGGCGGCAAAAGAATATGCCAAAGACAAATATGGCGGTGAAAACGCAAAACAATGGGCTATCGCCCAAATCCATGCTGGTAGGGATGGCTTTATTGACGGCGCACGCTGGCGCATCGACGAGGCGTGGCACGACGGCACGGCATCATGCGAAGCAAGACGCAAGGCACTCGTCTTATTCAAGAACGGCAACGCCGCCGTCTACAAAGACCTGCGCGACATATGGTTTGAACAAAGGTGGGACGAGGTTGACAAGTTCGCCTATCTTGACGACCTCCTGCCCGACGGAAAGTGAAGAAGCAACCTACCCAATTATGAATTATGCATTGTGAATTATGAATTACAAAATAGACAGGCCAAACGCCTATTACATGCGAGGCGCACTGCCAACCGTTGAGCAGAGCCGTGACGAGTATATAGGCAGCGTCTACGGGGCGGCGGCCTTGGCCTACATATCCATCATGCACGCCACGGAGGCCATAGACATGTTGCAGGAACGCCTGCCCGGCAACTATGATGAAGCGAGGATATACGTTTCACGCATCACCGGCACAAAGAAGCATATCGGCGAGACGCGCAAGCTGGAGTTGGCCATAGGCGACCAGCTGGCGCACACGTCGGGCAGGGCATGGATGGCCGACTTCGGCAACGCCGCCTACGAGCGGGTGCTGCCGCAGGTCACGGCATTGCAGACGGCCATCGCCAACGCCCTCGGACGCTACCCCTCGCTGCCCGACCGCAACACGTGCGCCGCCGTGGTGGTTGCGCAGAGCCTCGCCCACGAAGCCGTGGAGTATGTCAAGCGGCGAGCCGCAAAGTTCACCAACTTCACAATCACCACGCACGAGGGGCGCAGGCAGAGCGTGTCGTCAAGCCTCGCCTCGATGTCGTGCGCTGGAATTGACTTCTGCCTGCGCAACATCGCACGCATATTGATTGAGAAGCACCTACCCTGCAACGTAGACCTGGCCGCTGACCCGTCTGTGATGAACGGCCTGAAGGCCGTTCTCAACGTCATGGCCGACCCGAGGACGTGGGCGTATGCAAGGGACAAGGCGGACAGTTTGAATACGAAAAAAAATAATGAAATGCAAAAACGAATGAGCGTACAATTAAGATGACTAATTATGGAACGAAAGAAGAGAAACTATACTGCCATTCACGTATTGAACAAACAATGCCAATACATTGGGAATATATTATTCACACCATGTGTTCCAATAATGACAGAAGAACAATTTGAAGATTTAATATTAGAGCATTTCCCACAACTTAAAGGGGAAAGATGGATAACTAAATTTGTATGACTATGAAATGGAAGATAGGAGAAATAAGGCAAGTGAACGGCGAGTGGTATCAGTGTGTAGAGCAGCCGAAAAAATGGGGTAAGACTGTTTGCGATCTTTGCGCTTTTCATGGTATCGGCAATTGTGAACTTGACAAATGTAGCAGAACTTATAGAAATGATAAAAAATCCGTTATCTTCAAGAAACTTGAAAAGGTCGGAGAGCCTTTCACAACTGTAGGAAAACTATATCAGCACTATAAAGTCTTCGACATTGATAATGTTTATGGAGATGTTTTTTGGTGCGTACACAATTATAAAGCAAAAACCTTAACAATAGAAATCAAACAAAACAAAGAAGATATGGAAGAAAAGAAAGATAATTATGACGGTAATATGGATAAAGAGTGCATTCATATTTGTGATGCGCTAAATTCAATTCCCGATGTGCGGACAACAGAAAGCTGCTGTGGGCATTGCAATGATAGATTTATGATTTTCCTTACCTGCGATAACTCTCATTCGCTTGCAATTATTGCGCGAGTTTTTGACAGGCGCTACATCGGTACTTCGCAGCCATGGTACATTGAGTTGCAAACAAAAGATGACGGCGGTTACGATTATTTCATTCACTCTGAAACCAAATATGACAGTGAGGAGGCCATGATGAAAGATGTGAATCAGATTATCGCGAATATCGAACATTGGCGCGACGATAAGTTTGCTTCTCACTTCAAAGGTTGTGATGATAAGCTTACATTCGCTCCATTTGACATTAACTTGGCCAAGGCAGGCAAGCCCGTCCGCACAAGGGACGGGCATAAAGTGAGAATTATTTGTTTTGATAAGAAAGGAGGCACGCCAATAGTAGGCTTAATTCAAGAGGATGGATTTGAAACTGTTGCAACCTTCAATGAGAGCGGCTTATGTCTTATTAATGGGGCGTATAATCTTATGATGCTCCCCGAAAAGAAAGAGGGGTGGGTGAATGTGTATAAGGGTAGTTTACTTGATACAAAATCCTACAACACGAAGAAAGAGGCTTTCGATAAGGCAAGTCCAAGAGATTATGTAGATACAGTAAAGATAAGTTGGAAGGAATGAGTTATGAAGTTGGCGATTACCATTAAAAGGCCATGCAAGCCGGAGTGTCTTTATAATCTGACTGGTGAAATCTATACAACGACTGAAACCTATTTGATTGAACTATGCAATCTACCAAAAGCGGTTGTAGATGCTATCAATGAGGTAGAAAATGAGGGTTGTGTATCAAGTATTTCATTTGTAAAGGAAGAACAACTATGATAGAAGAAAGTTACGTTTCGTTCGACACAGCCAAGCTGCTGAAAGAGGCAGGGTTTGACGTGCCGTGCAGAGACTTCTTTACAATAGAGGGTGATGGAAATGTCGTAATAACAGAAGCACGGTCTTGCAGAGACCATAATTCTTTTGAGGACTGTTTCATCTCACGCCCCACGCAGGCGTTGGCGGCGAGGTGGCTACGTGAGGTGCATGACACCTTCGTCAAGATGGAGCGAGTGGGCAGCTTTGACGGTAAGGAGTTCCGCTTCTATTGGTCGTTTTCTATAATCAGCGTATCTACCGCTTGCCTTAATGGTATATCGGGCGGACGGTACGACAGTTACGAAGAAGCCCTTGAAGTAGGGATAGCAAAGTGTTTGGAACAGATTATTGAAGAAATGCAGGAATGACGGACATCGAGCATGAAGCCCTATGCAACGAGATAGACTTCCTGCAACAGCAGGTCGAGCGGTACATGGAGCAAAACAGACAACTGATGGAGATAATCTTCAAACTTAAAGACAAACAACAATGACGACCTTAAACATCATCGTCCTCACCGCGCTTTGGCCCTCTTTTGGGGGCTGGGTGTGGTTCGAGGCCGGGAAATTAATAGGAAGAAAGGAGAAAGAAGAATGAAATACCCGAAAATCAAGAAGAAACGCCGTTAATGCCGGAACATCTTATTTTTACATTTTTGTCAAAATAAGCAGTTTTTGAAGGTCTTATTTTTACGCAAACGTAGAAATAAGCGACTATGAAACCGACTAAAAAAGCGGCTAAAATGACTACATTCCGACTAAAACGACTATCAAAATGACTAAAAAATGACTAATATGAATTTTGACGAACTGGCACAAGAAGCCTTCGCAACCGCCAAGGCGCACGGCTGGCACGACACAGAACAGCCCGACGAACATTGGCTCATGCTTATCATAACCGAGATAGCCGAGGCCGTGCAGGCGGACCGCAAGGACAGGCACACGGACATCGGCCTTTTCAAAGCATTACTGGAAACATACGCCAATGATGACGCCGTATTTAAGTATGAATTTGAGACACACGTCAAAAACGGCGTCGAAGATGAGCTTGCCGACATCATCATACGCTGTTTGGATTATAGCGCATTGCGTGGCATCTGTCTTGACTATGTGCCGATTTTCATCACAGACTATTGCCGTGACAAAAGCATCGTCAAACGCGACTTCCCGACGTTTGCCTACTTCCTCACGTTCAAGGCGGTCAACGGGGATGTAACGGACGTTCTCGCCCGTGTCATCGCATACTGCAAGTTGAAAGGCATCGACATCGACTTCTTCGTCGAGCAGAAGATGCGCTACAATAAACTTAGGGAATATCGTCATGGAAACAAGAAATACTAAATAAACGAGAAATGAAAAAGAAGATTTATAAATATCCGCTCGAAGTACAAGACGAGCAAGTTATCTTGTTGCCGACAGGCGCAAAGATATTGACGGTACAGGCGCAAAACGACAGACCGTGCCTGTTGGCATTGGTAAATCCTACCGCTCCAAACGACATGGCCTTAACCATACGGATAATCGGTACAGGGCATGAAATCCAAGACAGTGACAATTTGGAATACATAAGCACGTTCCAATCTTTCAATGGATTGTTTGTGCTACACGCCTTTCTAAAACGATAAATCAACATCATATCAATAAAAGCAAGAAAATGGAACAAGAAAAAGCAAAATTCATATTCAAAGACATCGACCCTGTGATTTATCCAAGGCGCATTTTCATTTGCATTGGTGGTGACAGGCAGGACATCGCAGATAAGTTCATCGACAAGGACGAAGACCCTTTTTACGTTGAACCCTGCATTATTGAAAGTAGTTACGCCTTGACGTTTTCAAATGCAATGACTGATAAGGAAACAGGACTGTTTGGTGTTCTGATATGGTTTCATGATGTTGAGCATATTACAGATAGTATAATCGCCCACGAAGCTGTACATGCTGCAAACACTTTGTTCAGCCATATCGGTATAAACCTAAGTACGGAAAATGACGAGCCACAAGCGTTTTTTGTAGGCTTTATAGTTGAAGAAATCAACAAAGCACTGAAAGAAATGTAATAATTGAGTTAAAATAATTTGTTCGACAAGATATTTTAAGTATCTTTGTATTGTAAAGTGAATTGGTTTTCATGTGGAAGCCTGCCATGTCCGTAACATGGGCATGACATTACGGTGCTTGTAAAATACAGGATATTAACAGTATGAAATTCCAGAAAGGACAAAGTGGCAACCCTAAAGGACGGCCACGGGGAGCGAAAGGCAAGGTTGGAAAAAACTTGCAGGCGTGGGTGTCCGACATTCTCGACAACGGGCGCACCCAGTTTGAGAGCGACTTGGCAAAGTTGCAGCCGGCAGAGCGCGTAAGGGTTTATACAAGCCTTCTCAACTACGTGCTACCAAAGCAAAGCCCTGTAACTCCGGCGGAAATGGCCGAAAGGGAACGCAAGATGATGATGGACGCGATAGCATCGTTCCCGGAGGATGTCATCGAAAGAATATCCTTACGCCTTTATGAACTGAATAAAAACGACAAGGAATGAAGATAACCTTAACCAGGGAGGAAAAGGCGGCACTACTGTTGGCGGCAAGCAAAGGGGAGCTTGACACGAACAAAGTGCCGCGCATTTACGAAGAAATCAAAGGCTGCAATCCCTTCCTCGAATTAATGAAAGAACTGCCCGACTTGGACTGAAGTGTGTCACTCGGTGGCGTCCTCGCCGTCAAGTTCCAATCCGACGGCGTATTTCCCTGCCTCTGCGAACTTGGCTTCCTTGTAAAGGTCGCTGGCGCGGAAACGCTTGCCGAGGTAAAGATTGAGGCGCACGCTCTCGATGTTGTTCACCGTGAAGTCGGCAAGCGTCTCGGCCGGTGATGTCTTCATTCCGATGCGGAAGATGCCGAGGTCGTCGATGCGCACGGCCTTACCGTCAAGCAGAAGCTCGCGCAAGCAAACCTCCATTTCGATAAGCACGCCCTTGATTGTCGCCTCCGAGAATACGCAATGGTGGTTTGCCATGTGCTTGACGAACTCGTCGAACTCTACAAGCTCGTGTACTGCGCGGCCGTACCACTTGCCATAGTTTGCCGAATTGCTGCGAATGTCCTGATACTTCTTGTAACGTAACATAATCTTGGTTTTAAGTTATACAATCTGTTTACGTTTGCAAATATACTGCATGCATCTTCAACATTACCGGTTACGATGCCTTGTTGTCAGTTACGGTTTGTTGTGTGCGGTTATGAAATGTTGAGATTGCGGATATTTATATGGAGGAATTTAGGATAAAGGAATACGGACGCACGGAACTCGCCATGATGTACTGCCCCGGCATAGCGCCGGAGTCAGCTTGGCGCAAACTGAAACGCTGGATGCTGCTAAGTCCCGGACTGCTCGCAAGCCTCCGCGGCAAAGGCTACGATGGCCGCTGCCGCTCGTTCACCCCGGCGCAAGTGCGCCTAATCATTGAAGCTCTTGGCGAACCTTGACGGCGGACACCGCTCTGTAACGTTTTCTTATCCGTACCACTTCATGGACGGCATCCATCACAACTTAGGACTGCCACATCGTTAAATGATATTAATATTAATAACATTTCTATTGTTTCCCTTTGATATTAAAATTAATATCCGTATCTTTGCATTGTTAATTTAATCATAAATGAAATACAATGAATTAGAAAGGATTGTAAGAAAAGCCGGGTGTTACGATACAGGCCGACAACAGGCGGGGCATCCGTTATGGTACAGCCCCAAGACTGGAAAGCTATTCAAGATGAGTAACCACGGTTCGGAAGAAGTGGCTACAGGAACTTTAAACAAGATTAAAAAAGCGGCGGGGGTTCAATAATCCCCTTCCGCCGCTTTGCAAAATACAAGACGACAACCCTATTTTTTAGACAAATGGAAATGCGATTGTTTCACAACTGAATTAAAGCTACGTTTTATATTAGAAGAGCATCTGACATTAATTATTAGGAGATTTATATTATGGCAAAGAGAAAAGTCACCGCTGTTATAGAACGTGCAGGCGACGGCACGTATAGCATCTATATGGATGCGGATGACATGGACTATCTTGTAACAGGAACCGGGAAGACAGTAGACGAAGCACGGAAAACGTTTGAAGATGGTTATGAGGATATACGTCGCTATTATGAGGAAGAAGGCAAGGACTTTGAGGATGTGGAATTTGTTTTCAAATACGATATGGCGTCTTTCCTGTCGTATTATTCCAAAGTCCTCTCGCTTGCAGGGCTGTCACGTTTGACGGGCATCAACCAACAGCAGTTGAGCCACTACGTTACGGGCAGACGGAACCCGTCCGAGAAAACCGTCGAAAAGATGCAAGAGGCCATACACAATTTCGGCCAAGACTTAAGCTCCGTACGGTTCGTATAATTAGTGATTATAATAAATTAAGTAGTGGCATACTTCAAAAAGCAAGAAGCATGCCACTACTTGTTTTATTTTGGACCTTTCGTTATTATCAGCCTCTCGACTTTTTCAAGCCTGTCCTTATATTTCTGCTCGGCAGGGAATACGGATATGGCTTTTTCTACCACCGCCTTTTCGCGCAAATAGTCCTTGCGTTTCCTGTACAAAACCATTAGGCGGTCGAAAGAGTGCCTGGCAGAATAAGGATTATCGCAAAAAACGTTCATTCCGTACACCTCAATAGCATCGTCAATCCTTCCTGCTTTTTCAAGCTCAATGCCTCTGTTATTCAGCTCGGCGCAACGATACAATGCCTTTTCCCTTCTTGAGTATTCGTCGAGACGGTTCTCCATATCCTCGATTTTCTCTTTCGGCACGTCCACGTATTCGCTGGCATCATAGTATTTCATGTAAAAGTCGTCGTCCATTATACCGCCCTTGAAGAACAGGTTGAGATAGTCGTTTTTCACACGCACCATACCGTTGCCCAAGTCCTTTACATAGTCATCCGTGCTTTTATCAGTATTAGACGGCATTTGTCGAACTGTGTTCACATCGGATGCGTTAAGGCCGCTTTGCAATTTCTTTATGTCCTTTTCATATTCTTCCGTTACGAGCTTACGCGCGTCCGCCAAAGGCATATTGTTCAGCCTTATTGTACCCGGCAACCGTGCCATAAAGGTAATTACAGCATCATAGTGCTTCTTCAAGGCCGCCGTGTCCGTGGCTTCGTCCATCAGTTCCAAGTGCTTGTTTATACTCTCCACAACGCTGCGGTGTTCCTGCATGGCAGTATTTTTCTTCTTGCTGGAGCGGTGCAGGGTTATTAGCAGCATGGCCACTGCTATTGCAAGGATTATCAAGGCCAACGTCATATCTTATTTATTTTTCTGTTTCCACCTTCAAATTTATTTTCTTTCCGCAATGGGGGCAGGTTATAGTACCCTCGTCACCGCTCCCGACTTCCGAGGGCGACGCGAAGAGCTGCCAGATGGGCACGTCAAGGGCGGAGGCTATCTTTTCGAGGGTGTCGATAGATGGCATTGTCTTATTATTAATTAGATTGCTTATTGTCACTTTAGATACGTTCACCATCTCTGCCAATTTAACAGAAGATACCCCCCTTTCATTCATTACTTCTTTTATTCTCACTAACATAAAATATCACTTTACTTATAAACCGCTGCAAATATACTAATATTTTATGTAATGTAGTAAATGATAAAAGATTAGTTTATTAAATTATATTAAAGATAAAGTATTATTTAATCAAAAGTTTGTATGTAATAAAATATTACTTTATCTTTGCAATATCAAATTAAATATTTAAAGAAATGGGAAATAATGATTTAATCGATACGCTGCTATGTATATTGGCTGCATCAGTGTTGGTCTTGGGAATATTTTGGTTTGGTTAACCTGAATTAAATGAAACAAATATAAAGACAAGAATTATGGAAACGTTGAGTAAGAATTTCAATTACAATGGCAGTTCCATTACTTTTAGCAAAGGCTACAACGTAATGGTAAATGCCACACAGATGGCTAAACCTTTCGGCAAACGTCCTGTTGATTGGTTGCAGAACCAACAAGCAAAAGATTTTATAGAAGCATTAGCCGAAGTGAGAAATAGCACATCGGCTGATTTAGTGAGAGTTACAAAGGGCGGCAACGACAAGAACGCGCAGGGCACATGGATGCACGAAGACGTGGCCTTGGAGTTCGCGCGTTGGCTAAGCCCGATGTTCGCCATCTGGTGCAACGACCGGATTAAGGAGCTGCTTACCACTGGCACTACATCTATTGCCAAGCCGCAGCCAAGCAAGCCCACCGCACCCGACCGCACCTACGAGTTTACCTCCCTCGACGTGGCCTCTGCCACGGGCAGGCGGCACAACAAGGTGCTGAAGGACATCAGGCGAAACCTCGCCAACGGCAGGCTCGACGCGGCCGACTTCGCCCTCTCCACGTACATGTACGGCACGAGGCCCTACCCGTGCTACCGCATGACCGTGGCCGGGTGCTTCGACCTCGCATGCTCGCTCAGGCCGCAGAACTCGCGTGGCATGTTCGCCCTGCTGAAGTTCCGCAGCCTGCCGCAGCGTCCGCTGTTGCCGTCGCCGCAGGAGGCCGCTTGTGAACACACCCTCGCCGACACGCTCGTCGACGCATGTTGCGGCCTTAAGGCCCTGCGCACGAAGCACCAGGAGATAGCCGCCGACATACTCACGGTGGAGAAGAGACTTAAGGAAATGTTGTTCTAACCCATTAAAACCGAAAATCATGAAATTCCAAGACATAGACTTAGTAGAGCTGACCGCAGGGACGGCAAAGGAAAGGTACGAGAATATGACGAACGAGGAGATAACCCACGAGGTCCTCGACAATGTGAACGACGCATATTGGCGCATGCACTTTAGCCACGACACGAAGTCGCTGGCCTACGCGCTGTCGTTCTACCTCCTGAACTCCGACGACACGAAGAACTCAAAAATCGAGGTGGCGCGGGCGTTCACGCAGGTTTTCGAGACGCTCGACGCAATATCGGCCAACGCCGACGGCCTGAACGTCGCGGGGCTTGTCTCCGAACGCCTGATGAACTCGTGAACACTGTACGCCTCAAGGATGCCGTCCTTTAACGTTTTTTAGATGGCATCCGCGAGCGATTTGGACGGTATCCGTTACCGATAAATACCGTCCAAAAAATGTTAAAAGGCCGCATCCGCCCCTGTCATCCTCACGAATGGCAGGGGTTTTACTTATGCGTTTTTACCCAACTTTCCCCAAGCGTCCAAGAAAACGACCAACACAGAGGCAAAAAACGTCCAAGTTTTCGACCAACGTTTTCCGCTTGCAAATCGCTGAATATCAAACGTTTACACTTGTCGATACATCAAAGCGTCCTAAAAAACGTCCAACGCTACAGTGAAAAACGTCCAAGTTTTCGACCAACGCCGCCGATGCCGTTTGCGCCTGATGCTGAATGCCCATCTGCAAAAGACCAAGAGTGTAACGCCGTAATCTGTTGTAAATCAAAATATTATGACACGTCGAAAACCGAAAACGTCTAAGCGCCGGCCCGTCTGTTCGGACTTATTTTTTCGGAAAGTACGTGATGTTCCCTCGCGTGCGCGCGTATGGATGTTTTTTCTTTTTATTTATTTTTCTTTTTATAGGGGTATGGGGGGATGTTTTTCTTTTTCTTTTTTTCTTTTAAAACTGTTTTGGCTGAAACCCGTTTTCGGAGCGTTGGGGCGGTTGTCGTTTTCTTGCGTTCTGAATGGACTTCGATGCCCTGCATGGTAAGATGTCCGCCCGTGGCTTTCCGTGCCGCTGTGAGGCTCGTGTTGCCCCTCTATCGGCTTTTTTTGTTAATGAGTTGGCGAAACGGTTAATATGATTTGCCTAACAAACGACAATTTATTAATTTTGCAACAGGATAAGCTGGGCTGACGGACAGCAATATGTCTGTCAATCCGTTCGAGAAACTGATGAGGGAACTGCCTGACGAAGATGACGAATAAGGAACATAAACGCATGATGGCATGGCGCAACGACTGGACGCTCTTCGCCAAGGAGGTG
Source organism: uncultured Prevotella sp. (assembly GCA_905211345.1). Classification (GTDB taxonomy): domain Bacteria; phylum Bacteroidota; class Bacteroidia; order Bacteroidales; family Bacteroidaceae; genus Prevotella. The sequence continues at coordinate 61,378 of CAJMAO010000002.1, forward strand.
CTACACGCACGCCTTGACGAAGAGCAGAATGATATATTGCGCTCCGTGCAGACTAACAAGATGACGGCAGTAGCCAGCGGTACCGCCCGTGGCAAGGACTTCATCGCCGCCTGTGCCGCAATGTGCTTCATGTACCTTACCCCTCGCTTCGACCGTGATGGCAATTTGTCAAAGAACACTAAGATAGCCATGACCGCCCCCACAGGACGACAAGTCACGGACATTATGATACCCGAGGTTTCGAGGCTTTACCGCAAGGCTGGTTTTCTGCCCGGCAGGCTTCTTGCCAACGGCATACGAACAAATTATGAGGAATGGTATCTTACAGGTTTTAAGAGTTCCGCAGACAATACGGAGGCGTGGTCGGGTTTCCATGCCGTAAACACAATGTTCATCGTAACCGAGGCTTCAGGTATTCCCGATGTCACTTTCAACGCCATAGAGGGTAACTTGCAGGGCAATTCAAGGTTACTGATAGTGTTCAACCCGAACATAACAACCGGCTACGCCGCAAAGGCCATGAAGTCTAAGCGTTTCAAGAAGTTTCGCCTTAATTCACTCAATGCGGAAAACGTAGTAAGGAAAAAGAACGTGATACCCGGACAGGTTGATTACGATTGGGTGAAAGACAAGGTGGAGACATGGTGCATCCTTATCCGGAAGGAAGATTTTGACGAAGGGCGAGGCGACTTTGTATTTGAAGGGAATTATTACACTCCAAACGACCTGTTCCGTGTCAAGGTGCTTGGAATGTTCCCGAAAGTCGCAGAGGATGTACTAATTCCTTACGAATGGGTTGAGATTGCCAACAACCGTTGGCGTGAGCTTCAGGAACAAGGCTTCAAGAGCAAGAAACACATACGCCTCGGTGTCGATGTCGCCGGAATGGGGCGCGACCGCTCCTGCTTCATCCCCCGCCAAGGCAGCTATGTGCCTGAAATAATCGCACGCAATTCGGGAGGTGCAGCCGACCACATGGCCGTGGCCGGTGAGACGCGCCAATACTTACTTGAAGACCCCAAGGCAAAGGCATTCATCGACACCATCGGGGAGGGCGCAGGAGTGTATTCACGTTTGCTCGAATTAGGATGCAATAACGCTTATTCCTGCAAGTTCTCGAACGGAGTTAAAGGATTGCACGATATTACCGGATGTTATAATTTCGCCAATATGAGGGCCTACCTGTTTTGGTGCGTCCGTGACTGGCTAAATCCCAAGAACGGTTTTAATCCTGCCTTGCCGCCTGACGACGAGCTTATGGAGGAACTTACCGAACCCCACTGGCAGTTTATGAGCGACGGCAGAATTATCATCGAGAAGAAGGATGAAATAAAGAAAAGGCTCAAGCGTTCGCCTGACAAGATGGACGCGTTGGCGAATACTTTTTACCCGTATGACTATGATTACGGGAATGATGAGCGATTATTGGAAGATTTTTTGTAGCTTTGCAGCCGAATCGTTTCTTTTACGATTCATTGCTCTTAGTGTTTCTTGTCCGTGAGGATAGGAAACACTTTTTCATCTGTTAAATCCCTTTAACACTTGTTTATCTGTATAAATTTGTTCCAATGCGTTAATTTTGACATCCCTTTTCATTGTTAAGTCCAAGTTAAGTTAATCAACCGTTAAATAATGATTTTCATGGCTTCTGCAAGTCTCAAAATTCCGCTCCATATACTTATACATTTTTTCAAAAACAATGTCTCCTACGTAACCGTTAAAGCACGTAAACAAAATCCGAACGCCTTAGTTAAACATCTGTAACGTATTGATATTCAATGTTTTAACGTTTTGAAACATCAAATATTATGAGTATATTTGCATAGCAAAATTAAACAATAACCATTTAAACAATAAGGAGACAAGAGTAATGAAAACCTTTAAAGTTACAAAGAAAGCAGACATACAAGCACCTTTTCTTACATATGAGTCATATAGATTTGAAAAAGGAGACTTATACGCAGATGTATGGCTTACCTGGCATCACAATACGCCCGAATATTCAATTACTTATAGGAAGAAAGGTCAAATATACCCGGTAGAGTTCATGTCTCATTGTAAGACAGGACGAGGTGTCATTTCAAAAGTAGCCAAATTCTTAAACGTGAAATAACCATGCCGACAAAGACCAACAAAGCCGTTCATCTTTTCAAGTCAGGCAACGTAAAAGAAGCGTTTGCGATATTCAGGACGTTCAGGATTGGCTTCACCAAAGACGAACGCAGGACGCTCCAAATAGCAAGCGAGGTATTAAACGGAATGGGCAAGTTTTACAGCGACCTCGGAATAGACATCAGTCTTGAAGTGTCAAAGGCAAAGCAAATAGTAATCAACAAGTATTTTTAATCATAAGAGCAATGGAAAAATTAAGAAACGATTTATTAAAGGAAGAAACAATAGAGTACAAAATCAAGCAGGACGGCTATTTGCGCAACCTCACGCCAATAGAACTGATAAGCGTTATCTGCGGTTGGGGAGCTAAATCGGAGACGGCTTCCAGCATCGTGCGCTCCATGCTTTGCGTATGTGACGGCAAGCTGTCAGTTCTTGCGAGAAAATCCATAGACGAACTTGTGCAAGCCACTGGATTTAGCCCGAAGGTATGCGAGAAAGTCCTTGCCGCCCTCGAACTTGGGCGCAGGGCGCAAATGGAAGCCGCAGGTGACAACCCTGTATGCAACCACTCCAACGTCATTTACGAGTATCTGAAATCGAGAATAGGCAACTTAGACCACGAGGAGTGCCATGCGCTCCTGCTCAATTCAAAGCTCAAGTTGATAAAATCTGTCTGCATAGGCAAAGGAGGACTGTCAGAAACCAGCGTTGACATCAGGGTTGTCCTCAAGGAAGCCTTGCTTGCCAATGCGGTTGCGATAGTGCTTGCGCACAATCATCCAAGTGGAAGCCTTACTTCAAGTATGTATGACGACAAAATAACATCCACTCTCAAGAAAGCGTGCGACACTATGAACATACGCCTCATCGACCATTTGATTGTCACCGACAATGGATATTACAGTTATTGTGACGAAGGTAAAATTTAAGTCTATGGAAAAGAAAGAATTTATTGAAAAATGTCATTATGTTTGTAATAATTGGCTTGTGAACGAACTTGACAAGTATATTGAAAAGGCGTTGGCTTCAGGTTGTATTGATTTAAAAAAAGTACCGCCACATTACGGTGCAGTATATTCATTGATGGCCGCCATATTTGAGAATGTCGCGAATTCGTTTATCTATGGAGGCAGTAACGGTCGCATGGTTAGAAGAGAAGCAAATAATATTAAACGTTTTATATAAATGGAAATACAGCAATTAAAAGAATATCTCAAATTGTATTGGAACCATTGGCCGGTATGCGCTGTATATTCAGCTTGCCTTGATTTGGCACAAAGCAAGTTCAGTCTTTCACGAGAAGAATTGCGCCAGCGTTATGGTCTGTATTGCGGTATGCAATGGTATGACTTGTTGTTCAATAAAAATAAACATTGTGACTATGAAAACGAAAGTATGTGATAACGGCTTCATGTGGCTTGTACTTTCAAGAAAACAGGCTTTCGCCCTTTGGCTTGAAGGCTCGACGGAGATTTACAAGCTGTATGACGACGATACGGAAGGCGCATGTGAAAGCATTGAAGACTTGTTTATGCACAATGGAAGTTTCGGAATTGAGTTAGGCTTTGTCAATGACATTGTACCTGCGCACATTTACAAACGTATCATTCAAAACACATGAAATCATGGAACATTCACTGAAGAAGGAACTGCTTGCCTATTTTGACGGTAAAGACCGCAACGACCACGAGGAATGGTTATACAATAGGCTTAAAACGGAAATCAACTATTTTGACATAACAAGCGTAGAGAAACAAGACCTTGAAGATCGAGGTTACGACACGTCAACGCTTGACGACTACGACATGGAGCGCATAGCCAATGACATGTGCGGTTACTATCTTGACAGCTGTACTTTCAGTGAGGACTTATGTACTGTGGCAGACAACATTGGATTGAAAATGAAATAGAAGTGCCATCGGCAATAAAAATACAGACTTTAGTTAGTTTAAAGCCTGTATTTTTATTGTTGTTGCATATATTTACGCCCCTGCAGTATAAGTTCCGGTTATCGAAGCTGTTGTGCTGTCCGAAAGATGTGCCGTCCCGCTTATCGCAGTTCCGTTGATGTTCAGCTCCATTGACGTTATCTTTGCCCCTGCTTGGCCTTGGTAGCCTTTTCCTCCCTTGAGGTTTTTGAAATCGAAGTTCAATTTGCCGTCCTGCATCGACACGTCTACTTCAGGAGTTCCGACGTTCGCGTCCACGCTTGCTGTCGCGCCGGTTATGCTTGTTCCGCCTCCTTCCCCTGATGACTGCTGTCCTACCACGGCCATTTTCGCCGCCTTAACGTCCGTCTTGCTTACAATCCTTATCATCATACCTTCGGGAACGTCAAGGTCTATCACCCGTGCTGATTTCCTTATGCGCAGCTTGTCGTATGCGCTCGGCTCCATGTCAGGCATATACCTGTACACCAGCAGCTCGTCTGTCGTGCCGTTGTCAACTTGTATTACGCACTTGCCCTTTGATGCGAAGTCTGCCACGTAAACGCCGTCCTTCTGTGTAAAAGTTATATTTTCCATATCTGTAATGTTATTTTCTGCAAATATAGCTAATTTATTTTGTTGAACAAATTGTTTTAACTATATTTGCGTCGTGAAAGCGTGTGAAGATGCACGTTACAGAACTGTTCGTTAAGCTCTTAGTTTCGGTTCTACGTTACGGTCTGTCTGCATTTCGCTCGCAGGCCGTAACGTTATTCAAAACCAAACAAAAAGCAATGAACAAGTATTACAAGAAAGTTCTCGAAGTGCTGAAAACCAATAAGGACATAAAGGCGTTGGGGTTCAGCCGTAAGGAGATTAGGGGTGTCGCAGCCAATGTAGCCGACAAACTTAACCTCAAAGACGAAGCCACTGACGAGGAAGTGAGCGAAGCCATTGACGATGCCGTAGATGCCGTCATGCCTTTGCTGAAGTTGAGCCAGTCGGTAGCCGACCGCCAAGTCCAAAACTACAAGGACGCGCACCCTGAAAAGGACGCTGACGATCCCGATGACGACGATGACAACGACGACGATGACAAGCCGGCACGTACCAGTCCGTCTAAAAAGGGGAAGAAAAACACAAAGGACGACAACGACGATGTTAATTCCGCCCTCCTCGCCTCAATCAAGGCACTTACCGAATCTGTAAGCGGCATGAAGGACGAGATTGCCTTGCTAAAGTCAGGAAAGGTTGCCGACAGCAGACGTGCAAAGGTAGAGAAGCTCCTGAAAGACACAGGCAAGTTCGGAGAGCGTATGTTGAAAGCCTACTCCAGGATGACATTCAAAGATGATGACGAGTTCGACGACTATCTTGACGAACTCAAGGAGGACATCGATGCCGTGAACCAAGAGAGAGCCGACAAGGGTCTTGAAAAGCTCGGCGTGCCTCCTGCAACGAACATCAAGAAGAAGCCTGGGGAAAAAGAGTTGATGTCGGACGACGAAGTCAAGGAGCTGGCGAAGATGTAGCCGTCCAAAATCCCAAACTTAATCAGCAAACCACGATGAGCGCATTAGAAGAAATGAGCGTCAACAAGACCAACGTGTCTTTTGGCGACGACGCTGTTGTCATCAGACAGTACAACGGCGGCATCACAGGAGGCCGCGCGCTTGACTACACGGATTTCACAGACGATGTAATCAAGGCTGGCCATATCGTCGTCCGCAAGAAGAACGATGACGGTGTGTACGAGTACAAGCCTTTGAAGGTGACGAGCGGTAGTTACGCCGCACTCGGAGGCGGCGAGGAATACGCCGGAGTTGTCGTAAGGTCGCGCATGAAGGGCGAGGCTGTCGCAATCATGGACGACGGACGAGTGAACGACGAGGCGATGCCTTATCCTATCGACGACACGCGCAGGGCCGCGCTGAAAACGGCACTGCCCAACCTCATTTTTGAACACGACTAAAAATCAGGAATGTCATGAAAGAATCACTATTCATTGAATTCATACGTTCAATTTTCCCGAAATTGAACCTGTACGTAAAGGAGAAGGAAGCTCCCAAGAAACGTACATACCTGCACAAGACGATGCTCCGTGAGGACTACTCCGCCGACCAGAAATGGGAGGGCACGTCGGCAAAGACCACCTACGTGGCTGCCGACATCGTCGAGATGGACTCTCCCCTGCCAATCAAGAAGCGTGGCTCGATAGCCACCTCCAACGGCAAGCTGCCGAAGATTGGCATGAAGAAAATCCTCTTAGAGAGCGACATCAACAACATCAACATCATGAAGGCGCACTATCAGATGGCCGCCACCGACGAGGCCAAGAAAGCTGAGAAGGCGCGCATCATAAACAAGTTGATGGACGACGGCGTGGCCTGCTCCGTAGGTATCGACGAGAAGAACGAGATGAACTTCCTCATCGGACTGTCGGAAGGCGTGGTAGCAATCCCCGACGAGGACAACTCCGGCAAGGCCCTGCGCATCAACTACGGTTATATGGCGGAAAACTCATTCAAGACCGTGACGAAAGACGTTGTTGAGAAGGACGACTTGCAGCGCGTGTTCGACAAGGCCGACGCAGACGGCAACACAATAGTCAAGGTAATGCTTGCCAAGACAAAGTTCAACGAGATGCGCCGTCAGCAATGGGCGAAGGAACTTGTTGCGGACTTCCTCGGCAAGACCTACGACAGCGACACGAAACTGCCAGTCCCATCCGCAAACAATTTCGCCGATGCGTTGGAGGACGAGTTCGGCGCAGTGTTCGAGCGCGTAGACCGCACAGTCATCATCGAGAAGAACGGCAAGCAGAAGTCTGTAAAGCCGTGGAACGCCGACAGGATAATATTCCTTTGCAATGAGCAGGTCGGCACGCTCGTATGGGGCACGCTCGCAGAAGCCACCAACCCTGTTGAAGGCGTGCAGTACAGCACCGTTGACAACTACAAGCTCATCAGCAAGTATTCCAAGAACGAGCCGTCGCTCCAGGAGATGACGAGCGGACAGGCACTCGTATTGCCGGTTATCGAGGACGTAGACCAAATCTATTCCCTCGCCACCGACGAGGCTGAGGAGGTGGACACAGAAGCCGAGACTTCCGACAGCACCGACCAGTACACCACGTACAAAGGCGAGAAATACAAGAAAGCCGACCTCATAGCCGCGCTGAAAGCCCTCGGTGCCAATGTCAAGTCTAACTCGACTGACGAGACAATCATCAAGGCCATAAACGCCTTGAGCGACGAGGACGAGGAGAAACTTCTCGCAAGTGTAACACCTCAAGAGTAAATGACCCATGAAGACAATCAGGCAAGCGTTGATAGACGAGATACACTATCCCATACCCGAAGGCTTTGTCGAGAACAAGCTCATAGAGCGCAGCCTTGACGGCGACCAAGAATACACGTTCGATGTCAGCCGGTCAAAGGAATGGAAAGGTGCGCTTGCCGATTGCCTTTTCTCTCTCGTGCAAGCTGTCAACTTCTCCGAGTCAGACAAGAGCGTAGGCTCATTGTCAGACGAGGATAAGAAACGGCTGTTAGTCCGCATAAGAAGCCTTTACAACTCCATAGGCGAAAGCCCCGAACTGGGGCAGCCTATGGTTTACATAGGAGGTTGAACATGGCCGTATTGGATTTCGCAGCGCACTCATTGGACTACCAAGAGGTAACGCCCGGACACGTTGACGACGCAACTGGCGATTACGTCAAAGGCTCGTCCGCATGGGTTGAGGATTACTGCAAGTGCGACATCGTGCCGGCAGGGAAGGCTGTGCCCACCGCCATACCTGACGGTCAGGTGGAAAACTACTCATACACCATTTACAACCTGCCTGTGAAGTGCCGTGAGTTCAAATACGGTGACAGGATAAGGATAAAGCTATTCCGCAATCCTGACGATGTAAGGGAGTTCAAGGTGCTTGGCTTCCACCGCTACCAAAAACAATGCAAGATGTGGGTCTAAGATGGGAATGCGCATGACTACGCGGATGTCCTCGGTAAACAAGTTTTTCCGCTTGGCCGTGGTTATTCTCAAGGAAGATATTGTCAAAGCCTTCGCCAAGCTCGGCGAGGAAAGCGTAGGCAAAGTCCGCGACAGACCATGCGAGGAAAGCTGGTTCGACCAGACAGGCAACCTAAGGAGTTCCATAGGTTACTCCGTTTACGACTACGGCAAGAAAATGATAGAATCCTCCTTTGCTACCGTAAAGGGAGGCGCAGAAGGTTCAGCCGAAGGAAGGAAGATGGTTGCCGAACTCGCATCTGAATATTCCAAAGTCTACGCATTGGTTGTCGTAGCCGCGATGAATTATGCGGATTTCGTTGAAGCCAAGGAGAACAAGGACGTGCTTGCGTCAACAGAGCTGTGGGCGCGCTCCGTTGTTGACACGAGGCTCAAACAAGCCGTTGGAAAGGCCGTCAAACGCATAAACCAGTTACGGTTATGAAATCGGACATCGACATAAAGGACGACGTTTACAAGATAATAAACCACTCGCAGTTGGAGCAGGCAGTCACAGGTGTCTTGAAAAAGACCAAGAGGCCGCACAATTCCAAGAGCGAGGACATTGTAATCTCCGTGCTGTCTAACAAGACCGCGCAGCAGCAGGAAGCCTTTGTGAATGTCAACATATACGTAAAGGACGACGACGTGGACGGCCAAGACGAGGAATGCTCGCCGCGTTTGAGGCAGCTTTGCCAGCTTGCGTTCGACCTGTTCCTGAATGTCCGCGGACACGACTTCCGCCTGTCGCTAGACACACAGCAGGTAATGGAAGTTGAAGGAACGGGGGAACATTTAATCAACAATAAACTTTTGTACCAAATCATAAACGAATAAAGTTATGAGCGAACCAATAGGATGGGGTAAATGCTTTGTCATAGTGAAAGACCTTGACGACCCCTCGGCAAAATGGAAACTCCTGCCCACGCCAAAGGAGGACACCTGCGTTCTCACCCCTTCGGAAGGCGACAAGAAGGAAGCCACCGTAGAGGGTGGAGGCACGGAGGATGTGAAGTACGGTAAGAACACTTACCAGCTTGAATACGCCATAAGGCGCAACAAGAAGCGCAAGAAGCCGTTTGATGACGTTGACGGTGTAATCGCGCACAGGTACGCAGTGTTCGTGCAGCCCGAAAACAATGCCGTGCCCGGCCCCAAGATTGACACGTCGGTTGTAACCCTGCTCGACGGCTTCGACACTACCGACGGCGGCCTTCTCACCTACCGCCACGACGCGCTTACGCCCGACACTGGCAATATGGTGAAGTGGTGTACGATAGACCAGGATCTCTCGACATTGCAGGAGGGTGCGGAACTCGCAACAGAACCGCAGTTCACCGACATCGACGCGCCTGAAGAAGATGTCTAATTGACATTTCTTTTTCATTTGTCATAATTGAATTTTTAAGGTTTAAGGATTTTTCAGGAAGTCCTATGGAGGGCAGGACGTAAAACAACGCCCTCCTTTATAAATTCAAGGCAATGGACAAGACATTACAAATGGACATAGCGGATGCCGTCATCGACCGCCCCAAGGGGTTCAGCGTCGGTAGGCGGCATTTCTGCTTATACCCCCTCACCATTGGCAAGATGTACCTTACGCAAAGGGTAATGCAAAACCTCGGCGTCGATTACGGCAACCTCAAGGTAAACCCATACGCCGAAGCCTTGCGCCTTGCCAAGACGAAAAGGGACGACTGCCTCTCGCTCATCGCCTACCACTCGCTGAAAGATAAGGAACAGGTGCTTAACACCAGGACTGTTGCCACAAGGAAAGGCATCCTTGGCAATGAGCTTGACGAAAGCGACATCGCCACTTTGCTTATGATGTGCATAATGTCAGACAGGACGCACGAGTTCATCCACGAGCTTGGCATTGACAAGGAGCTTCAGCGAATGAACGAGGTGCTTAAGGCCAAGCAGTCAAGCAACACGTTCCAGTTCGGAGGGAAGAGCGTCTACGGCACGCTGATAGACAACGCCTGTGAACGCTACGGGTGGACGTTCGACTACGTTGTCTGGGGAATAAGCTACACCAACTTGCAGATGCTCCTGAAGGACAGCGTGAAGTCGGTCTACCTCACTGACGACGAAATGAAGAAGTGCGGCATCCGCAACAAGAGGAGTATCATAGACGGCAATGACCCTGAAGCTATGAGGGAAGTAATCAGGGCGCATAGTTGGAAGTGACATTTACAGGATTGACATATAAAAAAAACGCCCAACGGCTTCAAAAACTTCATCCCTTACAACCTTTCACCCTCCGCTTTTAATGGCCGCATAGCGAAAAACAGCGGCATTTCCAAGGATTATCAGGATAACACATAACTCAACAAACAATGGCCGGGATAAAATTTGACATAACAGGAGACAACAGCAACGTGCTTAACGCTTTCAGGGGCGTGCAGGACGGAGTGCGCCGTACACAACAGGTGGTCGAGAGCAGCGGCAAGAGCATCGAGGATGTTTTCGACAAAATCAAGAGCCTTGCCAATACCGCCTTTGTCGGATTTACCGCCAAGGAGTTCATCACCACCCTTGCCAACGTCAGGGGCGAGTTCCAGCAGTTGGAAGTCGCATTCAACACCATGCTCGGCAGTAAAGAAAAGGCCGACGCCCTGATGGGGCAGCTTGTTGAGCTTGCAGCCACTACGCCGTTCGACCTCAAAGGCGTGGCTTCAGGAGCCAAACAGTTGCTCGCCTACGGACTTGAAGCCGAAAAAGTCACCGACACAATGCGAAGGTTGGGTGACATCGCGGCTGGTTTGGGCTTGCAGATAGGCGACCTCGCCTGGCTGTACGGAACAACCCTCACGCAAGGCCGTATGTACACCGAGGACTTGAACCAGTTTACAGGCCGAGGCATACCTATGATAGCCGAATTGGCCAAACAGTTCGGAGTTGCCGAGAGCGAGGTGAAACAACTTGTCACTGACGGCAAGGTAGGTTTCCCACAAGTAGAACAAGCCATTAAGAACCTCACTGACGAGGGCGGCAAGTTCGGCGGTCTCATGGAAGCGCAGTCGCATACCATTACAGGCCAGATAAGCAACATCAAGGACAGCATCAACATGGCATTCAACGAACTCGGGCAACAATCAGAAGGGATTATCAACGCCTCACTGTCTGTAGTGTCTTTCCTTGTAGAGCATTGGCGGCTGGTCGGGGATGTCATTGTCACAGCCGCCGGTGCCGTAGGGCTTTACAAGGCTCAAATGCTTGCCGTGTCTGCAATCAACACCGCAACCACCAATCTTGGATATGACGCAGAAATTGCGCAGCTTCAGAAGATAGTACCGTTGAAGCAGCAAACCGCAAGCACGGACTTGCAGGAAGCAGTGGCCAACGGAAGCCTGACACAGGCAAAGGCTGAGCATATCGCAGCCATGAGGGAAGAAGCCGCAGCATACGTCACGGAACTTCAACAGAAAGCCGCCGCCGCACAAGCGTCATACAATGAGGCCACCGCCATTGCCGCACAACGGGCCTTGGAACTGGAAGCCGCAGAAGACAAGGTGTCAGTCTGCCAGCAGGCTTACGACGCAGCCTTGCAACTCGGAGACGCCACGAAGATAGCTACCGCAGAGGAAAACCTCAACATCGCCGCCGTTGAAAGGAACACCGCCGCCAAGCAGTTGCAGACGGCAAGGAACAATGTGGCAACCGCTTCCAAAGCCGCCGAAACCGCCGCAACAGAAGCCAACACCGCCGCACAGACACTCAACACCTCAAAGACAGCCGCCGACACTGCGGCCAAGGGAGTGTGGGCGTCAGTCGTCACCTTATGCAAAAGGGTGCAGGACGCATGGAACGCCTCGATGCTGTCAAGCCCCCTGTTTTGGATAGCCGCCGCCATTGCAGGAGCCACGTATGCCGTCTACAAACTTGTAACTGCTGAAACTGCGCATGAAAAGGCTATTAGGAAAACCAACGAAGCATGGGACGAGTTTAACGGCAAGCTGCAAGAAAGGCAGTCTAAGATAGAAAGTCTTATCCGTACCATACAGGACGAGACTGCTACCGAGTTCCAACAGGCCGAGGCGTACCAGCAATTGTCAACACTTGCTCCGCAGCTTACTGATAAATATTCACAGGCCGCGCTCGCAACTGTTGATTTCGCCGACGCTCAAAAACAGGTGGCAGCATCTATTGACGAGGCCAAGTATGATGAGGTTAAAAACAAGGTGGAAGAATATACGCAAGCAGTAGCAAAATGGAAAGAGCAGATAAGCAGCGATTTGAGATATAATGGCGGAAAAAACGCCATATTCTTATCAGACCAACTTGAACAAAGCCAAGCAGCACTTGACCAATGGGAAAGCAAGCTGACCAACATCATATATTTACGCAGACAGGCTGAAGAAGATGCAAGGCCGATAGAAGTCCGCTTGAAAGAGGCCGAAGACAACCAAGCCGTAAAGCAGAGCATCTTCGACTTCTACGACCGTGCGATAACGCTTGCCTATGAATTTCAGGAAGGCAATGAAAACATAAATTACGCCACAGGGCAGAGCAATCTCGACGAGTTCATAGCCAACGCAGAGAAAGAACTCGATGCATTAAGGAAGAAGCAGGAAGACAACCCCATGGATTTGAACTTGCGCCTTGAAGAACAGGAAAAGACTAAAATCCTAAACAGCATAATCGCCATGAAAAACGAATGGGAGGCAAACGGTTCGCTTGTCATCCCATTCACTTTCCAAGCATATTACAAGTCGGCGCAAACAGCTCTTAACAATGCGAAAAAGCATTTCAATTATCTTACAGGGCAATATGAAAATACCGCCACCGTCGCAGATGAAGTTAAGACTGCGAGAGAGAATATAAATAAGCTCACAGCCGACATTCAAGGCTTACGCAAAGGAAAAATCCTGCCAAAACTTGGGGAAACAGTAGAGAAGTCGATTAATGAAAAGACTAAGGAATTGCAATCGGCACAAAGGACGCTTGAAACATTAACTGGACAGAAACCGCAGACTGGCAAACAACACCAATCGTCAGCACGCAAGGCAGAGAACGAGCGCAAGCGTGAAGAAGAAAAGCGCAAGCGCGCCCAAGAGCAGCTGAACAATGATTTGCTCTTTCTCGAACAGAAGAACATCGACGACGGCATAGCCTTGCAAAAAGAAGGCACTAAGAAACGCCTTGCCGAAATCGACAACGACTACAAGAAGCGCATCGCAGAAATTGACAAGCAGGAGGCCGAGTTCAAGAAGAAGAACAAGGAAGCCGGGCTGCAAGGGCTTGGTGCGGACGGACTTACCAAGGAGCAGCAAAATGCACTGCAAAAGGCCACGGACAACGCCGCCAAAGAGCGCGAACGGCAGACCAACGAAGTGTATGCCGCCGAGGCGCAGGCCATGCGCGACTACCTGAAGGAGTACGGCACGTTCCAGCAGCAGAAGCTCGCCATCGCAGAGGAGTACGCAGAGAAGATAAAGAACGCGCAGAACGAGGGAGAAAGGCTGTCGCTTACGGCTGAACGCGACCGCGCCTTGCAACAGGTTGAAATCAATGCAATCAAGCAGAACATCGACTGGGGCAGCGTGTTCGGCGACTTTGGCACGATGTTCCGCGACCAGTTGCAGCCCACCATCGACAGGCTAAGGCAGATTGCCAACTCCGACACGTTTAAGCAATCAAGCCTTGAAGAACAACAGGTGCTTTACGAGCTCATAGAAAAGCTGGAGAACGCCAACGCCGCATGGGACAGCGACATATTCAAGCGCGTTTCCGACGACATGAAGGCGTACCAGGAAGCCATGCACGGATATGCCGCAGCCGTTGACAAGGCGCGCATTGCCGAAGAAAAGCTGGCTGACGCCAAATCAACGCTTGACGCTGCAAAACGTGGCGGATTGAGCCAAGAAATAATAAACGCTGCGCAGTCCGCCGTTGACGAAGCGCAAGAAGCGTTCAACGCCGCTTCGGAAGAAGTTATGGTTTTCGGCGCACAAGTACAGGAGACCACAACCTCGCTCAACTCGTCGGCAACAGAGGCCAAGGCCATGTTCGATGGGCTTGCCGAAGGATTAAGAGGTCTGTCGTCAGGCAGCCTGCAAGGCATCGGAGAAGGAGTAATGTCGCTTGACAAGTTATTTGGCGGAAACATCACGCAAAAGGCAGGCAACGCCATTGCAAAGGGCTTCCAGTCGTTGCTCGGCAAGGATAGCGATGCCGCCAAGACCCTTTCTGAAGCGTTGGGCAACAGCGGCCTCGCAGGTGAGATAATCTCTGCCATACTCGGAATGTTAGATATGCTCGCTAAAGGAGGGATAGGTGGAATAGTGTCAAATTTATATGATACAGTACTTGGCTCGATAAACGGCATCCTCGACGACATATTCAGCGGCGGCATAATAACCAAGCCGTTGCGGTCCGTGGTTGACGGCGTTGGCGGTATACTTGACACTATCACCTTCGGAGGTTTCTCGTCGTGGACCAGTTCAAGTAATGCAAAGGAAGTGCAAGCCACAATCGACAGGCTTACAGACCGAAACGAATCCTTACAGTCCAGCATAGAAGCATTGAATGACACCATGAAGGATTCCAACGGAGCAATAAAAAGCGTTGATGCCGCAGAGCAGGCAAAGGAATATCAGCAGGAAGTCAATCAGAATTATCTTGAAATGGCCAAAGCTCAAGCAGGCTATCATGGTTCACATCACAGTTGGAATTACTACTGGGGTGGTTTCTCTCAAGAACAGATAGACAAACTGAGCGAACAGATAGGCCGCGACTGGAACGGAAACCTTTGGGATTTGTCGCCTGAGGAGATGAAGATACTGAAGGGTAATGTTGATATGTGGACGCAAATTCAGAATACCGGCAAAGGCGGTTATGGAGGTCGTTTGGCTGAAAAGTTGGACGACTACATAGACCAAGCCGGGAAACTGGAAGAAATCGAAAACACCCTGAATGAGACCCTTACGCAAATATCCTTCGACAGTGTGTACGACAGTTTCATCGACACGCTCATGGATATGGAAGCGAGTGCGGAGGATTTTGCCGACGACTTTTCGGAATACATGATGCGTGCCATGCTCTCCGACAAAATAGGCACGATGTTCAAGGACAGGATACAGGAGTGGTACACCGATTTTGCCGAAGCCATGAAGGATGGCGTTTTGACTGACGACGAACTCAAACAACTGCGTAAGGAATGGGACGACATTGCGGCTGACGCTACGGCGGAACGTGACAAGCTGGCCGAAGCCACGGGTTACGATAAAACGTCTTCGTCTGCCTCACAGCAGCAGGCATCAAGAGGATATAGTACAACAATGTCACAGGAAACCGGTGACGCCCTGTATGGCAGGTTTACCGCCATGTACGAAGCCGATTTGAAAATAATAGCAATATTCACTGACGCAGTAACTACAATCTCCACTCTCTCGTCAGTCGCCACAAACTGCAACACTGAATTACGTAACATCTTGAACCAACAAGTTATAACCAATAGCCATTTGGAGAACATTGCGAAATACACCAAGAATATTCTTGATTTCGGGAACAAACTTGACATGATAGTAACAAATACTAAAAACATATAGTTATGGTTGGTGAACTATTCATAAACGGCAAGGACGCTTATACGGAATGGGGAATAAGCATGGACTTGTCCTCTTTGTCCGCGCTGATGACCCCTGCGCCCAATAAGGAACTCATAGAGGATAAATCACGCCTTGAGCATGGTAAACGTGTTGTAACGTCAAACCCCAAGAAAGACGAAAGAGACTTGACGCTTACAATAAACCTCACTGCAAGGAACGAAACGCAATTTTTCGAAAGGTATGCCAGCTTCTGTGAAGAACTTGGTACAGGTGTTCTTAACATAAGAACCAAATATCAGCCAAATGTCGTTTATAAGACTATTTACCTCTCGTGTAATCAATTTACGCAATTCGTCAGGCAAATCGCAAGTTTCTCGTTGAAGTTGAATGAACCTAATCCTAATGATAGAAGCATAGAAATTAGTTAATATATTTTGTTGAACAAATATATTTAAATATATTTGCGTCGTAAATATTGTGTGAAGGTACACAAGACCCAATATGATTACAATATACTCACCGCAAGGCACTGCTATTTGTTCCGTAAACTTCAACGTAGGAGCGAAAGGCTATTATTCATTGATGCAGCACGACTACATAGTCCTGCCGTTCAGCCTTTCCTCACCTGTTGATTTTCCTCTCGGTTCGTATGTCAACCTTGAAGGGGTGTTTGATGAAGCCCTTGGAGGCAAGCTGTCAAAGAAGTATTACGTGACCAGCCAGCAGACACCCACCTACAACACGTCAACCGGAGGCTACGACTATGAGCTTAGGCTTGACGCTTATTATTGGCTGTGGAACAACTACATCTTCAAGTATCTGCCCGAAACGCCCGGCAGCGAAGCCTCTTGGTCGCTGACAGCCGCATTGGACGTGCATCTCGATGTATTCCTCCGCAACCTCACCGCCCTTGGTTTCACTTTCAACGGCACTCCCTTCACTTATTCAATAGACCAGACTGTCGCCAACAAGGCCGTAGCCATGACATACGACAACACGCACCTGTTAGACGCTCTATTCTCATTAGGCGGAGAGGACGCGTTCGACTGCGACGTATGGGTGACCGAGAGCGTCATACACTTCGGACGCTGCGAGCTTGGCAGTGCGGTGAAGATTGAGCGCGACGTAGAGGCCGAAAGCATTACGAGAAGTGAAAGTAAAGGCACGTTCGCCACGAGGATTTACGCTTTCGGCTCAACAAGGAACATTCCTGCCAACTACCGCCCGATAGACGAGCAGGCCGTAGTCAACGGCGTTGTGCAGAAACGTCTGATGCTTCCCAACGGCACACCGTATGTGGATGCCTACGAGAATATGGCTGGCACGGAGGTTGTCGAGGATGTTGTTGTTTTCGACGACATCTACCCGAGACGCGTAGGAACGTTATCTAATGTCACCACACGCACCGAGATCGTAGAGAACGAGGATGGCACGCAGAGCACCTACACTTACTACCGATACAAGGACACCGGGCTTCAGTTCGACAGCGACTACATACTTGAAGGACAGGAGCTTCAGATAACTTTCCAGTCAGGCAAGATGAACGGCATGACCTTCGGCGTAATCTTCAACCCCGACGGCAAAGACCCTGAGGAACAACTTTGGGAGATTGTAGCCAACGAGGACTACGGGCGTTTCCTGCCCGATGACGTTTTGCGACCCGAGTATGGAGACAAGTACATCCTATCAGGCTTCGATATACAGCTCGTGTCAGACCAGTACATACCCGAGGCAGAGCAGGAACTTCTCGCCAAGGCCGAGGAATACGTAGCCAAGACCAAGGTTGACGACGGCGTGTACACCGCTACGCTCATGTCAGACTGGGTGTATGCAGACCAGCTGCACCGCACGTTCGACGTTGGGCAGAAAGTAACGCTCGTTGCAAGCGATTTCTTCACGGACAACCGCGCAAGCCGTGTGATAGGCTGGGAAATGTGCCTTGACATACCCTACGATCATCCAGTCTACACCATAGGAGAAAGCGCGCAATACTCCCGTCTTGACAATATAGAACAAAAGGTTGACACGCTGACAAATAAAGGTAACACCTACTATGGAGCAGGAGGCGGCCCTTACGTTATCCGCACCAACGACCGCACCCCCGCCTCGGACAGCAACGTGTACTCGGCGTTGCGCTCGCTAGCCACCTTCCTGCGGAAGGACAGGGCGGACTCCACGGATTACCTATTGAAGCTGCTGGGCGGCTTGGAGGTGGGCGAGACGGTGGACTCGCTGACGGCGGGCAAGGGCACGCTGATGACGAATGACGGCAGGGTGCAGACGGACAGGCTGGAGGTGAGGGGTTCGATGCACGTGCTGGACATGGTGATAAACCAGATACAGGCGATGGCGGCAGACTACTCGCTTTCCGATTGCGGCAAGATCACTGCCGTTGATGACTTGGGGAACGGCACTTACAAGCTGACGCTGGACAAGGCAACTGAGTTCGATTTCACGTCGTTTGCGGTGGATGACGTGTGCTATTCGATAGTGAACACGCTGTTAGAGGGCGGCTCGGATTATTTCACGTCGTGGCTGCTGGTGACGGGTGTAGACTTGAACGAGAACTCGCTGACGTGTACGTTGTACGCGGACGGGGACGTGCCGGGCGGTAAGAATCATGCGCCTGTGGCAGGCTACAACCTGACGCGGCGCGGCAACGCTGGCGTGCCGGGCGAGGGGGAGGTGAACGAGCGGTCGCAGTCGTGGCTGCTGTCGAGCAGTGAGGGACGCATAATGTTCTTGGCGAACGTGTTCAAGCCGGTGCTGGAGGACTGGAACTACGGTGTGGCGATAGGCAAGCTGCCGAAGACTGCGGCGTTGGAGCAGACGCCGGTCGCGGAGGGCGACTTGGGCGTGATGGCGGACGTGGTGATAGCGCAGCGTTTCTACGAGTTCGACGGCAACGGCAAGCTGGTGACGAAGAAGGTGGACAGGGGCGACTGGAGCTTGGATGTGGCCGGGGGCGACGCTCCTTACAGGTACATGACGCACGAGTGGCAGTCGTCTGCCGGTGTGAACATGGTGACGTTGCAGCAGGACATGGTGTACCACTCGGGCTGCAAGTGGGGTTGCATGAGCGACAAGACGCTGGCCGAGCCGGGCGTGGG
>CAJMAO010000003.1 GCA_905211345.1 uncultured Prevotella sp.
CATCGTGTTTGTTTTTTCATTCAACTACAAATATACGACTTTTACGGCAACTTCCGCTTTTTGCAAATGAACATCCAACAGATTTGCGGATGAACCGCTAAAAGGCCACCTTTTGCAAAACCACCAACAAAAGCCGCTATCTCAAAAACACATTGATGACACACAAAAAGCAATGCTGGTAAATATTAGTTAAAATACAACCGGCACGTTGCATACAACATGAGAAAATGCAACTTCTGTAATAAAAAATTGCTATCTTTGCAATCAAAAAAACACGAATAAGCGTCAGTATGAATGAAAATGTAGCAGAAGGACCGCGGAAAAATCCTTTTTTTGAACCGTACAACACCCCCCACGACACCGTGCCCTTTGACCGAATAAGGCTTGAAGACTTTGAAGAAGCCTTTATGGAAGGCATACGGCGTGACGACGAACAGATAGAAAAGACCATAAACAACCCGACAAAACCGACTTTCGACAACACCATAATCAATGTAGACGACGACAAGGACGGATATTACGACCTGCTGTCACGCGTGTCGACGGTGTTCTCAAACATGCTCAGCGCCGAAACAAACGACGACCTTGACGCGCTGGCACAGAAGATGCAACCCATACTCACAAAGCACGCCAACGACGTAAGGTTGAACAAACGGCTGTTCGAACGCATTAAGGCCGTACACCTGCACCACCGCAAACTGTCGCCGGAGGAGAAGATGCTGCTTGACAACTGCTACGACGGTTTCGTGCGCAGCGGCGCCCTTTTGGACGAAGACGGCAAGGAGAAACTGCGGAAACTGACCGAGGAAGCAGGCATGTTGTCGCTCCAATTCTCACAAAACCTACTGAAAGAGAACAAAGCCTACAAGCTGCACATAACCGACCAGTCACAGCTCGAGGGCCTGCCTGACACGGCACGCGATGCCGCAGCAGCCACGGCAAAGGAGCAAGGACTTGACGGCTGGGTGTTCACGCTCGACTATCCAAGCTACAGCCCGTTCATGACTTACGCCGTAAACCGAGAACTGCGCAGGCAAATGTACATGGCACGTAACACTGTGTGCACCCATGACAACGCCGAGAACAATCTCGAAATATGCAAACGTTTAGTCAACCTGCGCCGCGAGATAGCCCAACTGCTCGGCTACAAGACGTATGCCGAGTATGTACTGAAACACCGCATGGCTGGTAACCAGCGCAACGTTTACCGCCTGCTTGACGACCTTGTGGCAGCCTACAAGCCTACGGCCGTTAAGGAAGTGGCAGACATAGAAAGGCTGGCGATGAAGACGGAA
The DNA here is from genome assembly GCA_905211345.1 of uncultured Prevotella sp. Classification (GTDB taxonomy): domain Bacteria; phylum Bacteroidota; class Bacteroidia; order Bacteroidales; family Bacteroidaceae; genus Prevotella. The sequence goes on from CAJMAO010000003.1 coordinate 1,296, forward strand.
GGCAAGGACTTCAAAATGGAACCGTGGGACTTCAGCTACTATTCACATAAACTGCAACTGAAAAAGTTCAACATCGACTCAGAGATGTTACGGCCCTATTTCGAGCTGTCAAGCGTCATCAAAGGCGTGTTCGGCCTTGCCAACCGCCTATACGGCATAACTTTCAAGGAAAACAGGGACATCCCCGTATACCATCCCGACGTGAAGGCATACGAGGTTTTCGATAAAGACGGCTCTTACCTAGCCGTGTTCTACGCCGACTTCTTCCCGCGTAAAGGCAAGCAGGGAGGCGCATGGATGACACAGTTCCAAGGCCAATGGATAGACCGCAAGGGCGAAAACGTGCGTCCGCACGTCAGCGTCGTGATGAACTTCACAAAACCTACAGAAGACAAACCAGCATTGCTTACGCTCGGCGAGGTGGAGACTTTCCTACACGAATTCGGGCACTCGCTCCACGGAATGTTCGCCAACACAAGGTTTGAAAGCCTCTCAGGCACCAACGTATGGTGGGATTTCGTAGAACTTCCGTCGCAGTTCATGGAGAATTTCGCCGTCGAAAAAGAATTTCTGCGCACATTCGCGTTCCATTATAAGACAGGCGAACCACTGCCCGACGAACTAATCGACCGTATTATAAAAAGCCGAAACTTCATGGCTGCGTACTCTTGCCTGAGACAAGTCAGCTTCGGGCTGCTCGACATGGCTTATTATACGAAGAAAGATCCGTTTACGGACGACATAATGCCATTCGAGAAAAAAGCGTGGGAAAAAGCCATGGTTACAAGCCAACTGCCCGACACATGCATGACGGTGCAGTTCAGTCACATCATGGCCGGTGGCTATGCCGCCGGATATTACAGCTATAAATGGGCTGAAGTGCTCGATGCCGACGCGTTCAGCGTGTTCAAGAAGCACGGCATATTCAACCAAAAGACAGCGCAAAGTTTCCGCGACAATATTTTGTCGAAAGGCGGAACGGAACACCCCATGACGCTTTACAAACGATTCCGTGGCTGCGAACCCACAATTGACGCACTGCTCAAACGGAACGGAATAAAAAAGGTAAGAAAGTAAAAAGACACGAATAAATGACTGAAAAGGATGATAAACAACTGTTGCTTGACCTGCGCTATCTGCACATGGCGCGCATCTGGGCCGAGAACAGCTACTGTGAACGCCGTAAGGTAGGCGCCCTTGTAGTGAAAGACAAGATGATAATAAGCGACGGTTACAACGGAACGCCGAGCGGTTTCGAGAACGTGTGTGAGGACGAGAACAACCTTACGAAGCCCTACGTGCTGCACGCCGAAGCCAACGCGATAACAAAACTGGCACGAAGCTCCAACAACAGCGAAGACTCAACCCTGTACGTTACGGCCTCACCGTGCATCGAGTGTTCCAAGCTAATCATCCAAGCAGGCATCAAACGCGTGGTTTACGGCGAGAAATACAGACTAGAAGACGGCATAAACCTGTTGAAGAAAGCCAACATCGAAGTTGTTTACATTAACCCAGACGAATATGAGACAAAATAAGTCAAACCGACTCATGCCGCTACTGATGGCCATTTGCGTGGTGTTAGGCATCCTGATAGGCACATTTTACGCCAACCATTTCTCAGGCAACAGGCTGAACATCATCAATTCGGGCAGTAACAGGCTGAGCAACCTGCTGCACATAATCGACGACCAGTATGTGGACAAAGTGGATATCGATTCCCTTGTAGACATGGCAATACCCCAGATACTAGCCGACTTAGACCCCCACTCCGTCTATATCAGCGCCGACGACATGCAGAAAGAGGCCGACGCGCTCAAGGGTTCGTTCTCAGGAGTAGGCATAGAGTTTGTCATCCGCAACGACACAATACGCATACAAGGTGTCATAAAGAACGGCCCGGCCGACCAAGTGGGCATCCATGCGGGCGATAAAATAGTAAGTGTCGACGGTAAACCTTTCGTCGGCAAGGTCGTGACTGACACAGAAGCGATGCGAAGGCTGAAAGGGCCGAAAGACACAAAGGTGAAAATCGGCGTGATAAGATACGGCGAAAAAAAAGTGAAAGAATTTACAATCACTCGCGGCGAGATACCCCAAAAGAGCATCAGCGCAGCCTATATGATAGATGAGAACACCGGTTACATAAAAATAAAGAATTTCGGAGAGAACACATACCCTGAACTCTTAATATCGTTGGCGAAACTGTCGCAAGAAGGTTTCAGCAACCTTATAATCGACCTTCGCGACAATACTGGCGGCTACCTGCAGTCAGCCGTACAGATGGCAAACGAGTTCCTGCCTAAAAACCGCCTCATAGTGTACACCGAAGGGCGCAAGTCGCCACGCGAAGAATACAGAAGCGACGGCCGCGGCAGCTACCAACGCATACCTCTCGTGGTGCTTATCAACGAAGGGTCGGCATCAGCGTCAGAGATATTCGCCGGCGCAATGCAAGACAATGACCGCGCTACGATAATAGGACGCCGTTCGTTTGGCAAGGGCTTGGTACAAAAACAATTAGGATTTCCCGACGGCTCGATGATACGCCTGACAGTAGCAAGATATTATACTCCGTCAGGACGCTGCATACAGAAGCCTTACACGGCCGGCGACAACCAAAATTATGAAGAAGATTTGCTGGCAAGATACCAGCACGGCGAGTTTTTCTCACAAGACAGCATAAAACATACCGGCCCAGCATACCACACAAGTATCGGCAGGACCGTGTACGGAGGAGGAGGCATCACGCCTGACATTTTCGTACCGGAAGACACCATCGGCATGACATCATATTACAAAGAGGCGGCTATGAGCGGCCTTATCATGCAGTTTGCGTTCAACTACACCGACAACAACCGCCCGAAACTCAGCAGCTTCGAGACAATGCCGGAACTGTCAGACTATCTCGACAGGCAAAACACTGTTGACAAATTCGCCACATACGCCGACAAGAACGGCCTGAAAAGACGCAACCTGATGATAAAGAAATCGTACAAACTGCTGAAACTGTTTATCAACAGCCGTATCATCTACAACATCATGGACGAGGAGGAACTGATAGAATACCTGAACCTCGACGACAACGTCATCAAGACGGCTCTCGGCGTATTCAAGCGCAGTGAGGCGTTTCCCAAAAAAGCAACAAAATGACAATCAAAAATTAAGAGCCGGGAATTAAGAAAACATACACTGTTCTTTTACCTGTAATGGTATTCTTCTTGATCCTCGGCTCTTAATTCTTAATCCAATAATCTTCTAAATTTAATTATAGAAACATGTCCACTAACAACGACAAGACATCGTTGCGCAAACATATACGGGAAATAAAACGACAATACCCGGACAAGCAGCTGGAGGAAATGTCGCTTCCCATTGTAGAACGACTGCTAGCCCACCCTGCAGTCATTGAAGCCCGAATAATATTTATGTATTACTCGCTGCCCGACGAGGTTGACACCCACAATACCGTGGAACAACTGCGAAGACAAGGAAAAACAGTGCTTCTGCCGCGTGTGGTTGATGACGGACGCATGGAAATACGCATGTATGAGACTCCCGACGACTTGGTTAAAGGACATTACGGAATAATGGAACCCACAGGAAAACCATACACGGCATACGCCGATATTAACGTTGCCGTCGTACCGGGAATGGCGTTCGACAGGGAGGGGCACCGCCTCGGACGGGGCAAGGGCTATTATGACCGCTTCCTGCCCAAGGCGACCGAAGCATATAAAATAGGTGTATGCTTTGACTTCCAAAAGCTAGACGAGATACCGTCAGATAAATATGACGTAAAGATGGATTGTATAATATAACACATTGGTATACAACACTTTACAGCAAACACCATTCCATGGTTTGTAAAAGGTGCCCTTTTAGCTTTCAAAAGGCCACCTTTTATCGTATAAAAGACGGCCTTTCACGACGCAAAACACGGTCTTTTGGAAAACGGCAAAATTCAATACGCCGTACAACCATCAAAAGATTACAGCCCAACAGCCGCCAAGAAGCATTTATTGTAACACAAATGAAACATCTGTTTAAAGATGTTGTAATATATGTTTTCTACTTTTGCAGCGGAAAATTCAAACCATAATTCATAAACAAGAACGTTTTTTATGACAGAGATTTATTTTTTAATAGTCGCGTTCCTGCTGGTTCTGGCGGTATTCGACTTGTTCGTAGGCGTAAGCAACGACGCCGTGAACTTCCTTAACTCGGCCATAGGCGCAAAGGTGGCAAAGTTCCGCACGGTGCTGTTCATCGCCTCCATAGGCGTACTGATTGGCGCTGTGATGAGCGCAGGAATGATGGATGTGGCCCGCCATGGCATCATGCGGCCCGAGAGTTACTCATTCTCCGAGGTGATGACGATTTTCCTTGCCGTGATGGTCACCGACGTTATCATACTCGACGTGTTCAACACGCTCGGCATGCCAACGTCTACCACCGTTTCACTTGTGTTTGAATTGCTTGGAGGTACGTTCGTACTGGCGCTACTGAAGATGAACGCCGACCCGTCGCTGACCATCTACGACCTGCTCAACAGCGACAAGGCGCTGAGCGTTATCATCGCCATATTCGTATCCGTGGCCATAGCCTTCGTCTTCGGAACCATTGTACAATGGATTTCGCGCATTATTTTCACGTTCAACTACAAGAGCCACATGCGCTATACGATAGCCATATTCGGCGGCATCGCGTTTACTGCCCTTGCCTACTTCATATTCATAAAAGGCCTCGGCGACTCTCCCTACATACATGAAGACGTGCGCTCTTGGATCAACACCAACACGACAATGCTCATAATCGCAGCCTTCGTGATTACTACGATACTGTCGGAAGTGCTTCACCTGTTGCGCGTCAACGTGTTCAAGATAATCGTCTTGGCCGGTACGTTCGCGCTGGCAATGGCCTTCGCGGGCAACGACCTCGTCAACTTCATCGGCGTGCCGCTGGCCGGTCTCGACTCGATGCAGGACTTCCTTGCCAACGGCAACGGCAATTTCGACACCTACAAGATGACCTCGCTCATGTCGTCGGCCAAGAGTCCGTTGATATACCTCGTCCTTGCCGGCATAATAATGATTATCGCCATGACCACGTCTAAAAAGGCTCAGAACGTTGTCAAGACCAGCGTTGACCTCAGCCGTCAGGACGAAGGCGACGAGATGTTCGGCTCATCGAAAGTGGCACGCAGCATCGTGCGCGCCACGCAAGACATGAACGCGGCAGTGGCCAAGATCATGCCGCAACGCCTGCAGAATTGGCTTGACAAGCGCTTCAACAAAGAGGAGGCCATACTCGCCGACGGCGCGGCCTTCGACGAGGTGCGCGCGGCCGTCAACCTCGTGCTCGCAGCCATGCTGATAATATTCGGAACCAACTATAAGCTGCCGCTGTCAACCACCTACGTTACCTTCATGGTGGCAATGGGTAGCTCTCTTGCCGACCGTGCGTGGAGCCGCGAGAGCGCGGTGTTCCGCGTAACCGGTGTCATATCGGTCATCGGCGGCTGGTTCGTTACGGCCGGCGTAGCCTTCGCCACCTGCGCCATAGTATGCGCGATGATGCACTTCGGAGGCATAGCCGTAATGGTGGCGTTCATGGCCCTCGACGTATATCTCCTGTGGAGCAGCAACCGCAAGTTTGCCAAGAAGCAGAAAGAAGAAAAAAAAGACGACGTGTTCCGGCTTATGATGCGTACACGCGACAAGGAAATAGTATGGGACTTGCTCTCCAAACACGTAGCGCGCACGCAGAGTTTCGTAACACATTTCGCCCTTGAGCAATTCAACCGCATAATCGACGGTATCTGCAACGAAAACCGCAAGGAACTGCGCCATTGCGGAAGCGCGCTGAAGGAAGAACAGTCGCAACTCAAGAAATTCCGCCGTAAGGAACTTCTCGCCATGCGCCGCATACCTGCGCCGATAGCAATAGAGCGCAACACATGGTTCCACCTCGGAGCGAACAGCAACCAACAGTTCGTTTACTGCCTGAAACGTATGCTCGAACCGGTGAAAGAACACGTCGACAACAACTTCAACCCACTACCACAAGCATACATCGACGATTTTGAGGGCATCCACCGCAAGATTAACGAACTTATGAACCAAACGGAGCAAATGATTTCAACTAACAGATACGATATGTACCAAGACACGCTGAATATTGCCGACGAGTGCAAAGACGAACTGTCAGTGATGCGTAAACGTATCATCGACCGTATGTACAGCGACAGCGACAACAACAACCTGAAAGTGTCATTGCTCTACCTTAACATACTGCAAGAAAGTCAGGAATTCCTCAGCATAATGCGCCACCAACTGCGCGCCGCAAGGAAATTCCTTGACAAGACGGAAAGATAAAAACCTTACGTCATCGAAAGAATGTTTCAAACATACAGAGAAAGACGCGAGCCCTTTATTTCGGGCTTGCGTCTTTCTCTGTATGCTACATACTAACGGCAAAATCAACTTCCTACTTATTTCATTATATCCGTATCGCATTTCTAAAGACATAGCCTGCAATGTACAGGCTATTTTGCAAACAGCATGGCAAACGGTTAACAAACTTTAACCAACTTTATTCGTATCCTATATCAAGAAAAAACTAATTTTGCAGCCGAATAATGGATGCACAATAACACTAAACGAAAAATAATGCGGATTTTTATTCTAGGTAATGTTATCAGCACAGCCATTTCTGAAAGGGGCAACGGTATGTTTTCAATACCGTTTATTCCAATGTGTTCCTTTCAAAAAAGCAATCTTCCGCAAGAACTTGGACGCAAGCCGATATTCCCTTGTAACTTCCTGAAAGTCAAGGGGGGGGGGAATTTTTAAGACAAAATAAAAATTTCCGTCCAAAATACAATAACAATCTAATAAGCAATATTTTTTATCAGCCCTGACTTGCATCGACAAATGCAATGTCAGGAGTATGTCTATATCCACCATCTTGTAAAAGGATGGTGCGGTTCGTTATGCCCGTAAATATCTTTTTAATTTATAACTGATAATTTAGATGCAATGAAAAGTAAGTCTTTTTTTAAACCTCAAAGAGCCAATATGTTGAAGCATTTCCAGCTTTCCATATTCTGCTCGGTAATCTTTTTATCGTGCGACAATGAACTGCACATGTTATTTCCCGAAGGGCCTGCCGGAATGTCTGCCTATGAAGTTTGGGTGGAAGAAGTACTGGCCGGGAACATCGACTGGCCTGAAGACAGGACTGACGTTAACAACTTCTTTCTATATTTAAAAGGAGAGGACGGAAAAAATGGTGCTAACGGTAAAAGCGCATACGAATTATGGCTGGAAGAAGTAGCAAGAGGATTGGACAACCCACACAACCCCGGACACGAATGGCCGAAAGACCAAACCGATTTGAACGACTTTTGGTATTATCTGTCAGGAGCCGACGGCGAAAACGGCGTAACGCCTAACATTGGGTCAAACGGCAACTGGTGGATTAACGGCGAAGACACAGGCATACCGGCACAGGGCAAGGACGGACAAAACGGAGCCACGCCTGTTATCGGCGAGAATGGCAACTGGTGGATTGGCGGCGTTGACACTGGCGTACCGGCTTATGGCAAGGACGGCGAGGACGGAGCGACACCTGAAATCGGCTCGAACGGCAACTGGTGGATTGACGGCGTTGACACCGGCATACCGGCACAAGGCAAGGACGGACAGGACGGGCAAGACGGAGAAATGCCCAACATAACCATCGGCTCGAACGGCAACTGGTATATTAACGGCGAAGACACCGGCGTACCGGCACAGGGCAAAGACGGTCAAGACGGTAATGACGGAAACGACGGTGAGCCCGGCACTAACGGACAGAGCGCATACGAGCTTTGGGTAGAGGAAGTGAAAGCCGGACGTGTGTACAAGAATGGCGAGCTGTGGCCTACAAACATGACTACGGTCGCTGACTTCTGGGAGTTCCTGCGCGGTGAAGACGGCAAAGACGGACAGGACGGTCAAGACGGACAGGACGGCGCGACGATTATCTTAGGTGCTCCTAACGTAATCGTCCAATATTATGGCGACCCGGATTTGAAGGAATATGTCGATTGGGAAGACGGTTCCGTCACCTATAAAATATATGACTCTAACGGAAAGGTAGCCCCACAAGGAACGGTTGTAAAAGGCATTCCCAACTCAACAAGTGAATATACAACGGACGCCGAAGGGTTTATCACCGTACCGAAAGACGAATTACCAAAAGACAAAGCCTATGAGAACATAGAGGTACAAGTCAAGATAAAGGGTGAGACCGTATTTAAGAATTCCGCCAACAACACGATTGTACCTGCCAAGATGCAAGTGCGGTTGGTAATCAATGACGAAAAAATCCCTACAGTAGGCTTGTTTGGAGAAGGGGAAGACCAAGCAAAACCTTGCGTCAATGTATGGTTCAAAGTACAACGCAAGAAACTGGATACAACCGGAAACGGTAGCTGGGAAGGCATCCCGGCTGAATTGGGTAACACACAAAAAGTAGTGGAAATCTATGAATACAAAGACGGAATAGGCAAAGAACCCACGCCTTTGGAAACACGTACCCGAATAGAAGTGGCAGACGACGCTCTCGGAGCCAACTACAATAGATGCAGAGTGCAGATTAAGCGTAAATTCATATACACGGATTACAAATATCTTGACAAGAAAAAAGTCGAGGCCGACCAAGACTATTGGGGAGCGTACAACACTGGTGAGTCACGCTACGCGCGCATCGGCATTAAGGGATGTTACGGCGAAAATATCATGCTTCAATCATATATTAAACTTTTACCGGCCCAGTTTACTCCGACAATCAGCGAGATGACCCGTGGCAACTTCTATGGCGATGGTGATGAACAGGATTTGGTAAAACTTGATGGAAAATTGGATGTAACGAAAGTTAAAAGGGAACTTTTCCTTGCAAACAATTACAAAAAAGCAAGTAAGCAAGAAGGAGGATTGGATGTATATGAGCCAACCCAAGGAGACATTGAAGGTGCAGGAGAAATATTTAAGATAAATTTCTCAAGTTCTGCAGGCTCAACCAATATCATCCAATCAAAAGTGAAGATAGACGGTACGTTTTCTGCCCGCGCCGTATACATACATTCCACTGTGGATTTGACCAACAACCAAATGGCCAACTTCTACAACCTGACACTTGGAAATACTGCAGCATCCAGCAATAAGTTCTATTTGCGTATAAATGGAACTTATGTAACACCTCCAACAGAAGCAGGGAAAGAAGGCATAGAGATTATGGTAAAAGAATAAAAGTGAAGAAAAACAAATAAATTTCATGAGCATGAAACTAAAATCATATATCAGCCTGTTTCTTCTCTTTAGCGTACTGTCTGCTTATGCGCAAGAGCCGACCGTAAAAGAGAAAAAAGAAAAAAAAGCATGGGAAGTGGGCATCGGAGCAACAGTGTTCCAATTCAGCCGTGTAGGTTTCAGCGATTTCAACCGTTTGGATGACGGTTACGCATTCGACCTGACCCTGAACCATACGGTATGGGGCGGCGGCATATATGCGGCACGCGAGTTGAACAAACACTTCTACCTTGACTTCCAAGGCAACGTCGGGATGACAAACAAGTCAATCAACGGCAAGCACAAATTCCTCGTAATGGCAGGTCTCGGCCTGCAATGGCGCTTGGGAGAATACTTTAAGTCAAGCTATGTGGACCCTTACCTCCGCGCAGGCATCAACTACATGTACAAGGACTTCCAAATCATATACGACGGAAGCGAAGGACTGGCACCCGATGAGATGCAATGGGTATTGAGCAATTACTGCAACAAGGAAGGCCGCGACCGCAAGCACCTGATGCCAATCTCATTGGGCGGAGGCGTCAATTTCTGGTTGAACGACCGCTTCGGCATAGGCTTGCAGGCCGACTATCTGCTGATGCCACATAAGAACGTAGCCAACTCGCTGCAAGGTTCGGCGCGGCTGATATGGCGCATCGGCGGAAAGTCAAAGAAGCCAGCCCCGACCATCCAATATGTGGACAAGGTCATGGAAAAGGTTGTGGAGAAAGTTGTCAAAGTGCCGGTAGAGAAAGTCGTCACGCGGACAATCAAAGACCTTTTCGACCAGATATACTTCGATTTCGACAGCTACGAAATTACGGCCTCATCAGCTCCTGCATTGGACAAGATAGCCGAAGTTTTCAAAGAAGATACCACATGCCGTTATCTGATAACCGGACAGACAGATGCCCGTGGCTCCAACGCATACAACAACAAACTGTCAGAAGCACGCGCCAAGGCCGTTGTTGATGAACTGGTTAAGCGCGGTTGTCCAATAGAAATGATGAAATGGAGAGGAACGGGTAAAAAAATATCCATCGTTCCGTCAGTATCCGGCGACAAAGCCCGTAGGGGTGACCGAAAAGTTACTGTAGAAAGTATCACCAATATGGAATATTGGAACGAAATACCATAGTCTTAGTCTTAAAAAAAGCATGTCAACTGCGCACACTGCCGGAAAAACCGATTAGTGTGCGCAGTTTCTATTTTTATTATAAAATACAGTGAATTTCTTTATAAATCTTATAGCATTTCGGTTCATAAAATTATAAATTATCAACAAACATACAAATACACAGAGATAAAAGCTGCATTTCCCGCAACATTTTTCGCATTTCTTACGTCTATAACATAGATAGTAACAATTAAAATTAACTGAAATGATCAACAAAACCACAATTTTGGCTATCACATTGGCCTTCACCACAGCCGCCTGCAGCACAGAAAAGAAAGGCGGTACAGACATTACAACCAACACGCAAAATAAAACAATGACAGCGGAAGAAGTAGCAGCAAAAGGCTTTGAACGCATAGAAATTAAAGGAAGTTTCGACGTACATTTCACGATCGGCAATAAAACATCGATACGCCTTAAAGGTAAAAGCGAAGAAATAGCACGTACAAAACTGGAAAGCGACGGACAGACATTGCGCATATCAGTAAAAAACGATAAACGTAAACGTTTCTTGAACATGGGCTGCGATGTAGACATATACATCACTTCACCACTCCTTACGGCCGTAAAAATCAAAGGAGCAAGCGACTTTGACAGCCAAAACGAAATTAAAGCCGAGACATTCAGCGCAAACATATCCGGCTCAGGCGACATGAAAATAAACAACCTGACCGCCAACTCTGTCAAGACAAGAATATCAGGCAGCGGCGACATGGAATTCGGGAACATCAAAAGTAACAGTATAAACAGCAAGATTTCAGGCAGCGGCGACCTTAAAATGAAGCGTATAAAAACAGAAGCACTCAAAACAAGCATCGCAGGTAGCGGCGACATGGAATTCGACAACGCCGACATTAACAATGCCGACATATCAATAGCCGGCTCAGGCGACGTGAAGATAAAAGGCAGGATAGGCAGTTACAACCGACATGTTACCGGCTCTGGAACGGTAAAGATCGAACAACAAAGCAACAATAAGCCATAAAACCATACTATTTTTCACTTTTTACTCTTTATTGGTCTGTTTGCCATTAAAAGCCTATCAAAAAACTAAAATAAGTATAAAAAGTTTTCCCTTGTCGGTGATAATGCCTATTTTTGCCGACAATTAGGCATTGACTGACAATGAAATACGCAATAATAGCCGGCGGCGAAGGTTCGCGCCTTGCAGCCGAGGGAGTGGCAGAAGCCAAACCTTTGGTCAGTGTTTGCGGCGAGATGCTGATTGACAGGCTCTTACGTATATTCGCCGACAACGGTGCTGAAAGCGTGGTTGTAGCATACCGTAAGGGAATGGACAGCGTTGCCGTCCATTTGGAAGAATTGTGCCGTAACGGTATCTGCGGCAAGTATTTGCCAATCGAAGCGGTTGAAACTTGTACGCCAAGTTCAATGCACAGCCTGTTAGCCATAAGCGACAGACTTGAATACAGTCCTTTCTGTCTTACCACTGTTGACACCGTATTCAACGAAAACATGTTCAGCAGATATGTCAACATCCTGCAAAACGCAATGTCAAACGGCACTGCTGACGGGATAATGGCGGTGACAAGCTACATCGACGACGAAAAGCCTCTTTACGTAGCGGTTGACGATGACATGAACATAACCGCCTTCTCTGATACTGATAACGGATGCCGTTACGTATCGGCCGGCATTTACGGGCTTTCGCCACACTCTATATGCGTGCTTCGCGACTGCGCCGCCCGTGGCGAGAGCCGTATGCGCAATTTCCAACGCGCTTTGCTGCGCAATGGTATACGTCTTAAGGCGTTCGACATAGGCAAGGCATTCGACATCGACCACACCAAAGACATTGTGAAAGCCGAACAAATCTTATGCGACAGGCAATGAAACATGTGGTCATGGTTTACAGGGCGGAACGGTTCTCACCAAACTCAGTTGGCCGTGACCGCGCCATAATCGATGCCGTAGAAGCGTTGATGAAAGCAAAAGGGCACACAGTTACAAGTGTAAACGAAAACGAATTGGATTTTGATTGCCACGCAGATGTCATTCTAACTATGGCCCGCTCACCAGAAGCCTTAGACATATTAAGGGCTAAAGAGGCTGAAGGATGCGCCGTTAAAAATTCCCCTTACGGCGTAATGGCCTGTCGCAGAAGCAATATAGACAGTCTGATGAGAGCCGCAGAACTGCCTGCCGCTCCGCTAAATGGCAATAAGGGTTATTGGCTGAAACGTGGCGACGAAGCGGCTCAAAATAAAGAAGATGTAGTTTTCGCAAAAGATGAGAATGAAAAAAACATCGCGATAACGCGTTTCAACGAAAGAGGTGTGACTGACATAGTTGTCACCGCCCACGTTGTTGGCGACCTCGTAAAATTTTACGGAGTAAGAAACACTACGTTCTTCCGCACGTTCTATCCTAGCGACAACGGTTGGTCAAAGTTCGGCGACGAGACTGTAAACGGCCTTCCGCACCACTACACATTCCCTGTCGGTAAACTTTGGCAAGATGCCGATAAACTAGCGTCACTGGCAGGAGTGGACATTTACGGCGGAGACTGCATTGTAAAGGCCGACGGGACGTATGCCATAATCGACTTCAACGACTGGCCGAGCTTTGCCGTATGCCGCGATGATGCGGCCGAAGCTATAGCAATGATTGCGGAAAGACAGGCTGACAAAAAGGTAAAAAGTTAAAAGATGACGAAATTCAAAGACTTACTCAACGCTTCAATAAAGTCTAAGGACACAGAGGAATGGCTAGACATGTGCTTCAACCGCCCCATAGGGTTGCTGATGGCACTGGCCGGCAAACGCCTCGGCATACACCCCACGGCAATCACGGCGGTGTCGATTGTGCTCGGCATAGCCGCCGCATGGATGTTCTATCATACCGACTTGGAGCACAATATATATGGAGTGTTGTTGCTTATGGCGGCAAACTTCTGCGATTCTGCAGACGGCCAACTGGCAAGGCTGGCCGATAAAAAAACGCTTGTAGGCCGTGTACTCGACGGCTTTGCTGGCGACATCTGGTTTTTCTCGATATACTTCGCCATGTGTTGCAGGCTTACATGGCAGCCGATGCCCGGCACCGACAGCGTGTGGGGGCTGTGGATATGGGTGTTGGCTTTCGTCGCCGGCGTGCTGTGCCACTCTCCGCAAAGCTCGCTGGCCGACTATTACAGGCAAATACACCTGCTTTTTCTCAAAGGAAAGGAAGGAAGCGAACTTGACACATACGCCGCGCAGCGCGCAATATTTGACAACTTGCCAAAACGAAGCCCGCTCATCGCAAAAATGTTTTATTTCAATTATGCAAACTATTGCAAGAGCCAAGAGCGGCGTACACCGTCATTCCAGAAACTTATCACGGCTATAAAGGCAAAATACGGTGACATGTCAGCATTGCCTGAAGCATTGCGCAACGAGTTTCTTTCCGGAAGCCGTCCATTGATGAAATATACGAACATACTGACGTTCAATGCCCGCGCGATATGCATCTATGCCACTTGTCTGGCCGGATGTCCTTGGCTGTATATGCTGATAGAGATTGTTGTGTTCACCGCAATTTACGTGCACATGCACAAAGAGCACGAATCGTTGTGTGAAAACATTTACAAGAATATATGATGACGAAAGGCTACATATTCGATTACGGCGGCACGCTCGACACAGGCGGACTACATTGGGGCAAAGTACTGTGGCATGCTTACGTGCGCCATTCAGTCGCTGTAACCGAGGAACAATTCCGCGACGCATACGTTTACGCTGAACGTTACCTTGGAAGTAACCGTGTTATCACGCCAAACTACACCTTTAAAGACACGCTTGACGCAAAACTCAGTTTGGAACTGGAACACCTTAACGACACCAAGGCGTTAAACCTACGGCAGAACGAGCTAGAACAGCTAAAGGAAACGCTGCTCGAAGATGTTTATACAAATGTAATACATGAGACAGCAAAAAGCCGTAAAATACTCGAAGCGTTGTCGCAAAGCCGCCCGCTTGCGCTCGTAAGCAATTTCTATGGTAATATAAATACCGTACTACGGGAATTCGGCCTGAACAACCTGTTCACAGCCGTCATTGAGTCGGCCGTCGTAGGCATACGTAAACCTGACCCGAGGATATTCACAATCGGCGTAAAAGCACTGGGAACAAAGCCTGAAGAAACAACCGTGGTGGGCGACAGTTTCGAGAAAGACATAATACCGGCCAAGCTGGCCGGATGCCACACGATATGGCTGAAGGGCGAAGGCTGGACTGACAAGGTTCACGACGAGAGCCTACCCGACGCAGTAATAACCGGGCTTGAACAAATATTGCAAAGGCCGCAATAATAAAGCACATCACAAAACCGCATGATAAGAAAACTTATAATATTGTTTCTTTTAACGCTGACACAGGCGGTAGGCGCCCAGACGATAAGCGGAATCGTGGTCGACGAGGAGACCGGCGAGGCCGTTCCACACCCCAGTGTGCAGTACAAGAAAGACAACACAGCCCATCCCGGCGACGCTTCGGGACGCTTCACAATACAACGACGCAACGACGAATACCTGACATTCAGCGCTGTTGGTTACAAGACATTGCGTATACTCATAGGGCCTAACACACCTGACGAGATGCGCATAACGCTGAAAGCCGACACGAAACGCCTGCAAGGCGTAACCATAAATGCAAAGCGAGGCAAATACAGCCGCAAGAACAACCCCGCAGTAGAGCTTATGAAGCGCGTCATAGCGGCGAAAAAGCGCACAGACTTGTCCAACCACGACTATTACCAATACAACAAATACCAAAAGATAACACTGGCCGTAAACGACATAACGCCTGAGGAAATAGAGAAAGAGAAAGAGCGCGGCAAAAAGCGCCAATGGCTGCTCGACCAAATAGAGATATGCCCGTACAACAACAAGCTGATACTGCCACTGTCTGTCGACGAGACCGTAACCCAGAACCTTTACCGCAAAGACCCTAAGAAAGAAAAAACAATAATTCTTGGACAGAAGGCGACCGGAGTGAACGACCTGATACAGACAGGCGAAATACTCAACAATGTGGTGAAAGACGTATTCACCGATGTCGACCTTTACGATGACCAAATACGACTGCTGCAAAACCCGTTCACCAGTCCGATAGGCAAGGATGCAGTGGCGTTCTACCGTTTTTACATAGTCGACACGGTAATGGTCGACCGCGACAAGTGCTTTCACCTAGAATTTACCCCCAACAACCAGCAAGACTTCGGCTTCCGCGGCGAAATATGGATACTTGCCGACTCTACGCTCCACGTCAAAAGGTGCGAGCTTTCATTACCGAAAAAAAGCGGGGTAAACTTCACCGACAACCTGAGCATCGTGCAGGAATACGTCAAGCTGCCCAACGGCGAATGGGTGCTTAACGTCGACGACATGTGCGTAGAACTCTCTGTGGTAGACTTCCTGACAAAGGCCGTTGTCATAAGGACAACGCGCCTGACCGACTATGCGTTTGACCCGATACCCGACAAAATGTTCAAAGGCAAGGCCAAAGTAAAATACGACCCGATGTCGAAAATGCGCGATGACACCTTCTGGGCCGACAACCGCACAGTAAACCTAACCAAGAGCGAAAGCTCCATGGGATCGTTTATCAACAGCCTAACCAACACTAAAGGATTCAAGTACATCCTGTTCGGCCTCAAGGCCCTGATAGAAAACTATGTTGAGACCGGCACGATGAAACATCCGAGCAAGGTTGACATCGGCCCTATCAACACGATGATAAGCTCTAACTTCATTGACGGAGTAAGAACACGCATAAGCGCGCAAACCACCGCAAACCTTTGTCCGCACCTATTCGTATCCGGATATTACGCACGCGGATGGGACAGCAAGAAAAACTACTATAAGGGGCAGGTCGCATACTCGTTCAATAAGAAAGAATACATGCCGTGGGAATTTCCTAAACGCACGCTGGCTTTCACCTCGACGTATGACGTATGCTCGCCGTCAGACAAGTTCATGCCAACGGATAAGGATAACGTGTTCACGTCGTTGAAATGGACCGACGTAGACAAGATGATGTTCTACAACCGTCAAGAGCTGGCTTTCGAGTACGAGCTTGACTGGGGCTTCAAGACCACTGTAAGCCTGAAGACCGAGGAGAACGAAGCCTGCGGCAAGTTGTTCTTCACCCCAATGGCACTCTACGACCCCGACACGCCGGCCGCCACGCCCGGAAAAATACGAACAACCGAAGCGCGCATCGAACTGCGCTACGCCCCGGGCGAGACTTTCGTCAACACCAAGCAGCGCCGCCTGAAGATAAACTACGACGCGCCCGTGTTCACACTGAGCCACACCGTAGGCGTAAAAGGCGTGCTCGGCGGCGACTACAATTACAATTTCACCGAGGCATCTATATACAAACGCTTCTGGCTGAACAGCTGGGGCAAGCTAGACATAACGCTCAAGGGCGGCATACAGTGGAACAAGGTGCCGTTCCCGCTGCTCATAATGCCGGCCGCCAACCTGTCATACATACGCGAAGAAGGCATGTTCAGCCTCATCAACAACATGGAGTTCCTCAACGACCGGTATGCTTCGCTCGACGTGCAGTGGGACCTGAACGGCAAGATTTTCAACCGCATACCGCTGCTGAAAAAACTTAAATGGCGCGAATGGCTCGGCGTGAAATGCCTGTGGGGCACGCTTACCGACAAGAACAACCCGACCCTGACGGCCAACGCCAACGACCAACTGCTGATGCACTTCCCCGAAGGCTCTTACATAATGGATTCCCACCGCCCGTACATCGAGCTGTCGGCCGGAATACACAACATATTCAAAGTAATACACGTTGAATACGTGCACCGCTTGAACTACCACCACCTGCCAACTGCTACGAAGAACGGCGTGAGGGTATGTTTGGAGTTCTCGTTTTAAAGGGAAAAAGGAGTAAGGAGGGAAGAAGTAAGAAGAAATGCGACATGGACAAGGCGTTAAGCCAAAGTAATCTACTTACTCCTCCCCTCCTTCTCCTTCCCTCCTAAAAAATAAAAACCAACAAAGCCATGAGAAAAATAAAAAATCCTTTCGCGCATCGTGAAGGCTATGACTGCTTCGGATGCAGCCCGGCCAACCCTATCGGAATACACATGGAGTTTTACGAAGACGGCGACGAAGTAGTCTGCTTCTGGAATCCGAAAACCCACTACCAAGGCTGGTTCGACACCATGCACGGCGGCATATTGGCTACAATCGCCGACGAGACCGCCGCATGGACGATGTTTCGCAAACTACAGACCACAGGCATGACCACAAAACTGGAGCTGCGCTACAAAAAGCCCGTAATGACAACCGAGGGACAGATAACCGTGCGCGGACGCATAACCGAGCAACGGCGCAGCCTAGTGACGATTGACGTCAAGATAGAAAACTCCCACGGCGACGTATGCGTAGAGGCGCGCGCCATATATTTCGCCTTCGACAAACGGAAAGCCGAAGAAATGGGCTTTACATCATGCGAGCTTGAAGGCGACGAGCTGCTGCCAATGTAAACACCAACATCATTCCCTACGATGATGATAAACCAGCCTGCTGCACAACTTTCCCGCCGATAGCAGTGGCATATATGCAGCGTGGCATGTCACATACTGAACATTTTTACCCAAATCATCCTTCAATCTTTCATCTTGCGCATAAAACCACTGACTATCAATCATTTGCAAGATGAAAGATTGTCTATCGATCTTTCATCCATCTTTCATTCCGCCGCTTATGATGAAAGATAATGAAAGATGTCACAGTACATCTTTCAGCACTTAACATCCTGACATACAGTGCATTATTCCGCTTAATGAAAGATTGAAAGATAAACGGCATGGTTTTCTAGTATTTATAAATTTATGATATGCCGCCTAACGCAGTGCCAAACACGGCCTTTCATGCCGCAATAGACCGCCTTTCACCATGCCGTTTACGGCTTTTTGCGAAGAATATTTTTGCGTCGGTTAATGTTTATAATCAGAGTCTACTTTTAAGCTTACTTGTCATATTCTCTTTGTAATTCAGCATACCAATCTTTAACACGGGTTATTTGATTTTGAACTTTCTGTGAGATTGGAAATCTTGGCGGCATTACTTTAATACATTCAGGATGCCCATGATTAAGCCAGTGACTTTCAAAGTCTTGATCTAAATAAAGAACATAATAGCAATCATCACTTTCGTCCATAGCTTTGTCATAATGTTCTTGCGGAACGGACATAACAATACATAGCTCCCTTCGATATTCCACCACATCGCCAACATGAAAACGCAGCTTATCCTTTGGTCGTCCACGAAAATAACAACCGAAGCGAAATGACGGATATGGGCGTTCGTCTATCAAAGTTCCATGCTGGTCATATAGCCATACCGCATAACTGTCAAGACAATATGGCGTAAGAATAACGCCTTGCGGCACTTGATGGATGTAAAAACAATAAATGTCGTTCCATGCGCTACGCACCTCCAACAGTTGTCTTATTCCTGCTTCGGCATCTTCTAATTTCTTGTAAAAAGATATATCCGACACTTCCGTAGTAAACGGTTGGTAATCGTCTTTCTGCCGACGGCGTTTCTTCATAAATGTGACTGCTTCCAATACAAATAAACTGTTCTTCCTCATGTTCGTCTGTTTTCTGTGTTTGTCCGCTTAATCTCCAATCTTTTCCTGATAATCCATGCTATGCATGAGTACTCGTCTTTTTCCAGCATCTGCGCCAACCGCCTTTTTCCGATACGTTTGTCGCAAGCGAGTAGATAGGGCACCATTTTCCACCTGTCATTGAATGTGTGTGTCAGCAGCTCGCCCTTATGGCAATCAATATATGCTTTTATCAATCGTGATATGTTTTTTGCCTCATCGTAAAAATTCCAATCGCTGTTGTCCCACATGGCGTTTTTAGGAAAATCCCACACAATTTCCTTTCCAATGGTAATCCAATAACGCGGAATCCCTAAACATTCACCAATGTCATAAGCACAACTGTGTATCTGAAAAGCCACATCTTTGTCAATCACATTGTATAAGGCTGACTGCAACTTGCTCCAAGGATGGGGACCCTTTATATTTCTGCACGGTCCGTATTTTGCCATAATTATATTTTTGTTGATTATCGTATTTTCTTTTAAAACTGCTAAAAAAGATAATTTTCAATTATTCCATGATATATAAGCAAAGAGAGATGTGTCAAAATACTGCGGCACACCTCTCTTTTTATTATTTTGCTTTTAAATTCTCTCGTACTCCACTTTATATTGCCCTATCTGGCAACAAGTCACAGGCACATCAATACCCATATTTTTCCACGCATTTTGAATTGCCACATCATTAGGGGTTAATGCTGTTTTACTAAGTACATACACTACCATACCTTTCTTGATCTTGCCTTGGTACAGGTCTCTTTGAGCTGTTAATTTGTAACGATACATTGTTTTTAAAGTTTTTATAAAGTTAAACATTAAGTTGATAAGTATCTGAGATACGTTCCCAGACACATTTGTTTTCCTGTTTGGATTTTTCTTTATCAAGGCGGAACACGCCAACGAAGCGATAAAAGCAGAAGCCAAGGTCATCTTTGTAACGCAAGAATGTGATACGAGTTTCTTCGGGAGCTGAAAGCCATTGCCTCAAATGTTCCGCCGGTGTGATTTTTTTATTTTCCTTTTTAGGGTATTCATATATAAACTTTTTGTCTTCTGAAAGTTTATTGTGCCAAAGAGTGTGATTGGTGTTAGGCCACCATATTATTTCATTCTTCTTGTTCGGCACAGCTGCACCCGACGCACGCAAGAAACCACGATGTTTAGGTTTTGTTCCAAATATAGCAGCTACATCTTCAGTAGTACGCAGACATTCATTGTCCTCAACTTTCAGATAACCTTTATTGCGGTGATATTCCACTGTGAGAGTGCTTGCGTCGTCCCATGGCTTAAATTTGTCACCTAGTTCTGTGATGCGTTGCCTTATGAGGCTCACGACATCCGTAACTTGGCGGTGGATTTCTTGAATGTCACAATCACAATCTATCACTATAGGCTTAGAGCTTGTGACTTTCAAGATTTCCTCATTGCGGATGTTGTCAACCTCCACGTTGTTTTTATGGAACGGCTCATTTATCTCTATGAAAATGTTGAGCTGAGGAATGTATAAGTCTGCAAGCGCATACTTGTCTTGTGTCCTTTTGATGTATTGCTGGACAACAAACTTAACCCTGTCATCATCCAACTGGTGCCATATCCGGCTGATAACGTAGGACTCCGTCTTTTTCTTGCTTATCTTGGCAAACAGACGCTCCATGTATTCTAACTTGAAATCCATATTATTTATGTTTTAAGGTTTGTACTTCGTTCCTGCAAACTGAATAAAAGAAAAAGGACACAGCCTAATCTTTTCACTCATTCTCTTAGCTGGGCTCTGGTAAAACCCTCATCGTCAAATAAGGAAAAGCAGTCTGCGCCCCTTGCAGGGTACAAACCAACCTTTCGACTTATCATTTGGACGATGTGCATAAATGTACCAGATTTAGCTAAGCCAAACAATGTTGTCTACAAGTAGCTTGCAATATGTCTTCTAAATTCTTATGTCCGTTTCGTAACCTCCTTTTTGAAAATTGAACACATATAATTTGTTCTCGTTTACAAAAATAGGGAAAAAGGCCGAACGTACCAAAGAAATTCGAGACAATTCGCAGACTGCCATATAAAATTAGCAAACAGCCCTCTGCAACCGTTTTCTATAAATAGTATCAATATTTTTGATATAATGTGTGGAATGTTGTCTCTGTAAACTCTTAATTTATCTGTTTTTGATAATTATACCCGAAACTTCCCGATTTTTGCATTTCCAACGTTAAAAAATCTTTAAGACTTGCATTTTCTTTGATTTTACACGATTTTAAAAGAAAAATAAAAGGCACATAGGTTATAAGCCTATGTGCCTTTTATTTATTATATAACTTTTTTATAACACAAGTTCCACAGGACAATGGTCGGAACCGTAAATCTCATTATGGATTGCGGCTGACTTTATTTGCGGGACGAGACGGTTGGAGACGATAAAATAATCAATGCGCCAACCGGCGTTCTTCTCACGTGCGTGGAAGCGGTACGACCACCATGAGTATGCTCCTTCTAGGTCTGGATAAAAATAGCGGAAAGTGTCTGTAAAGCCTGAAGATAGCAAAGTGGTGAACTTATCGCGCTCTTCGTCGGTAAAACCGGCGTTACGACGATTCGTCTTAGGGTTCTTCAAGTCGATTTCATTATGCGCCACGTTCATGTCGCCGCAAGCTATTACGGGCTTTACGGCATTAAGCCGTAGCATGTATTCACGGAAATCGTCCTCCCATTTCATGCGGTAATCGAGACGGCGCAGGCCGTCTTGCGAGTTCGGCGTATATACAGTGACAAGGTAGAAGTCGGGCATCTCAAGAGTGATGACGCGCCCTTCGTGGTCGTGCTCGTCAATGCCAAGACCGTAAGTAACGCTCAACGGCTCATGCTTTGTGAATATGGCTGTACCTGAATAGCCTTTTTTTTCTGCATAATTCCAATAGGACTTGTAACCA
Source organism: uncultured Prevotella sp. (assembly GCA_905211345.1). Lineage (GTDB taxonomy): Bacteria > Bacteroidota > Bacteroidia > Bacteroidales > Bacteroidaceae > Prevotella. The sequence continues at coordinate 23,379 of CAJMAO010000003.1, forward strand.
TCAAAAAACAAGTCGAGCTGACCTTGCTGCATTTTCGTCTCCTGAAGGCAGAAGAAATCAGCATCAAGCTGCCTGAAAGCATCACTGAAGCCCTTACTTTCGCAGGCGCGAAGGCCGTTGACATTCCATGAGATGAGTTTCATATTTATCGGAGATTTAAAGAATTTAAGGAAGTCAAAGGAGTTGAATACAAATATCTATAAACTTAAAGAGTTAAGAAAGCAATAAGAGTAATGTCTTTTTAACTCCTTTGACTTCCTTAACTCCTTTAACTTCTTGATATTAGAATTTCGCCATTTTTATGGCATCTATCGCACATTCATCGCCCTTGTTGCCAAGTCGTCCGCCGCTACGGTCTTTAGCCTGTTGCAGGTCATTAGTTGTCAGAAGACCATAAATTACCGGAATCTCGCTTTTTGCATTAAGACGGGCTATGCCGTAAGTCACTCCTTGACAGATATAATCGAAATGCGGAGTCTCGCCCCTGATGACACTGCCTAAGATGATTATCGCATCATAACCGCCGTTAAGCGTCATCTGATGGGCCCCGTAAATAAGTTCGAAACTACCGGGAACGGTCTTAACGTGGATATTCTCTGGCAGTGCGCCGTGCTTCTCCAATGTCTTTACCGCTCCGTCAAGAAGCGCTCCTGTTATCTCGGGATTCCACTCGGCCACAACAATACCGAAACACATGTTACTTGCGTCTGGCACATTGGCCGGATCGTAATCAGACAAGTTGTGCAGTGCTGTAGCCATTATTTTACGGAAACACGTTCAATGTACTTGTCAATTTCACCGTAAACGGGAGAGTTGACATATTTCTTCTTAATGTCCTGATATATCTTCAGGGCCTCGTCTTTCTTATTCTGGCTCTCAAGTATCTCACCTGCTTGGAGAAGGAACACAGGCGAGATGCTGTTGTTGGTGTTGTCGGCAGCCTCGCTGTCTGCCATACTTGCGGCTTTCTTTAGATTTTCAACGGCCTTGTCATATTCCTTCAAGTGTGCGTAAGCGTTACCGAGAGCGGCCATTGCAGCCGGACTTATCATCTGGTCGTCAGCGGGAGAATACTTTTCAAGGTATATCACGGCATCGTTCCACTTGCCAAGGTTGGCATAGCAAAGACCGGCATAGAGTTCAGCAAGGTTGCCAGCATTGGTACTGCTATAATCTGATGCTATGTTTACAAAGCCACGATATCCGGCACTGTCGCCTTTCAACGCTATTTCATATTGCTGGTTGGCAAAATAGTCCTGACCTTTTGCCAAAGCGGTACTAGCCTCCTGCTCGCGCGGTCCTGACACGTAAGTGTTATAGCAAAGCACTCCGGCGACAACAAGAATAATTGCGATGATTACAATAGAGATAGTCTTCTTATGCTTCATAAAGACCGCCTCTTTCTGACTGAGAGGATTTTCTACAACCCCCTTCTGCTCTTTAAGATTTGCCATTTATTTGTGATTTTTTAATTTACAGGTTGATAAAGCGTGGCAAAATTACGGATTTTATCCTGAATATTGAAATTTATTACCGACTTTTTTTGTTTTTCATCAGCAAATCAAGTAACTTTGCACTAAAGTTGAACGGCAAGACCTATGTTTCTCAACAAATTGTCAATCTTGAATTATAAGAACATACGCGAGGCGGAGCTTGCCTTCTCTCCAAAACTTAATTGTTTTATCGGCCATAACGGCGAGGGCAAGACTAATCTGCTCGACGCTGTATATTACCTGTCATTCTGCCGCAGTTCCACCTCAACAACCGACTCTCAAGCGGTGCGGCACGGCTGCGACTTCTTCATGCTTGACGGTCTTTATTCAAACGACGACGGAGAAAACGAGAACATAACGTGCGGAATGAAGATTGGCTCAAAAAAACATTTCAAACGTAACAACAAGGAATACAAACGGCTTTCAGCCCACATCGGACTAGTGCCCTTAATCCTCGCGTCGCCTTACGACTCTACACTTGTAGAAAGCGGCAGCGACGAACGACGGAGGCTTATGGACGTAGTCATTTCGCAATACGACCATTCATACATTGAAGCCTTAAACCGGTACAACAAGGCTCTGCAGCAACGTAATTCGTTACTGAAACAAGAAGATGAACCTGACGGCGACCTACTCAGCCTTTGGGAAGAACAAATGGCCATTGAGGGTGAAACCGTTTACCATAAACGCGACGCCTTTGTAAACCGCCTTGCACCATTGTTCCAAAAATTCCACACCGAAATTTCACAAGGAAAAGAAAACGTATCACTTAAGTACGTATCACATTGCCAACGCGGGCCATTACTTGATATCATACAGCGTGACCGCTTTAAGGACAGGGCCGTAGGCTATTCACTGCATGGAATACACCGTGACGAGCTTGAAATGACTCTCGACGGACATCCAATAAAACGCGAAGGGAGCCAAGGACAAACAAAAACATTCGTAATCGCACTGAAACTGGCACAATTTGAGTTCCTAAAACAAGTATGCGGCGTAAAACCAATACTGCTTCTCGATGATGTGTTCGACAAACTGGATGCTCAACGTGTGGAACAGATTGTACGCATAGTAGGCGGCGAAAATTTCGGTCAGATATTCATGACCGACACCAACCGCGAACATATTGACGGAATACTGCGCGGAAGTTCACTAGACTACAAACTTTTTTATGTTGAGAACGGGAATATAATACAAAAAGAGACTGATAATGTTTAAACGCGAAGTCCTGACTTTAGCCGACATCGTGGCTCAATGCCTGAGACAAGACGGGCTGGAAATGCCGTTGATGCAACGGCGGCTGATAGACTCTTGGTGCAAAGTGGCCGGCCATGCCGCTGCAAAATACACTGGAGAGAAATTCATCCGCAACCAGACTCTATACGTGAAAATCAACAATCCCGCCCTACGCGCCGACCTGTCAATGATACGCTCACGACTGACTGACAACCTCAACGCCGAAGTAGGAGCAAAGATTATCACCGATATAAAATTCTATTAAGAATAAAAAATTAAGAAATTACAGTCTAGCACCCATTTTCCGCTCCCTTAGCCCTTTTGTCCGAACTGTCCCTTATTTCCAGTTTCATCGGCACCACTTCCTTATATATTTTCTTGTCTCCAGATATATTCCTAAGCAACAGTTCGCATACACGTTCGCCGGTAAGGTGGGCCTGATCCATTATGACAGAAAGTTTAGGAGTGACAAAAAACGAAGTATCCGTTTCCGTAAAACCTATAATAGCAACATCTTCAGGAATACGCAACCCCAATGTCTTGATTGCGTCAAAAGCGGCGTATGTGATAATATCGTTAAAAGCAAGAATGGCATCAGGGCGGTCGTCACGCGACAACATGTCTAAAGCCGTTTTCCTTGCATACTCATAATCAATGCTGCCATTCACTATTATTGAACGGTCAATGCTTATACCACGTTCACGCAAAGCCTCAAGATAACCGTGCTTGCGCCGCTTCGTCATATCAAGATGCTGCGGTCCGCCAATGAAAGCAATCCGACGGCTTCCAGTGTCAATAAGATGTAGAGTGGCCTCTCGTGCAGCCTCGTCACCATTTGAAGTTACTGCGGAAAACCTGTCAGGCAGACATGTACGCGCGAAAAACACCAACGGTATTCCCATATCGCCTATTTCTGCGAAATGTGAATAATCAACCGTGTCTTGCGCCAAACATGCAATTATACCGACAACATACATCCCGACAAAATTGTCTATAGCCTTTTCTTCACGCAGATGATCCTCGTGGCTGTTAGCAGCAATCACGGCGTAACCGGCCTTCGAGGCATAATCCTCTATACCGTCAAGCACGGCCGCGTAATAATGTGTTACGAGATTAGGCACAACCACTCCGATTGCGTTAGGCGTATTACGTCTCAGATTCCGGGCAAAAGGATTTGGCCTGTAATTAAGTTTTTTTGCTAAAGCCAAAACCTTATTTCTTAGTTCCTCACCCACCTCATGACTGCCGCTAAGTGCCCGCGACACGGTCGCTATACTCACACCAAGCAGCTCGGCCATCTGCTTTAATGATGTCCTGCGTTGTCCCATTTTCAGTAGTATGATTAGTAATGACTGGTGCAAAATTAACAAAATCGGCCGAATACGCAAACGTTTGCGTAACTTTTTTGATGCATTATATTTGACAGTCAACAAACATCCATAACGAAATCTACTGCTCCGATGCACTGTGCTGTTGAATTGGTGCTATAATATATAAACAAATAAAAGGTGACCGATTTTTATCCGCCACCTTTTTATTATTTCACATAAAAAATTCTATAATTATAATACTACTTTATACATGGTATTTCCTATCTTTATAATGAAGATTCCACGCCCGATATTTGGAATATCAACGCAACCAGAAGCACTAATCTTTGTTGAATAAAGAACACGTCCTGCTGTATCGCAAACAGTAACATTAGTACCTAGCGCAAGACCGTTCAATAAAATATGCCCGTTTTCAATTTGTATATTACTTCCTGTTGAAACGTCATCTATGCCTGAAGCCGGTGCTGCATTTACCACGCATGTAGCCATATAACCACCGTCAACTGTAGTTACATAAATTACAGCCGCGCCAAATCCTGAACAAACAACAAGTCCGTTGCTGACAATCGCAACCGCTTGGTCTGAACTCGTCCAGTTTACATCCTTATTAGTCGCGTCTTCTGGCTGGACAATAGCCGTAAGTTGCTCAGACTCACCGATTTGAGAGAACGCTATGCTTGACTTGTCAAGTGTCAAACCAGTCACAGGCTGTATCACAGTCACATAGCAACCGGCTTTTACCGTTTCGTCATCTTCGCTTTCTGCATAAATCCACACTTGACCCGATTTTACGCCGGTAACACGTCCTTCTTTATCAACGCTGGCTACATTTACATTTTCCGAACTCCATATTACATTCTTATTGTCTGCGTCGGACGGCGAAATGGAAGCTATCAACTGCTGTGTTTCGCCTGTTTTCAGCGTTAAAGTTTCATTATTCAAGTTCAAAGACGTAACAGGCTGATATACCTGTATTTCACATGAAGCCGTATGTCTGCCGTCAACTGTAGTAACCGTTATTGTCGCCTTTCCTTTCGCCTTGGCCTTGACTACACCTTCCGCATCCACTTCGGCTACATCAGTGTCAGAGCTACGCCATTCCATTTGCCCGTCAGTCTTTCCTTCAGGCAGAATCGTAGCAATCAATGTCTGCTTTTCACCAATTTTCATTCTTAATTCCGACGTACTAAGATTTACACCCGTTGCATGTTCATATACATCAAATTCACAAACATCTGTAAATTCACCGTCTTCACTCGTCACCATTATCCTTGCCTTGCCGTATGCCTTAGCTGTTACATTACCTTGTTCGTCAACAATTACAACGTTTTCATCCAAAGACTTCAATGTGAAGTTTTTATTTGTTGCATCCTCTGGAAATATTACAACATCTAATTTAAATTTATCTTCCACATAAAAATTCCCATCTGGCTTCATAATAGAGATACCAGTAACAGAAACTTCTTCTTCAATTATCGTTGCATCTTGCCAGCCTTTAGCATTTTTATATTCTTCTGTACAACCTGCAGGAACATATACTATACAAGATTTTAATTCACCAGATAATGTGCTTATTGTTGGAGGAACAGCATTCTCAACATGGATTTCAATTTTTTTTGAAGAAGTAATACTATGAATACATAGATTTCCACTACAAAAATTATCGATTTTTTTAATATTTTCTGGTATGAAAATAATTTGTCCGTCACGTAATTGAAAAGAACAAGTATTCCAAATTTCCATCTTTTCCGGAAGCCTAATTGTATCACTTTTTAAATATAATCGCGTAAAAGCACCATGATCTAAATTTTCAATAGAATTAGGCAAGTTAACGTCAATTGTTCCTATTTCAGACGGAGAATCACTGTTATAATAATAAAACGCATATTTCCCAATTTTCTTTATAGTTGTAGGAAGATGTACTTTTTGAGAAAAATTCATGTCTGTATTTATTGTTTCCACTCCTTCTCTAAAATGTAAATATTTAAAATTACTTCCCAGACTTAAAGTATTACTTAAAATCGGCAAACTTTTTCCTCCAATAAACAAAGTATCTACATTAATTGGCATTGATAAATTTAGTTTCTCTATAGTCTTTGGAATAGACAAAAATAATCCTATTTCTCCCCCTTCCCCATAAGGAGTATAAAATATATCATTTGTCCAAACATTATCTTGAGCACTTTTATCACCTAACGAGCCGTATTTATCACCTCCTGCAACGATATTTGCATCTGATAAATCAAGATGCACAAGTTCTCTTAACTTAGAAAGTTCATAAATAAACTTCAAATCCGTCCCGTTCAAATAACCAGTCACTTTCAGGTTTTTCACCGTTGCTTGGTCTGCAAATGGTATTTTGCTTGAAAGCCAACCTGGAGTCTGGTTGTCAACAACTAATGACGTCTGTTGCGCCCAAACGGAAGCAAGGCAACAAAACATCAGCATGAAATATGATAAAAACCTTTTCATCACTCTGAATTTTATATTAGTAAATATGTACAATCAATATTACGTCTGTTCGGTATTCTTGCGATACCGAACAGACGTTAAAAGTAAAAAGAAAAATTTATTTACCGTTTTTCAATTTTAATTGCGCATTTATTTCAGAATAAACGGTATTTCCATTTTCATCCGTCTTGGCGACATCACCTGAACATTGTCCCAAGTTCGCATCCACGGTATCGAAACCAGAGTTGTCTTTAATAAAGTTACGAGCTTCATTTATCAATCCTTCACGAGATTGTTCTGCCCCTTCATCGCAAGTCACACGAACAGAAAGTTCTCCGTCCTTACCAAAGGATTCACTTGTGATTTTGTCTTTCGGTTTTTCAAAACCATCTTTCGTTAAATGTAAATCCATAATAATAAACACATTTTAAATTAAACAATAAAAAAGAAACATTTAAAATGCGTGTGCCACGGTCTTTTACAAACCTACGAATACAAACCGCGGACGAAACCTGTCCACGTTGCAGCCGTAGGATGCTGGAAAAGACGACAAGTAACGTCCACGGTATCATGGACGTTTGCTTAATCAGTCTTCTCGATGCGATTGAAATTTCCTACGTTTCAACGTGCATGACCATATAGCAAACGCTAACTTCAACAAAAACAGCTCATGCCGAATACTCGACAATCACCGCTACAAAGATAGTTTAAAAGAACAAAAGCACAAAAAAATTATAAGAATAAAATTCGATAGCCAATAAAAATTCATAATGCTGCATGTAAAACATGCAAATGTTAAAAGCCACATTATATAACATTTTCAATGCTAAAAACGAGTATTTATGAATAATAATGAGTATTTTTGCAAACAAAGAACCATGTATGGGCAACTTTATAAAACAACAAGAAGAACGAAAAGACGCCAAAGAACGTGACAGGTTAAGACGTGACAAAATAGCCGGTTACTTTTTCAACCTTTCACAACTTACATTTGTTGCACTGGTATTAGGCACTATTACACCTATATACACTAACAACGAATATGGAATAAATTGGTATGTACTGTTCGTAGGTCTTGCGCTTACAATCGTTCTTGCCAATATCGGCAGTAAAATCTTAAAATGACGACAATATGGAAATGTTAGGGGCAATTTTTACCGTGGGGCTTATAATTGCTGTTGGTTTTCTTATCTGGCTGCACTCAAAGCCGGGCAAGAAATGGCTTGCCAATTTGTAAGAATTATTTTTAGAAACCAAGTAATAGCAGCATTCCTACTTATGGGAGCGCAGTTTTATTTTGCTCCCAAAAGGAAAGCCATACCTTCAGCAGTATTGCATATATTGAATAAATATATTTCTTAGCGGTTAAAATGTCACACTGTCACAATACTATGGAATGTGTTGGCAATCAGCACATTAAGCTGTGACAGTAACTAAGACGGTACTTTCACCAATGTCACGGCGCAAGGCGGAGTGTGACGGTAGTGACATTAAACGGCGGGGTAATATCACGGCAAAAGATTGTGACATACAGAGGGTTACGGCAAGCGGTGACATTGTGACATTGGTTGTAAGCATTTTATTTGCGATGACACGGCTATTTGTAATGCAAAAGGCGGTCAACAGCAATACAAAAGGGCATATATTGCAACGTGAAAGGCCACCAATTACATCGCGACTGACGGCATATCGCGTAACGAAACAGATATTAAAACAAGAGTAGAGAATCTTTCATCTGTCATTTTCTTATATAAAACAATGACTGCCAGACAGTTACAGGCTGACGGAGGTTTGGCGCATCATTCAGCCGTCTGTCAGCTTACTTGAAAAGATGAAGGACGGCTGGGAGTGTATCATAATTTTGAAGTTATCGGGAGTTAAAAGGAGTTAGGCTTGTTTCACTCGCCGGAGTTAACGGACAATACCCAGTGCTACAACAACTTAGCATTTGCCCGTTAACTCCTGTTAACTCCGACGCGAAGCGTCTAACTCCTATTAACTCCTTTTTGGTGTTCTTGCCTGAAATCAATTTGTTTTCTTGTAACTCAATATCGCGCCTGCCCACGACACGGCGGCGTAGACGGCCATCGAGACGAGTTGCGGCTGCAGGTCGGCCAAAGTGCTGCCTTTCAGGTAGAGGGCGCGCATGGCCTCGATGTAATAACGCAAGGGATTGGCGTAAGTAATGACCTGCGCCCAGCGCGGCATACCGGCTATCGGCGTGAGCAGACCGCTCATAAGGACGAAGATTATGAGGAAGAAGAACATCAGCAGGGCGGCCTGCTGCATGGTTGAAGAGCAGTTGGAAACGATTAGGCCGAGGCTCGACACGATAAGGAAGAACAGCAGCGAGGATAATATTATACCCCCGACGCTGCCACGGGGCCACATGCCGTAGAAGACGTATGCCCACAGCATTGACCAAAGAAGCATGAAGATGCCTATAATCCAGTAAGGCACGAGCTTCGAGAGGATGAAGTCGCGGCGGCTGACGGGCGTAACGTTGATTTGCTCGATGGTGCCTTTCTCCTTCTCGCCTACGATGTTCAGCGCCGGCAGATAGCCTATGAGCAGCGTCAGCAGCATGGCGATTATGCCGGGCACCATGAACACCTTGTAATCGAGCGACGGGTTGAAGATATAACGGGGGCGCACGTCAACGCCACTGCTTGCGCCCTGCCCCACCCCGACGCCATGCTCCGCACGCTGCGCGGAGGCAAAATCTGATATGATGTTGAGCATATATGCCTGGCCGAGCGCACCCTTCACGCCGTTCACGGCGTTGGCATGCACGTTGACGGAGGCCTCGCCCGTACGCACTACGTCGGAGGAGAAGCCGTGCGGTATCTCAAGTATTACGTCGGCCGTGCCCTGCTCCACCTGCGCAAGCGCACTGCCGTAACCGCCCTCGACGGATGTCAGCGCAAAGTAAGACGAGGCGTCCACCTGCTCTACGAGCCGCCGGGACATTGTGCTGCGGTCGTTGTCTACGACGCAGAACATCAAGTTCCTTATCTCCTGATTTGCCGCATACGGCACTATCAAGAGCATTACTATCGGCAGCACGACAAATATTTTCGGCAGGAAAGCATTGCGCTTTATTTGCAAAAACTCCTTTTGTATTAAATATCTTATCGCCATACAACTATTATAATCTTACTTTAAACTTCTTCAGCGCGACCACAAGCAGCACCACTTCCATGGCGCACATCACCAAAACATCGGTCCGTATGTATTGCGCATCCACTCCCTGTATCATCAGGCGGCGCGCAGCGTCGATGTACCAGCGCGCAGGAACGATGGTGGAGAGGTATTGCAGCACCGGCGGCATGCTCTCGATTGGGAAGGCAAGACCTGACAGATAAACGGTGGGGATGATGAACAGCATCGACACTACCATCGCCGCCACCTGCGTGCGGACGAGCGTCGACACGAAAAGGCCGAGCGTAAGGCAGACGAGGAGGTAAAGCAGCGTTGTGCCGAGGAACGCCCACAGGCTGCCTGCCATCGGCACGCCGAGCACGAAGCGCGAAAGAACGAGCACCGTGGCGACGTTGAACGATGAAATCACAAAATAAGGCACGAGCTTCGACAGGATGATGCACGCCGGCGATAGCGGCGACGCCAACAGCACTTCCATCGTGCCCGTCTCCTTCTCGCGCACTATTGACACGCTGCTCATCATCACGCACACGAGCATGAGCACCATGCCCATTACGCCCGGAACGAAGTTGTACTCGCTCTTTTGCTGCGGGTTATAGAGCATCCGCGTTACCGGAACGATGTTCATCCGCACGTTATCGGCATTGCCCGACACGGCGTCCTGTTGCATGGAAGCGAGCACCTGCATGACGTATTGCAGGCGTATTGTGGCTTGGTTAGGCTCCGTTCCGTCAACGAGCAGCTGCACTTCGGCCGTGCCCTTATGCACCAAGTCGGCGGCGAAGCCGTTGCCGAAGATTACCGCTACGTCAACCTTGCCTTGGCGGAACAGGCTGTAGACGTCATCAATGCCCGTCACGCTGTAGCAGAGCGACATGTACGGATTTGCCGCCAGGCGGTCGCACGCCTTACGGGTCAGCACGTCGTGCGACGAGTCGAGCACAGCCACGCGCACGTTCTTCACTTCCGTCGACACGGCATAGCCGAACTGCAACAGCAGCACAACCGGTACGGCGAGCAGTATGAGCATGCTGCGACGGTCACGAATGATGTGCAGAAACTCCTTGCCTATAAAAGAAACATATTGCTTCATGCGCTAACCCCTTTCCGCCTTGCGCGCAAGACTGTAAAAAACATCATACAAATTATCTGTGCCCATGGCGGCCTTCAAGGCCTTGGGCGTGTCGAGAGCCTCTATGCGTCCGTCAACCATGACGGACACGCGGTCGCAATACTCGGCTTCGTCCATATAGTGAGTGGTGACGAATACGGTGGTGCCACGGTCGGCGGCGGCGTAAATCAGCTCCCAGAATGTGCGGCGCGTCATCGGGTCTACGCCTCCCGTAGGCTCGTCGAGGAACACTATTTCAGGCTCGTGAAAGGTCGCCACGGTGAAAGCCAGCTTCTGTTTCCAGCCCAACGGCAGCGAGCCTACGAGCGTGTCGCGCTCGTCTTCAAGCACAAGCGAACGCAGACACTCGGCCGTCTTGCGCCTTATCGTGCCTCCGTCCATGCCGTAAATGCCGCCGAAGAGGCGCATGTTCTCCGCCACGGTAAGGTCGTCGTAGAGCGAGAAGCGCTGACTCATGTAGCCTATGTGCCGCTTCACCTGCTCCGGCTGCTCGCCTACGTCATATCCGGCCACGACGGCACGTCCGGCCGTAGGGCGGCTAAGGCCGCAGAGCATGCGCATGGCAGTGGTCTTTCCGGCTCCGTTAGCGCCGAGAAAGCCGAATATCTCGCCACGGCGCACGCTAAAGCTGATATTGTCAACGGCAGTGAACGAGCCGAATTTCTTTGTCAGCCCGTCGGCCGTTATCACGCTTTCAGTATCCATATATATTTTATTAAAAAATACGTCCGTTCATTACAGACGTTAAACGGTCTGACCCTTCATCAGCGACATGAAGCAATCTTCCACGGAAGGCCGTATCCCTTTCACCTCAATGCCTGTGTGTCCGCGCTGTTGCAGGTATTCCCACAATGTGTGAGAGGCAGCGGCTTCATCCAACGTAACGTGTATGCTGTCGCCGAAAGAGAATGACGTTGTTACACAGGCGCACTCTTTCAAATCATTAAGCAGTCTGTGCATGTCGTCACTACGCACGGCAAACAGCCGTGCGGAACAACTTTCACAGATTTCGCCGGGTGTACCGGTCTGTAGAAGTCGGCCGTTCTGCACGAGCGAAATTCGGTCGCACCACGACGCCTCGTCCATGTAAGGCGTTGACACGAGCACCGTTATGCCATGGCTGCTCCTTATGCGTTGCAACATTTGCCAGAACTCGCGGCGCGACACGGGGTCGACGCCCGTCGTAGGCTCGTCAAGCAACAGCACGCGCGGAGCATGTATCAGCGCACAGCAGAGAGCCAGCTTCTGCTTCATTCCGCCCGACAGCTTGCCGGCGCGGCGCGTCTTAAACGGCTCAAGGCGGCTGTAGACATCTTTTATTAGGTCGTAGTTCCGCTCAACAGTAGTGCCGAATACCGATGCAAAAAACCGCAAATTCTCCTCAACCGACAGGTCTTGGTAGAGCGAAAACCTGCCTGGCATGTAGCCGATGCGCCGCCGCAGCTCACGGTAGTCTTTAACTACGTCAAGGCCGTCAACCGTAGCCTGTCCGCCATCGGGCAGCAACAGCGTCGCCAATATGCGGAATAGCGACGTCTTACCGGCGCCGTCAGGACCGATTATGCCGTATATTTCGCCTTCGCAGACGCTGAAGCCCAAGCCGCAAAGAGCCTCAACACGGCCGTATTGCTTGTGTAGATTGTCTACATAAATCATATTCTTAAAGGTAAAAAAGCATTTTTAAAGGTGAGAAAGTGAGATGGTGAGAAGGTGAGAAAATAAAATTGCTTGCAATGCAAATGGATTTTTCACTTTTCATTTTTCATTATTCATTCAAAAAGAATTGGATTTTTCACTTTTCACTATTCACTTTTCACTTAAAAAGTCCGCCTCTCCGTACATCCCGATTTTGAGCATTCCGTCGGTGTTCTTTACCTTTACTTTTACCGCGTAGACAAGGTTGGCGCGTTCGTCGCGCGTCTGTATCGTCTTCGGAGTGAACTCCGCCTTGTCTGCGATCCATTCAATCACGCCTTTGTACTCACGACTGTCGTCCTCGCCTAAGTCGGCATATACCCTGACTTGTTGTCCTATTTTCAGCGATGTGAGTTGCAGCGCGGTGACGTATGTGCGCAACGTCATGTCGCTTACGTCGGCAATTTTGAACAGCGGCTTGCCCGGCACGGCGTATTCGCCGGCTTCGGCATACTTCTCAAGCACCGTCCCGCTGATTGGCGACGTGATGCGGCACTTGCGCAGCTGGTCAACCACCTGCCAACGCTCTATCTCAGCCGCATCCATCTGGCGGTTAAGGCTGCCGGTAGTGTTGTTGAGTTGCGACATCTGGGCGTCCAGCTGGCGGCGAAGCACGCGCACGCTGCTCTCCGCGTCTTCAAGTTGCTTACGGTTGGCGGCGTTGTCACGCACAAGCGCCGAGTAACGTTTAACCTCCAGCTCGGCCTTCTCCAGTTGTTGTTTCGTGACCGCAATCTGTTTGTTTATGTCCGGCCGCTGACTCGCGTAAACTTCTTTCGTCACGCCGAGGCGCATCGCACGAAGCTGCAGCTGCACCGTGTCGATAAGTCCTACCTGCTCACCCTTAGTCAGTTCGGTGCCTTCTTCAGCGTCGAAATACATCAGTTTGCCTGTCTGTTCGGCAGACACTATGATTTCGGTCGCCTCGAATGTTCCCATTGCGTCGTGCTCCATGCCACCTTTTGAGCAAGCAATCAATGATAAAACCGTCAATGCAAATATTATGTTCTTCATCTTCTAAAAGTTATTTAAGTGCTTTATTTTGTACATTTCCTGCAACAGCTGTATCTCGTGCAGCCGCTTGCCGAGCTGCGCATCGCTCACGGCGTTGATGTCACGCAACATCTCGTTAACCGTTTCAGTGCCGTTGGCAACACGCAGTTCGGCCTTTTCGCGTATGCGCCGGCGCAGCGTTATGATTTCATCGTCTTGCCTTAGCTGCTCACGCAGGTTGTCAACAGCTCCGATCTGCATCTCAGTTTGCAGGCGTGTGTTAAACAGAAACGCGTCGCGCTCCGACTGCACCGTCTGCCGCTCAATGTCAATGTTGCGGCGGTCGTTGGCCCGTGTGTATAGCGAACCGAAGCTCCACGACAGCGTTACACCTACTTTATAATAAGCGTCAAAGTCGTCTTTCAGCATGTTCAGCCCCGGATTGCCGTAGCCGCCACGTGCAAACAGGCCGACATTTGGGCGCAAAGCCACGTTGAGAGATTTCTGCCTGGCGTCGAGCAGACGCTCCTGCGCGGCGTAAAGAGCAAGCTCTGGACGGCTGTTTGCGCAGTTTTGCAGGACAGGAAGCGTCGGCTTGACGAGCGTGTCGCCGTCGCCTATTTCCTTTCCGATGAACGTTGAAAGCATTTTCAGATACGTATTGCGCTGCGTCAGCAGGCTCGTTTCCCTCTGGCGCGCCTTCACTTGTTCCACTTTCACTGCGTCAACGTCGGTCTGGTTGGCCGTTCCGCCCTTCACCATGGCCTCAACCGAGGCAAGAGAAAGCGACAAGTCGCTTTGCAACACGCCGACCTGCTTAAGCTGTTCGTCAAGCACAAGTATGCCGAAAAACAGCTCGTCAACGCGCCGGTTGACATCGTACATCGCCACGCTGACCTGCTCCCGCCCTACGTCGCCTTGCGCCTCGGCCAAGCGTTTGGCAGAAGCCACGGCTCCGCCGTCGTACACCTGTTGGCTGAGGGTTATGTTAACATCATACTGGTCTTTGCTTAACGTCGGTATGTCAACGCCCGGCAGGGTGATGGGAATAGTCGTAACGTCGCTTTGGTAAGAAGCCGTGCCGCTCACGCTAACCTGCGGCAGCCACGCCTTCGCGGCGTTCGCCACGGTGAAGCGGCGGCTCTGCTCCACCAGGTCGTACTGCTTTATTACGGGATAATTATCCCTCGCCCAAGCCTTACACTGCTCCAAAGTGACCTGTGCATGGCCTGTGCCTGCGCAAAAGAACATCAATATGCAAACAAAATAGTTCTTCATACTAATCGGATGTTTATCGTTTAGTTTGCAAAGGTAAGGCGTCAACCAATCCACAGCGTTATCTTATACAGTCATTAAATGTTCTTTTTGTACAAATATGTTTTCAAGCAATGCGGTTTTCATGGTAAAACATTGTCGATAAGTGCTATTTTCGTATTTTTGCATCGTAACAATCAGATAAAAAGGACATGAAGAACAGATCTCCTGAACGTTTCTCTTTCCATGAACTGACGTCGATGTTGAGCGGCATAAAGTCGGCCGACGCACCGATAAAGTTCATCGGTAAGAACATAGCAATGCTCGGCAGGGACGGCAAGACGCTGCAAAACATCCTGCAAACCGACACGCCCTACATAATGGAGGACTGCCGCATGGGCTTCGTTAAAAGCGGCAGCATAAGGCTGATGGTTAACCTCATCGAGCGCGAATACAGCGCAGGGACGTTCCCCTTCATATCGGCCGGCAGCATACTGCAAATCAACGGTATGAGCGAAGACTTCGACCTGCGCGGCATAATGATAAGCGACGAACGACTGAAGGCGGCCATGGGCAAGGCAATGCCGACCTGGTGCAGCGGCAACGCGACGTTTTTCACGGTACATCCGGCCGACGAAGACGCCGCCACCATCAGGCAGATATTCAGCACGATATGGGATTTGATTAACAAAGAGCGTTTCCCCGACGAAACGCTTAACGGCCTAATACACGCCGTGATACATTATTACAGCTACCTGAAAGACATTGAAGCTGACACGGCACAGCCCGAAACGTCTCGCGGCAAGGAGCTGTTCAACACCTTCATACGCCTTGTCAACCTGCACTCGAAGCACGAACGCAAGCTGCCTTTCTATGCAGACAAGATGTGCGTGACGCCACGTTATCTCAGTACAATCATAAAACAGGTAAGCGGAATAACGGCAAAAGAATGGATTGACCGCGCCGTCGTGACTAACGCGAAAGTGATGTTAAGATACAGCAGCAGGCAGGTGGCCGAAGTAGCTTACGCCCTCAACTTCCCCAACGTAAGCTTCTTCTGCAAGTTCTTCAAGCACGCCACTGGCCAGACACCGCAGGAATACAGAGAAAAACGGAATTAAGTGAAAAGTGAAAAACGAAAAGTGAAAAATCCATTTGCTCACATCTTAATAGTAGATAAAGGCAAATGGATTTTTCACTTTTCGTTTTTCACTCTTCACTTTTAATTATTCTCCACGTCGCTGTCGAGCCTCGTGTCCTTAGTGATTGTCATGCTTCCCGAATGTGAAACGGTGACAAGCAGAGGCACATAGTCGTCGCTGAGCGCGTCGGGCTGGCCTACACTTGCAGCGAAAACGATGTTGTCGCCGTCAACACGGTCGAAAACAATGCCGAGCAGCGCGCTTTTCTCAAGGTATTTGGCGTTGACATACGATGCAAAGTCCTTCTTGTTGAACGTCTTTTGGAATATCGGCTTCGACTCATACGCCATGCCGTCGTCCTTGTGAGACTCTATCGTGACGTCAATCACGTTGTCATAGTATTTGCCGCCTGCGTCGTCAGTAATAATCGGAAGCGACGTGTCGGCACGCCGCACGATGTTGACATAACAGCTTTTACCTTTCAATTTCACTTCCTCCATGAATCTTGAGTCCTGCATCTTGACAGGTCCTGAAGGAGCTTTGGCCGCTGGTTTCTTGGCGATGATGTTGTCGTTTGGCTTCTTCTCGCTACAAGCAGAGAGAGCCAATGCCGCCACGGCGGCGATGAACAGTGTCTGTAATGATTTCATTTCATTATTTTTCGTTTTACGGCGCAAAATTAGTATAAATTGATTAAAAAGCAAAACAAAAAAAGGTTTCGCCTCTCTTTTCTTTTGAGTTTCATCCGTTTTTACTTAAATTTGTAACTAATTATGAAGAAACTGGCACTTTATATCATCACAACCGCACTCGCGTTGGCCTCATGCAACAATGGAACAAATACAAAAGTTGAGACCAAACCTGTTGACACTATTCCCGTAATGGTGATGCAGATACGGAAATGTTCCAAACTATACACGACCGAATATCGTGTGAGAAAGATTGTAACTCACGATGACAAGGTGGAACTCCAAGGCTCGTTGTTCAACCGTAAGTTCAATGTGGCGGTACCTTTGTCAGCCAGAAAGATAGCCATTCCCGTAGACGCAAAGCTCAAGGCATACGTTGACTTCGGGCAGTTCACGGAAAGAAACGTCACAACCGACGGACGCAAGATTGAGATAATCCTTCCCGACCCGAAAGTGGAACTAACATCAAGCCGTATCGACCATGACGAGATAAAGAAGCATGTATCGCTAATACGCTCTAATTTCACCGACGCGGAAATGTCCTCATACGAGCGGCAAGGCCGCGAACAGATAATAAAAAGCATACCACAAACGGGCATAATAGACATGGCCCGCGAAAGCGCCACACACGTGCTGGTACCGATGCTGGTAAAAATGGGATACCGTGAGGAGGACATCACGATAACGTTCCGCAAGGATTTTACCGAGAGCGACATGCCGATGATACTTGAAAACACCATCATTGAAAATGACAGACAATAAGAACGTAAAAACAAAAAAGCCGTCACGGTGGCGCAACATCGTGACCGGCATGGGCCGGTTGAAGCTGTACGCCGTGGCGGCCGCACTGCTGCTGGGCATCGTATCGGCTGCTTACATAATGCGTTCATGCAGGCACGACACGATTACAACGCACGTGAACGACAAGATTGACATAACACCGACACAGGTACTGGCCATAAAGGAGATAGGCGAATGGGAATTTTTATCTATTGAAGACGAAGAAATGGTCGATACGGTAAGGAAAAAACTTTTCGGCAGCGACGAACTGATACGCATTTACAAAGGCACGTTGCGCCTCGGCATCGAACTTAGTGAAGCGGACGACGACTGGCTGACTACAGACGGAGACACGCTGTACGTGATGTTACCGAAAATAAAGCTGCTTGACGATGACTTCATAGACGAGGCCGCCACACAACCGTTTTTCGAGTCGGGCACGTGGAATGACAAGGCGCGAGACGACCTTTACCACCGTGCCAAGGCCAAAATGAAATACAGATGCCTGACAAAAGAAAACATCAAAAGCGCGGAAGACAATGCCCAACGGCAGTTTTACCAAATGTTCAAGGCCATGGGATACAAGTTCGTGGTGGTTAGGTTTAAACGCTGAAGATTATTGAATTAAGAATTAAGAGTTAAGAATTAAGAAAATTACCAACGAGGTATTATTTCTTAATTCTTAACTCTTAATTCTTAATTTACCATACAGAACACTCCCGCAGCAATGAAAAGCACGCCTACAATAGTGTTAATCCACTTCTCGGCGGAATGCATCCTTTCACGCATCGCCGCCGTTCCGCCCATGCCGTAGGCTACAACCCACGCCAAGAGCACCGCCGGCACAGACGTACCGACAGAGAACACGACGGGCAGGAAATAACCGCCTGCCGAATGGGCCGACAGCGGCAAAAGCATACCAAAATACACAATGGCACTCTCAGGACAGAACGACAGTGCCAAAAGAACGCCCAGCAACAGACTGCCCCACACTCCGTGGAAGCCACGGCCGCGAGCCGTCACGTCGGGACAATGCTCGTCTTTATGGATGAAACGGCTGAACACGAAATACGCCCCTATTATTATAAGTACGGGAGCGAGCAGTTTCTCGCCCCACTGGCCGAACCACCGGCCAACCACATCTACGCCTCCGCTGCCACGGAACACGGCCGTCAACACTATGCCTAGCAACGAATAAGCAGCCATACGGCCTGCCATGTAGGCCATACAGTTCGTAAATACACGGCGGCTGCGGTGCACGTCTTTGGCCAAATAGCCCATTACGGCCACGTTAGTGGCCAGCGGGCACGGGTGCAAGGCTACGATAAGCCCCAACAGGAAAGCCGTAAGCGCAGGAAAACCGTTATCGTTTATAATATTCTGAATAATCTCCATTTCACCTTAAAAACACTGACATGCAAAGTTATCACTTTTGCTTGAAAGCATAAACAGCCATTATTCTTTTTAAGAAAACTTTACATTCCATGAGCCGTATGCAAGCATCTTTACAGGTTATAAGATTCCAATTTATAACCACCTAAAAATCAACACGTTGCAAACATGTTATGTTCCGTGTTGCGAAAGGCCACCTTTTGCGACGCAAAACATGGCCTTTCACAACACCGTTTACGGTCTTTCGCAATGCGTTTAGCCACATAAAGAAAACTCGACAGAAACCAACAGCGCTAAATAAGAACGTAAAAAATTTGGCGCATAACGATAAAACAATTAAATTTGCACACAATATTGACACACAAAAGAATGAGTACCGACAACTTGACAATGATTCTCACCCGGACAATAGAGAAGTTGTCTCAACACGAGTCGTTGAAAGAATTGTTCCACCGTCACCGCGACGGCGACCCTCTCCCGTCGGGAAAGGTGCTCGAAGAAATAATCGAACTGGCGCGCTCGATATTGTTTCCGGGGTTTTACGGCAAGTCGACGGTAAACACAACCACACTGAAATACCATATCGGAGTAAACGTTGAGCGTATGCACAACCTGCTTACCGACCAGATTCTGGCCGGCCTCTGCTTTATGGACTCCGAACACGCCAACACGGACTGCATACCACTGTACCGCCGCCCGCAGGCCGAATCCCTTTCGGCAAAACTCATAGAACGACTTCCTGAGATACGCGCCGTATTGGCAACCGATGTTGACGCGGCATACAACGGCGACCCGGCAGCCGAAAGCAAGGGCGAGATAATATCATGCTACCCCGTGATAAAAGCACTGGTCAATTACCGAATAGCCCACGAGCTGGTGAATCTCGGCGTACCACTGATACCACGCATAATCACGGAAATGGCCCACTCTGAAACGGGAATAGACATACACCCGGCGGCGCAGATAGGCCGCCACTTCACGATAGACCACGGCACGGGCGTGGTAATAGGCGCAACGTGCATCATAGGCGACAACGTAAAGTTGTACCAAGGCGTCACCCTCGGAGCCAAGAGTTTCCCGCTCGACGCGGCAGGCAACCCTATCAAGGGCATACCGCGCCACCCGATACTGGAAGACAACGTGATAGTCTATTCCAACGCAACCATACTCGGCCGCATAACCATAGGCAAGGGATGCGTCGTAGGAGCTAACATTTGGGTGACGGAAGACATGGCACCGATGTCGAAAAAAGTAAAAAAGGAGGAAAAGAGTAAAGAAATAAGCAGTAATTAGAAATGCCACAAAACGAATGAAAAGCCGCATGACGTTTCACTACCTTCAAGTACAAACGCCAAGGCATATCTACTTACTCCGTCACTCCTTACTCCTTATCTACTAAAAGATGAACAATCATAAACAAAATAATGGAACAAGAATTTGAACTCATCGCCAAGACATTCATGGGATTAGAACCGGTTTTGGCACAAGAGCTTACACAACTGGGAGCAAACAACGTACAGATAGGACGGCGAATGGTGTCGTTCACAGGCGACAAGGAAATGATGTACCGGGCCAACTTCAGCCTGCATACCGCCATAAGGGTGATAAAACCCATAAAACATTTCAAGGCCCAGTCGGCAGACGACGTGTACGACGAGGTTAAGAAAATAGATTGGAGCCAATATTTAGACCTGAAAAAGAGTTTCGCAGTTGACTCGGTGGTGTTCTCTGACGAGTTCCGCCATTCTAAATTCGTGTCGTACAAGGTGAAAGATGCCATCGTCGACCAATTCCGCGAGAAAACCGGGCAGCGCCCCAATATCTCGGTGGCCAACCCTGACATACGTCTCAACATGCACATCGCCGAAGACCGCTGCACGCTCTCGCTCGACTCGAGCGGCGAAAGCCTCCACCGCCGCGGATACAGGCAGGAGTCCGTCGAGGCTCCGCTTAACGAGGTGCTCGCCGCAGGCATGATTCTTAAGACCGGTTGGAAGGGCGACACTGATTTTATCGACCCCATGTGCGGTTCAGGCACACTGCTTATCGAGGCCGCTCTAATCGCACGCAACATGGCTCCGGGCATATTCCGAAAGAGCTATGCGTTCGAAAAATGGCCTGATTTTGACGCCGACCTGTTTGACAGGATATACAACGACGACTCGCAAGAGCGCGAATTCAACCACCATATATACGGATACGACATAGACCCCAAGGCCGTACAGAAAGCCAACCTCAACGTGCGGGCGGCCGGATTGACCAAGGACATCAGCGTAGAAATGGCCGACTTCAAGAACTTCAAACAGCCGAAAGAAAAAGCGATAATGGTGACTAATCCGCCTTATGGCGAGCGAATATCCACCCCCGACCTGCTCGGCACATACCGTATGATAGGCGAAACATTGAAACACCAATTCAAGAACAACGACGCATGGGTGCTCAGTTACCGTGAGGAATGTTTCGATCAAATCGGCCTTAAACCGTCGATTAAGATACCTCTTTATAACGGTTCGCTCGAGTGTGAGTTCCGCAAGTACCAGATTTTTGAAGGAAAACTGAGCGATTTCCGCGGCGCAGGCAACATTCTTAAGACCGAGGAAGAAAAGAAAGCCATGGCCGAGAAACACCGTTTCAAGGAAAACCGCGAGTTTAAGAAGCGTCTTGAAGAAGCTGAAGAAAACGAAGAAGGCGACATCCGCACGTTCAAATTCCATAAAATAGAATTTAACAACCGCGGCTCACGCGACCGAGACAGACGCAGAGACGACCGAGACTGGCGTGGACACGACGACCGTGGAAAGCGCAACGACCGCAAGGGCGGACGCGATTTCAAAGGCGGAAAGGATAAAAGAGACTACGGTAAAAGAGGAAGACGATATGACGACTGAAAATAAAAACAAAATATTAAGCCACGCCCAAACGTGTATCGTAGCTTTACTAGCGATATTCACAACTATGACCGCCAACGCCCAACTACGCGAGTTTACGCTTGAAGACCTGAACTTCGGCGGAAACAACTACCACAACATGGTGCCTAAAAACAGACACCTGACGTGGTGGGGCGACAATCTCGTACACTTGGACGTGGAAGAATGTTATACAGTAGACAAGAATACAGGTAAAGAAAAACTGCTGTTCAAGCTCGATGACATCAACAAATGGGCCGAAACAAAAAATGGAAGTGACAAGATACACCATCTTTTGTATGCCGCTTTCCCCTACCACGACAAACCGTTGGTACTTATCAAACGGAAAAATGAGCGTCTGCTTATTGACTTCAAGGCAAAAAAAACTGTCTGGAAACAAAACTCCGAGGGCGAAACACATGAGGACTGGACACCACATACCCGCGCCGTTGCATTCGTAAAGGATGATAACCTATATGTAACCGATGCCGACGGAAAGACACGCCAACTGACAACCGACGGCAGTCACGACATTGTTTACGGACAAAGCGTTCACCGCGACGAATTCGGCATATATAAAGGGACTTTCTGGAGCCCCGACGGGAAAAGACTTGCCTTCTACCGAATGGACCAAAGCATGGTGACCGACTATCCTCTCGTTGACATCGACACACGCGTTGCAACAGAAATTCCGACAAAATATCCAATGGCCGGAGAAGCCAGCCACAAGGTTACAGTTGGCGTATACGACCTGAAAACAAACAAGACCGTCTACCTGAAAGCAGGCGACCCGACAGACCGTTACTTCACAAATATAGCATGGAGTCCAACAGGAAAAGCGGTTTACATGATAGAGCTGAACCGTGACCAAACCGACATGGAACTGGTGAAATACGATGCCATGACAGGCGAAAAACTTGCCACATTGTACAAAGAGCACCACAACAAGTACGTACATCCGGTAAATCCTATCGTATTCCTGCCATGGGATACCGACAAATTCATCCTACAAAGTGAAAAGGACGGTTACAACCACCTCTACCTTTTTAATACGAAAGGCGAACAGCTTAAGCAAATCACAAGTGGCAAATGGGTAGTGTTAGACCTTATCGGCTTTACATCAAAGCCCAAAGAAGTGCTTATTTTATCGACAGAAAGCAGCCCGATACAAAACAACATCTATAAAGTGAATATAGAAACAGGCAAACGCACGCTGCTCGACAATGGCCGCGGATGCCACGCAAACACGTATGACGCAGGTGGACATCGCGCCCCTTGCCTGTCACCATTAGGTAAATACCTGTTTGACAGTTACTCTGAGCCGGATGTTCCGCGTAATATTGACATTGTTGACATTGATAAAACAAAAAGCACAAACTATTTCAAGGCAGACAATCCTTGGACAGGATACAACGTGCCCGAATACTCCTGCGGCACCATCAAGGCGGCCGACGGAGTGACAGACCTGTACTACCGCATGGTGAAACCTGTAGACTTCGACCCCAACAAGAAGTATCCCACCGTGGTTTACGTATACGGCGGCCCGGGAGTACGCAACGTCGAAGCGCGCTGGCACTACGCAAGCCGTAGCTGGGAGACGTACATGGCACAAAAGGGGTATCTTTTATTCATACTCGACAATCGCGGTTCATGTGACCGCGGACGAGACTTTGAACAAGCGACGTTCCGCCACCTCGGCGTGGAAGAAATGAAAGACCAGCTCAAAGGAGTGGAATACTTGAAGTCGTTGGCATACGTTGACACTACACGCATGGGCGTGCACGGATGGAGTTACGGAGGTTTTATGACAACATCGCTTATGACTACCTATCCCGACGTATTCAAAGTTGGTGTTGCCGGTGGTCCGGTAATCGACTGGAAATGGTACGAAGTGATGTACGGAGAGCGTTACATGGACACGCCACAGACCAATCCGGAAGGCTACGCGGAAACAAGTCTCATCAACAAAGCAAAGAACCTGAAGGGCAAACTGCAAATAATCATCGGCACGGACGACCCCACTGTAGTGCCGCAACACGCCCTGTCGTTCATCAAGAAGTGCAACGAGGTGGGCACACAGCCCGACTTCTACGTATATCCCGGCGAAGGGCACAACATGATGGGACACCAAAGCGTACACCTGCACGAAAGGATTACACAGTATTTCGAGGACTATTTGAAATAAAATAAACAGCAGACACCTACCCCACCCATCCCCAAGGGGAGGGAGCTTAAATACATATCAGATTATGAAAATATTATTATTAGGCAGCGGAGGGCGCGAGCACGCCTTGGCATGGAAGATCGCACAAAGCCCGAAAGTTGACAAACTGTACATCGCTCCGGGCAATGCCGGAACAGCTAATGCTGGCGAGAACGTAGACATAAAGGCGGACGACTTCGAGCGTCTGAAGGACTTTGCCGTTACAAACGGCATCGACATGGTAGTAGTAGGGCCTGAAGACCCACTGGTAAAAGGCATCTACGACGACTTCAAAAGCGACAAACGCACGGCCAATATACCTGTAATAGGCCCGTCAAAAGCAGGCGCGCAGCTTGAAGGCTCAAAAGACTTTGCCAAAGGTTTCATGCAAAGGCACAACATACCGACGGCAAAATACAAGACATTCAACGGCACCACGCTGGACGAAGGACTGCGTTTCCTCGAGACGTTGCAGCCTCCTTACGTGCTGAAGGCCGACGGCCTGTGCGCCGGAAAGGGCGTGCTCATATTGCCGACGCTCGACGAAGCCAAGAAGGAATTGCGCGAGATGCTCGGCGGAATGTTCGGTAATGCGTCGGCAAACGTAGTCATCGAAGAATTTTTGAGCGGTATTGAGTGCTCCGTATTCTTGCTTACCGACGGCAAGAACTACAAAATCCTACCCGAAGCTAAGGACTACAAGCGCATAGGCGAGGGTGACACGGGCCTCAACACTGGCGGCATGGGCAGCGTAACTCCCGTTCCGTTCGCCACGAAAGAGTGGATGCAGAAGGTGGAAGACCGCATCATCCGTCCCACGGTAGACGGTCTTGCAAAAGAAGGCTTGGACTACAAGGGCTTCATATTCTTCGGCCTCATCAACGTAAACGGCAACCCGATGGTGATAGAATACAACTGCCGAATGGGCGACCCGGAAACGGAGAGCGTTATGCTCCGCCTTAAAAGCGACATCGTTGACTTGTTCGAAGGCGTAGCCGAGGGCAATCTCGACCAAAGAAATATCGAGTTCGACCCGCGCGCGGCGGTCTGCGTGATGCTCGTAAGCGGCGGTTACCCCGAGAAATACGCCAAAGGCTACCCCATAACAGGCATCGACGAGGTTGAGGGAAGCATCGTGTTCCACTCCGGCACAGCCTTGAAAGACGGACAAGTCGTCACCGCCGGAGGCCGCGTAATAGCCGTAAGCTCATACGGCAAAGACAAAGACGAGGCTCTCGCAAAGTCATTCAAGGAAGCGCTGAAAATCAAATTCACCGACAAATACTTCCGCAGCGACATAGGAAAAGACCTTTAAAAGGTGAGACGGTAAGAAAGTGAGAAGGTGAGAAGTTTTTTCTTACCACGTTCTCCCAGCTTCTCACCGTCTCACTTTCTCACTTTTAATTATGAAGCGATTACAAAACAGAATTGCCGAAAGCCGTTTCGCGCTGCCCGTCACGGCGGTTTACGCGCTGGTGGTGTGGCTCATTGTGTGCGCATTGAACTGCAGAGAATACGCCGAACTGGCGGTTTTCGCCGTATCGGCTTATCTCATGGTTGAGCTGAATAACCGCAACGCGCTCATCAGGATTTACAGTCGCATGGTGTCATGTACGTTCCTTGTACTTGGGACTATGGCCACCCCCGTGACGGGAAACCTTGACGTGCTCGTCGTGCAGTTATGCTTCATTGCCTCTTATCTGCTGCTTTTTTCGTCATATCAGGACAAACGTGCACAAGGCAAGATGTTCTATGCTTTCATGTTCATAGGCATCGCCAGCGTGATTTACCTCCAGTCACTGTTTTTCGTACCTGTATTATGGGTGCTTGCCGGCACAAACCTAATGGCCATGAGCTGGCGGAATTTCTGGGCATCGATAATCGGATTGACAGCGCCTTATTGGTTTATAGGCGGATATTGCGCCATTACAGGCGATTTCAGTATAATAATTCCACACCTTAATCTCGACTTTTGGACAGTATGCAATTATTCATCCACGGTCAGCTCGGGCATGGCCGTGACCTTTGGCCTAACGCTTTTTGTGGCCGTCATTGGTATAATACATTTCTTGCGCAACAGTTACAAGGATAAAATCCGCACGCGAATGATTTACGAGATGTTCATTACGCTGACTGTTTTCACCACTGCGCTGGCCATACTGCAACCTACATACGGAGCGCAGCTGACGGGCATACTGATTGTGAACGCATCTATATTGTGCGCACATTTTTTTGCTCTTACCGGCACGCGGTTTACCAATATCGCATTCATCCTGCTCACATTTCTTGCCATTGCGGCAACAACATTTAACATCCTAAACTGCACCCCTGAGCCTAACAACCTGTCACCGTGGAGTCTCTGATAGAAATCCTCACCGACTACGGCTACGTAGGTATGCTCATTTCGGCATTCCTCGCCGGCAGCATCTTCCCCCTAAGCAGCGAGGTTGTCATGCTCGCGCTCATGGCGGCGGGGCTTGACCCGTGGGCGTTGGTGGCCTACGGCACAGTGGGCAACACCCTCGGCAGCATGTTCAACTACTGGATTGGCTCGCTGGGGCGCATGGACTGGATTGAGAAATACCTGCACGTAAAGCCCAAAGACCTTGACCGGGCACGCCGCTTCATGGCAGGGCGCGGAGCGTGGACGGGCTTTTTCGCATTCCTGCCAGTAATAGGCGAAGGCATAACGATAGTGCTCGGACTGATGCGCGCCAACCTCACGCTCACCATTGTGAGCGTAACAATAGGCAAACTGGCACGCTACGCCCTGCTAGCCCTCGGCGTAGAGATATTCGTCTGATTATCAGCCACTTGCTAAAAGGCCGCCTTTTGCGTTGCGAAAGGCGGCCTTTTAGCGTGCAATACGTGGCCTTTCATCGCGTAAAAGGCCACGTATTGCAAAACCACATACCGGCAGCGCATTTGCAAGTATGGTTCGACAAGCATCAACGCAACCGCATTTTCCAGTAAAACATTTCGCTTTTAAGGAAAAAACCGCTAACTTTGCGGTTGTATACAATTCGACGATAACCCCGTAAAAGCCATGAAAATTGAACGAATAACAACCGCCATAGCAACGCTCACCGTAGCCCTTGCCATGCTGCCTAGCGACGTTTTCGGCCAATACAGCCCGTCGGTAAACATCGGAGTGAACGCAAAAATAGGCATACAAAGCGTGGAAGACAACATCCGTATGCCTGAGTTTTACGGGGTGAACATTGGTTTTGAGCTGCCGCTGGCACGCATAGTTGGCATCGAGGCAGGCGCAGGCGTAGGACAATTCTCGCAGACCATCGGCTACAAGGAATACCAACACCCCGAATGTAAGGTAAGGGGCATAGCCTTTGCGCCGTTCGTCGCCCCGACGCTATACCTGCCGCTGGGCAACGGCGACCACGTGCTGCTGCTCAGGAACGAGCTGTCATGGACATTCCAGAACCTTACGAAAAACCGCCACGAGGAACATGCCTTCACCACGTTCAGATACCCCAAGAACCAGTTTGTATACCAGATAGGCGCCGGTTACAAATACCACATCAGCGAACGGATAGCCGTATCGGCCATAATCAACTATTCAACGTTCAACTTTCTCAAAGGGAGCAATGGCAAAAACTTCCGCACGTCAACCCCGCTCAGCATAGACATTAAGGCGCATATCTCGTTGTGAGAATATAAAATGCCCATATCAGCCTGGCCGCATAGCGTTAAAATATAATAAACTTACCGCTGCACGGCACAAAGTTTGTATCTTTGCACCGTTTTATTGCGTTTTCATTGCATAGTAAACAAATATCACACATATTATTAAATGAAACAATTTAGGTTGGTTGACAATATCTTAGGCTGGCTGGCATTCTTCATAGCAGCTTTTGTATATTGCAGCACTATCGAGCCGACAGCCAGTTTTTGGGATTGTCCTGAATTCATCACAACAGGGTACAAATTAGAAATAGGCCATCCGCCCGGAGCGCCTTTCTTTATGCTTACGGCCAACTTGTTCTCACAGTTTGCCAGCGACCCGTCGCAAGTGGCGATGATGGTAAACACAATGAGCGCGCTGCTTAGCGCTACGTGCATACTGTTCCTGTTTTGGACAATCACCCACCTTACACGCAAGCTCATACTAAAAGACTGGGGCGCGCTTACCACCCCGAAGCTGATAGCCATCGAGGCGAGCGGCCTTGTTGGCGCGCTGATTTACACGTTCAGCGACACCTTCTGGTTCAGTGCCGTCGAAGGCGAGGTTTACGCCTACTCGTCAGCGTTCACTGCGGTTGTGTTCTGGCTAATACTAAAATGGGAAGACCACGCCGACGAGCCCCACAGCGACCGCTGGCTGGTGCTCATCATGTACATGACGGGCTTGAGCATAGGCGTCCACTTGCTCAACTTGCTTTGCGTGTCGGCCATCGTGCTGGTGTTCTACTACCGCAAGTTCCCCAACGCAAACCTGAAAGGCTCGCTCATCGCGCTGGCCATTTCGTTCGTGCTCATTGCCGTGATACTTTACGGAGTCGTGCCGGGCATCATCACCGTAGGCGGCTGGTTTGAACTGTTCTTCGTCAATACGCTCGGCTGTCCGTTCAACACAGGTGTCATAATATACATTATACTGCTCGTTTCAACGGTAATCTGGGCCATCTATGAAAGCTATACTTGCAAGAGTTTCAAACGCACCAACTTGTCGTTCGTGCTTTCGGTAGCCATGCTCGGTGTTCCGTTCTACGGCTACGGCTGGTCGGCTTTTTTCATCGGAGTTGTAGTATTAGCTATATTATGGTTCGTCGTTAACCGTAAGGTCAGCAACAAACCGCTGGTAAGCGCACGCATAAAGAACACCACGCTGCTCTGTATGCTGATGCTGATGATCGGATATTCCACTTACGCCGTAACCGTTATACGCTCGTCGGCCAACCCACCGATGGACCAAAATTCGCCTGAAGATATCTTTACCCTCGGACGGTATCTCAGCCGCGAGCAATATGGCGACAACCCGCTTGTTTACGGGCAGGCTTACACATCACAAGTGAAGCTCGACGTCGAAAACGGAATGTGTAAACCGCACATGACTTACGGAGCGCCTATTTACCAACGTAAAGAAAAGGCTTCGGCCGACGAGAAAGACTCATACTTCGTAGTAAGCCGCAACCGTGACTACGCATACGCCCAGAATATGGTGTTCCCGCGTATGTGGAGCTCTGCGCACGCCGAGGCGTACGAGAGCTGGATGGGCGGTGTAGAGGGTACACAGATACCTTACGACCGTTGTGGCGAACCGATAATGGTAAAGATGCCGACAATGCTCGAGAATCTGCGATTCTTCCTATCTTACCAGTGCAACTTCATGTATTGGCGCTACTTTATGTGGAACTTCGCAGGACGACAGAACGACATACAAGGAAACGGCGAACTGGAACACGGCAACTGGATAACAGGTATATCTTGGCTTGACAACCTAAGACTTGGCGACCAAAGCAAACTTCCTGACGACTTGAAGAACAACAAGGGACACAACGTGTTTTACTGCTTGCCCCTGTTGCTTGGACTCATCGGCCTTTTCTGGCAGGCTTACCGCGGACAGCGCGGAATAAGGCAGTTCTGGGTAGTGTTCTTCCTGTTTTTTATGACCGGTCTTGCCATCGTGCTCTACCTCAACCAAACACCGATGCAGCCACGTGAGCGCGACTACGCTTACGCCGGTTCGTTCTACGCCTTCGCCATTTGGTGCGGTATCGGCGTAGCTGCCATCATCGACCTGCTGAAAAAATATGCAAAACTTAACGGCACGATAGCCACAGCAGCCGTATCGATACTTTGCCTGCTCGTGCCTGTACAAATGGCAAGCCAGACATGGGACGACCACGATCGCAGCGGACGCTACGTATGTCGTGACTTCGGACAGAACTATCTCATGTCTTTACAAGACAAGGGTAATCCGATAATCTTCACCAACGGTGACAACGACACTTTCCCGTTGTGGTACAATCAGGATGTTGAAGGCGTTAGGACTGACGCACGAGTATGCAACCTCAGCTATCTGGCAACCGACTGGTATATCGACCAGATGTGCCGAGAGGCTTACAATTCGCCGGCCGTGCCTATTTCATGGCCGCGCCTCGACTACTGTTCAGGCACAAACGAATATGTCGAGATTGTGCCTGAGACAAAACATGAAATACTCAATTTCTACAAGGCACATCCTGAAGAAGCAAAAACAGCCTTCGGCGATAATCCGTTCGAGGTTAAGAATATAATGAAGTACTGGGTCCGCTCTAAAAACCCGGACTACCACTTCATACCAACCGACACACTCTATATAACAATCGACAAGGACGCTGTGCGCAAGAGCGGAATGATGATGGCGGCCGATTCCATACCTGACCGCATGGTAATCTCGCTGAAAGGCAAAAGTGCCCTTTACAAGAACGACTTGATGATGCTGGAAATTCTTGCGCAATGTAACTGGACACGCCCTGTCTACGTAGCGACAACCGTCGGCTCGGAGAACTATATGAACCTAGGCGACAACTTTGTACAAGAAGGTCTTGCCAACCGCATCACACCGTTCACCACCAACGTGGCAGGAGCCAAGAATTTTGATACCGAACGCGTATATACAAACATGATGACACGTTTCAAGTACGGCGGCATCGATAAGAAAGGTATTTATCTTGACGAGACAGTCATGCGCATGTGCTACACTCACCGCCGGCTGTTCGCCCAGCTTGCCCTAAGCCTCATCGCGGAAGGAAAGACCGACAAGGCTAAAAAGGTTTTGGCATACGCAGAGAAAGTAATACCGGCATACAACGTGCCTATCAATTATCTGAGCGGCGGACTTGACCTAGCCAAGGCTTACGTGCATGTTGGCAACAAGGCTAAAGCGGCCGAGCTTACAAAAGTCGTATTCGACAACGCACATCAGTACATGGCATGGTATAACTCGCTTAGTGGCGGCAGATTTACGCAATCTCAGCAAAACTGCATGATGCATATCTACGTGATGAGCATGTGTATCGACAACGCCAATATGTTCGACAACGCACTGGCTAAGAAGCTCGAGGCTCAATTCAATGCAGACGTAGCCGCTTACCACGGCAAAGGAGGCGTGTTGCCACAATAAATAAATTCGTAGTTAAGGGAGTTTAAGACAAATGTTTTTGTCTGCACATTTCCATTTATACGACAAAGGAAGTCTTGTCTTTAACTCCTTTAACTACCTTAACTTTTTTAACTACTAAAATAATGATCATCGAACAGCCTGCCAAATGGCTACGCTGGCTTTACCCAAGGGCAACATGGCGTATGGACAAAAACGAAAGGGCGGTATATCTGACTTTCGACGATGGTCCTATACCTGAATCAACCCCGTTCATCCTTGACACTTTGGCTGAATATGACGCCCGCGCCACATTCTTCATGGTTGGCGACAACGTGAGAAAACACCCCGGGCTGTTCAAGCAGATTGTAGACGCAGGCCACCAAGTAGGCAACCACACGTTCAACCACTGGGGCGGTTTCAAACATACGACAAAAGCTTATAGCGAAAACGCGGAGAAAGCCAACAGCCTTATCGGCTCCCACTTATTTCGTCCGCCACATGGATGGATGCGCTGGGAACAGTATTTCTGGTTAGGACGCAAATACCGCATTGTCATGTGGGATCTCGTAACCCGCGATTACAGCAAATGGCTCACGGCTGAAGACGTGCTCAAGAACGTAAAGCGATACACACGCAACGGCTCAATCATAACGTTTCATGATTCACTGAAAAGCATAGACAAACTACGTTACGCGCTACCCGAAGCACTCAAATGGATGAAAGAACAGAATTATGAGTTCAAAACTTTCGAGTGAACAAATAAAAGCCGAGGCAAAAGCCCTCGGCTTCTTCGCTTGTGGAATAGCCAAGGCCGAATCTGTATCTGCCTGCCACGCCGATATGTTCCGCCGTTGGCTCGATACCAGCGGATACGCCGACATGGATTATATGGCACGCAACATTGACAAACGGCTCAATCCCCTCCTGCTAATGCCCGACGTAAAAAGTATCGTAAGCGTCGCGCTCAACTATGCCCCCGGTGAACGCATACCGGAAGGCGAACTGCAATTTGCAGCATACGCCCTCGGTCAAGATTATCACGACATCGTAAAGTCACGTCTTCACACCCTAGCCTCACGCCTAGGACTAACCACATACAGAGCGTTCTGCGACACCGCACCCGTACTCGAGCGCTATTGGGCAGCACAATCTGGAATCGGTTGGATTGGCCACAACCACCAACTAATCATACCTCATGCCGGTAGCATGTTTTTTCTCGGCGAGCTGTTCATCGACATCGAACTTGACTATGACAGCCCAGTCACGCCTCATTGCGGTACATGCCACGCCTGCCTTGATGCCTGCCCAACAGGCGCGATAAGCACACAACGCCCTTTCTGCTCGTCACGCTGCCTGTCATATCTCACGATAGAAAACCGTGGAGACATTCCATCGGATATAGCCTCAAAAATGGGCGATACCGTTTATGGCTGCGACCGATGCCTAAACGCTTGCCCTTGGAACCGCTTTGCGACACCAACAAACGACCCTCTGCTACGCCCTAAAGCTGAATTACTCCGCATGACGCGCGCCGATTGGCAACATCTGACTGTTGAGCAATACCGCCGTCTGTTTAAAGGCAACGCGGTAAAAAGAGCGAAATACGAAGGACTTATGAGAAACATTGGCTGTGTAATTAAGAGTTAAGAATTACGAGTTAAGAAAATATGTCAACACATAATAAAGAAAAACATACGAAACTTAACTCCAATTATATACTCTTATCAGTCATTCTTTCTTAAATCTTAAATCTTAACTCTTAATTTTTTATTCAAAAATGATCGGAAAAGACATTGTCATCGCCGCGCTAGTGCGCACATTCTTCAAATACTACGTTACAGGTATAATCGAATCACAGACCGACAGCGACCCGCAAGAGCGTTTTGAACCGAAAAACATCAAGCGCATAATGCTCAATCACTATGAACGCGTATCAAAACTGTTCAACCAAGAAGCGTTTTACGCCCTGTCACGCATGAACTACAAAGCTGACGAAATAGAACCGTTGCTGAAAGAATTTGTTACGGAACAAACAACCGAAATGGATCTTGTACGCTTCGCCTGCCGCACCGACAACACTTACAATGTCATGGTTGAAGAATACCGCCGCAACTTCACCAACCTGCTTGCCGGACGCATTGAGACACAAGACGAACACGTCAGCTCATACACACGCTGTCCTGACCTTGGCGAAATAAACATCGACACGGCTGAAAGCATTATAAACCGTATGGCTACACGGGCATACGAATTAGGCAAAGCCAGTCAGGCTTCGCCTAAAATTAAAAAGTAATAATTAAAATTTGAAAACGCCTTGCTATTCTTACAATCTTTGCGTAAACGGCAAGTATATAGCAAGGCGGTTTAATTGTTACTTTTTAATTGTTATTTTTTAATTGTTATTTAACCCATTGGCTAAATAACCACCGCCGTTCCGCTGCATGTCACCATCAGCATCGAGCCATTCTGCCCTATCGCCTCATAATCTAAATCTATGCCGACAATAGCGTTAGCGCCAAGCTCCGCGGCGCGTTCTTCCATTTCACTCATTGCCGACTCCTTGGCCTCACGCAACACTTTCTCGTATGTTCCGCTGCGCCCGCCGAAAAAGTCGCGCAATCCGGCCATAAAATCTTTCAGCACGTTAGCGCCAACGATAGTCTCTCCTGTCACTACGCCCTTATATTCAATGATATGGCGTCCCTCAATTGTAGGTGTTGTCGATAAAAGCATTGTTTCCCGTTTTTTTATTAAATATTATGATGCGAAAATAATAAAAAATACCATATCTTCATAATATTTCATCCTAAAACACCTGAAACTTCAGTCCTAACGACAGTCCTACTATGTCTGTAAGGCGCACGTGGCGATCCTGTACAAGCGCGCGCAGATAAATGTCGCAAGTGCTCAATTCATAAAAAGCGGTTATGCTTTTTACGAACTTACGGCGGTTGTGTGGCAAGGTGTACTCCACACGCTGCCCCACAAAAACGTTTATACGCACCTTCGTCGACAAAAACGGATAATAATCGTCGGGATAGCGCGAAGGCTGTTTTTGCCAGAACTCAGAACCGAACACCGTATTAAAATACAATCCTACCGACAATGGTTCTACCGCCCATCCGTTCTTTATATACAGACTCCACGGTATGAAATTCTCTTTCAGCGTCATTGTTACTTTAGTCCGCTTGCTGCCATAGCGAGGCAGAACACCGAACAGCAAATGTGTCTCCCATTGCTTATGCTTGCCGTAATCCCATCCTACACCGACAGATATCAACCCCATATTGCCGGCAAACTGAATAACGCTTTGCGTAGGAATAAGACTCTGCCAATGCCGGCGATAACGGTGCACACGACGGTCGTAACTGGTAAGCGCCTGACCTGTGGCCGTATCGTTTGGAATTACAGATTCCACAACCATTGTCGAATCAATACCGGTCTCCGCCGTTCCGCTATACATCACGCTGACCGCTCCCGCCCGAACAGAAATAAGCAGCAATAAGCTAAAAATAAATGACCTCATAATCATATCCGTCAGGTGTTATGGTGAACAACATATAAGAACGGTGACTGGCGCAATCAACACCGTAATACACCACGCCGTCTTCAAATATTTCTGATGCCGAAAGTTTGTGGTTATGACCATAGACACAAAACATCAGACCGGGAAAATTTGTTACATAAAGCTCAAAAGGCTTTGCCACGTTGTTGTTGAACTGGTCGCTGTACGGACATGCGTGCATACAGATAATCGTGCGGTCAAACAGGGCCGAGTCGGCCGTCATCTGTTCCTCCATATAGTCGAAGTCGGGATTGGCCGCCACATAGTCATATTCGGTAGCGTTGGTGTTCAGGCAAACAAA
The DNA here is from genome assembly GCA_905211345.1 of uncultured Prevotella sp. Lineage (GTDB taxonomy): Bacteria > Bacteroidota > Bacteroidia > Bacteroidales > Bacteroidaceae > Prevotella. The sequence goes on from CAJMAO010000003.1 coordinate 58,209, forward strand.
TTTTACACGCCCTGCGATAAAACTGAAATTACTCTCGCCGTACATCTTATTATAAACCTCCTCGCCTGTGCCAAGACAGTCGTGATTGCCCAACAGTGCCACATACGGCACGCTGAGTTTCGACAGCACGTCGCGCTGCCACACCCATTCCTTGGTTGTGGCGCAGTCGGTCAAGTCGCCTAAATGCACTACGAAGTCGGCCTCTCCGCGTGTGTTTATGTCCTTCACCATGTCTTCCGTTTCCGAGTACCACCCATGGCTGTCTGAGATAAAGGCCACTTTAAATATGTCCTTACCGTCTGTTGCCGCCCCTATACGTCCTATAGCCGCGGCGTTTATGCCTTTCTCGCCGCCAAAACGCACGTCATACGGATGATAGTCGAAACAGCCTGCGACAACAAACGCAAGCGCAACAGCCGTCAACGTAACAGATAATTTATTTTTTAATGTCATAAAATGTTTTATAATACGGTTGCAAAGGTACTCACTATATGTAACAATCAATGCAATACCAGCAATCTTTTCATGTTCATTAAGTCTTACAACATGTTCAAAAAAAGAATCCACAGAACATCGCTTGTAAAAGCCTCGCCATACGGTTCTGTCAGAGAATCACAATTACGACATACTTGAAACAGTAAAATTTTAAACAGAAAAGTATGTTAAACATATTTTTCTATTCAAAATTTTACTATTTTTGCACCATGAACAATCCATTGCAACAGTTAGGAAATATTCCTGTAACGTCTTCTATCTTGGTGTCTCTTTACTCTAATATCAAAGGGAAAAGCCAAAAGATAAGACAACTTGAACGCGACAAGCAGGTTATCCGCCTCAAGAGAGGACTTTATGTATGCAGCCCTGATGTAACGGGTAAGGCTCTATCAACCGAATTGATCGCCAACCACATGTATCCTCCATCGTATGTCTCAATGGCTTCAGCGTTGCGATATTACGGTTTAATACCCGAAGCCGTATACACAAGGCAATCCATGACCCTTAAGCACGCAAAAGTGTTCGACACACCGTTAGGAAGGTTTGAATATACGCATATTTCAAGAAAAGCGTTCTCCGTCGGCTTGTCAAGCGTCAAAAATGATGGTTACGCCTTTATAATAGCTACACCTGAAAAAGCATTGTGCGATTTGATTGCCAATTCCACCAATGTAAACCTCCGCTATTTGAAAGACGCTGAAACCTATTTAGAAGAAGACATACGTATGGAACGCGACAACTTCAAGCAGATGAATGCTGGAATATTCGAGGAATATATTAAGGTCGGCAAGAAGGCCGACTCTATACGAACACTACTGAAACTACTGAAGAAATGAAGAACGGCATTTACGACAACATGCCCATATAGTAACTGTCGGTTATAAATCCAGCGGAACAAACTTTTGACCGTTCTGTAAAAACATAAAACCCTGACGGTATTTATATTTATTCATAATAGCGCGAAAATAATAAAAATATCCGAAACACGTTTTATTGTTCTTCACGAACTTAAAAAAATATTATTCCCCCATCTCCGGCTCGGCGGCCATTCCGTAATCGTCATCCGTCATGGACTTGTATTTTATGGCATGGTCGTTAAGGTATATCCTGTTCAGCGTATATTCAAGTGATTTCAAAGTTGCGTCACGCCTGTCGTTAGCCAGTTCACACTCCCATACGGTGATGCAGTGCCAGCCCATTTCTGACAACCTTCGTTGTTCTTCTTTATCGCGTTCACGGTTGCGGTTGATTTTGTTGCGCCAAAATTCTTGGTTGGTCTTTGGCAAATGGCCGTTGTGGCAATCATGGCCATGCCAGAAGCATCCGTTAACGAATATGCAAGTGCGGTATTTACGCAATACTATGTCAGGATGCCCGGGCAGTCGTGGATGGTTTAGCCTATACCTGAACCCCCTTGAGAAAAGATATTTACGCACGATAATCTCCGGCCGCGTATTCTTTGAGCGGATAGCGGCCATTATCTTACTGCGTTTATCTTTTGAGACAACATCCATGCAGATGCAAACTTACATAATTCTTATCATATAAACATGGATTGGCAACAGTTTTTCCACAAAGAATTGACAAATAATCATATTTGTCAATTTTTTCATTGGAGCTTATCTTACAAAACAGTAAAATTTTTAAGTAGAAAAACTTATCAATTTTTCTATTGAGTTACTCAAAAACGTTTCGGGTTGCTTCCGCAAACCTTGCTTCATTCCGCGAACTACTCCCTCCGAAGTTGGAAGTTTCCCTTAAAAACAAAACAAACTTGATACTATAGTCTTTTATTAGATAAAAAGCAAGTAAATTTGCAACAAACTTAATGTGTTTCTATATATGAAAACGATTAAAGAGGCTTTGATACAAAATTCAGTTAATACATTATCCCTTTTCTCTGGAGCGGGAGGACTTGATATAGGTGCCATCCAAGCTGGTGCCAAAATCGTATGGGCTAATGATATGATGAAGGATGCGTGTGATTCCTACTCTATAAATATCGGAGACCATATTTGTCAAGGAGATATTAACTCTTATATACCTTCACTTAATCAATATAAAGGTAATATTGATTTGGTTATAGGGGGGCCTCCTTGTCAAGGCTTTTCTATTGCAGGAAAAATGAATGAAGATGATGAACGGAGTAAACTTATTTGGAGTTACGTCAAAGTTTTAGAAACGGTTATGCCTAACGCGTTTATAATGGAGAATGTAAAAGCTTTAGGTACATTGGATAGATGGGCTTCCATAAGGAGTAGACTGCTGAAGAAATTGCAAGATTTGGGCTACTCAGTAAACTTTTGTATTCTCAATGCCTCGGATTACGATGTGCCTCAAACAAGAGAACGTATATTTTTCATAGGCTTCAAAGGAAATAATTTTGCGAGTCCTGATTTGGAAGCAATGCTTTTACCTTATAAGAAAAAAGCAAAAACTGTTCGCGAATCATTAAAGGTATTGGATAAAGCTGGAACTGGTAATAACACAAATACCTGCAATGCAAAGATAACATTGACAACCAATCCCGTATTGCGTAAATCTGCGTATGCGGGAATGTTGTTCAATGGTCTTGGTCGTCCACTCAAATTAGATGGATATAGTGCGACCTTGCCTGCTTCAATGGGTGGTAACAAGACTCCCATTATAGATGAACAGGCTTTGTATTATAATTCACAGCCATGGGTAGAGATGTATCATGCACGTTTGCAAAATGATATGACTATTTCTAAGAAAGAGGTAGTTCCTAACTATTTAAGAAGGCTGACGGTAGATGAAGCACGTATTATCCAAACATTTCCATTAGAATATAGATTCTCTGGTAGCCAGTCTTCCCAATACACTCAAATAGGCAATGCGGTTCCTTGTAATTTGGCAAAAGCCGTATGCACAATGGTTATAGATGTGATAAAAGGGCATTCACCAATTATATATTCAGGATTATTTAATTAAAGATATGGCATCCATTGAATTAAAAACAGCATCGTTGATTCTTGATAGAGCTTTTGTTGAGGCGGAATTGTCGAATGATGGGATCGGTCAGAAGATTAGTGGGATATTGCGAGGAACTCACAAGACATATCGTTACATATTAGTTACGGCTTTATTGGCTAAAGCGACCAATGACGGAATTAATATTTTGAGTTTACAGAAAGGGGATGGAGAAGATGGAAAATATGATGCCCGTTCTCTCTGTCATAAAGTTTTGGTTCCTTTTGAGACATTGAGACTACCAGGATGTCTTGGTAGTTCCAACGAACCATTCCTTAACAAGCCTGCCCGTTTTGTGTCTTTATCATTGACAAATGCTGTAAGAAGAGGAAAAGATTTTCAGACCTTATCCGATGTAATTGATGTTCTTTCAAACATATCGAGCAGTTCTGACGCATATAAATATTTGAAATCGGCATTATCCGTAATGAAAGAAGTGAGCAAGGAATATGTCTCGAAATTCTCGGTTGGAGATGCCTTGATTGATATTAGTGAGTTCTCACAGTTAGTTCTGGATTACATTTATGCCATTACAGAACATTCTTTAGAAGGAGAGGTTTGTCCTTTGATTGTCTCTCAATTGGAGCAAATGTATCTAGGTAAAAATTTTAAAGTAGAGCCACATAAAGTCAATCAAAGTGGAGCATCACCAAAAGAGGTTGGTGACATTGATGTATATGATAAAAACAGAAAACTCATTTACTCAATTGAGGTCAAAGACAAGGATTTTTCAAAACAGGATGTAGCCCATGCTATCACAAAATTCAGGCAAGCAGACCTTAATAGCAGTTTATTCATATATGGAAAGAATGTTTCTTTTGATGAAGATGAAGTGTTTCAATTGTTGAAAGAAATAGGACGTGAAGGTCATTATTGTTGCTTGATTTCAATTCTTCATTATGCAAAACTGAGGATTTGTGATTTAAAAACATTAACAATCCGTGATTTCGTTGATGGGTTGTTGAAGTTTGCAAAAGTCATCAATGCCAAAGATGATACGATAAACATCATTAAGGACATTGCAAGTAAAATATTTTAATCAATATACTTAATATCTTGATCATGTGTACTCTATCTATATTGGAGCAGTTGTGCTTTAGTACAACTCGAATAGAAACAGAAAACTCTGTTGGAGGAAAATTTTCTGGTACAGGATTCTTTTATAATTTAATCATTGGCGATAAAACAATTCCTCTCATTGTAACAAACAAGCATGTTGTACAAAATATGAAAAAGGGGCTGTTTCGTTTAACTAAATCGGACTCTAACGGGAATCCTGACTATACCAATCATTTTACAATATCTTATGATACCGATTTTGAAAAGATGTGGTATTTTCATCCAGATGCAAATGTAGATTTATGCGTATTGCCAATTAATCCGCTATTAAAGGTTGCTAATAAAATGGGAAGTCCTTTGTTTTATAGATGTCTAGATAATAGTCTAATACCCTCTAAAACACAAATTGCAGATTTAGATGCAACAGAAGATATTATAATGATTGGATATCCTAATGGCTTATGGGATTCTGTTAATAATATGCCAATTGTTCGTAGAGGAATAACGGCGACATCTGTAGGTATAGACTATGAAGGAAGAAAAGAGTTTTTGATTGATGCAGCGTGTTTTCCTGGTTCAAGCGGTTCTCCTGTACTTATATGTAATGTAGGAGGATATACCGATAAAAAGGGAAATTTGAATTGGGGTAAATCTCGTGTTTTTCTGTTAGGTATATTGTACGCTGGTCCACAATTAACTGTTACTGGCGAAATTAAAGTAGTGACAATTCCCAATGTTCAGCAAAAGGCATTGTCTGTATCCCACATACCTAATAATCTTGGGTATATTATAAAATCAGAAAGGCTTTTGGATTTCGTTGATATATTTGGTCCTATAATAAATAATACTAAGTAAGAAAAAGTTGTCAAACTCTTTGATCAATCAAGGAATTTGGCTGACTTTTGTGTCAGAGTTGTTTGACAAAGCATAATGCAGAAGATTGGTGCAATCTCAAAGTCGCCAAATCGTTACCAACAACTTTCTATCATAGCATTTACTATTTGTGTATCAATTAGATGTGAAATAATTGATTATCTTTTGCAAGGATTGAAGCTTTGACTCAACCGCATATTCACATTCTGTTCCTGATCTATGAGCAAAATGATGCTTTCGTTTTGCTCCCTGGTTTTTAGCTATTAGAGGCTCTTTACATGCAGGGCAGAAACAACCACAATTATTTCCAACAGGAACATTATCAACACTAACAAGCTGTCCTGTTTGGTTCAATGCATAAGTAAGACGATACGCAGAATGGTTTTGCATGTTTCTTCTTATTGCTTATCCCCAAACACCTTTTTTAGTTTTTTCCGAATTGCACCAAGTGCTATATTTTGGTCTTGAGAAATAGTCATGCCAATACCACTACTTTTAAGCACAGCAACACTTTGGTTCGTATCATAATCATAAAAAGTAATTGTTATATATGTATGCCCTCCATCCCATTTTTCTGTTGATACATGAATATTCGGAGATAAAACAGATTCACCATTAGCTATTTTCACAAGCGCGTCCCGTGCTGAAACAACCTTCAATTTTGTATCAGCTATTTCATTTTGAACAGACATAACAATGTCATCAAGTTCTCTGTCACCAGTTGCTTCCTTTCCAAAAACAACATATGAATAATTTGACAAATCAATACCATTAGAAATAACCACTTTACTTGTTGAACACGCTTGTAATATGATTACAAGAGCAATAAATGGGAATAGTCCAAGTGTTTTCATAAGAACCCAATATTAGATTATTCAATAATAAACAAATACCATATTCATCCAAATGCAAATATACAACAAAGATTTTATTTTAACTAATATTTATATGCAAATATCATTCGATATTACATTATGCCATATTTTGCGATGCAAAAGATGGCAAATCAAATAACAAAAGGCCACCTTTCACAAGGCGAAAGGCCATGTTTGACATGGCAAAGACAGATAATGTAAATTTCAAGCGATTTATCTTTCTATCTTTCACCTCATAAGGTAACATACTGATTATAAGCATGTTATGTAATGAAAGGCACCAGTGTTAATCCTTCACCATCTTTCACTTCATAATACGAAGCCGTCAACCACACGTGACAAACATTCAGATTATCCATTCACTTATTACACACGATGCGGTCTCGATGAAAGATAGTGAAAGATAGAACGAGGCATCTTTCACCATGCAACGCATTGAACATCAACATATTATGCCACAAGGTGAAATATGAAAGAATAAATCAATGCAAAAGTTCAGACGAGACACACTCTACTTTATAGTAATTGCCACACTTTCCGTGCCGACATTCATACCCGGCGGCTTTCAGCCTGCGGCCTATTTCAACATTTGTGAGGCGCGACGGCGGCAGCTTTGGGTATTCGTGGCGCACAATGGCGGCTATTTCGGATGCTGTAAGTTTCTGCGCAGTTTCGGCTGACGATGGTTGACGGAACAGGGACGAGAGGATGCTATCGATGTCGGCATGACGGAAAAAAGGGCGGTTTTCATCCATAAGCCGATGCTCTGCCTCAGCATCAAGATAATACGGAAGTCCGCTGCGCACTTCGTTAATGAGCTGTGCGTAGAGCTGCTGATAGTCAACGGGCGACGTGAAATCGATGCGTCCGGTGACGGCGGCGCAGATGAAGCGGCGGCTGCCCGTAGGGTCGGTCAAGGGGTGCTGGTTGTTGGTCGTGGCTATAAAACTGGCGTAGCGGCGCTCGGTTGAGAACGTGCTGCGGTAAGCCTTCATGGCGGTTACCTCGCCCTTTGATATGATATACTTCATAAGTGGCTGACGGCTGTCTGAGTAACGGTCGAACTCGTCGATGTTTATCAGGGCGAAGGCCGAGAGGCCCTGCATCAGGGTGTTGTCGTTGCGGAAGTCTATGCGGTCGTTGTAATACGGGCGCAACGCATCGGGCAGTATTATTTTGGTGAACGACGACTTGCCGCAGCCCTGACCTCCAATGAGCAGCGGCACGAGCGAGTTGCCATGCAGGCGGTCAATTCCCATCCAATGAGCCACCATAGAGCGCATCCATACGGCAAAAAGCTCCGTCCACCGAGGCGTTGATGTGGGCACACGGGCGGCAAAGGCCGTGAGGCGGTCGCGCCCATCCCAGCGGGGCAGGTCGACAAGATAGTCGCTTACGGGGTTATAATCGTCGACAAGCGTCGAGTTGACACGCTCCTTAATGTCACGCACCCACACACGGATGCCCTCGCGCTGCGCTTGGAAGGCCATAGTGTTGATTACTTCCTGTGTAACGGGGCGGTAATCGGTGTCATAACAGCCGAGCGGCTTATACTCCACGACACCCGTCAGCTCGTTGCGGCGCAGGCGGTAACGCTTTTTGAAAAAGTGGTCTACCTGCATGGCCGTCAACGCCGGCATGGGCACATGCGCCATAGGGTTAACGCGCTGCGTACTTGCAGCGTATGCCTGACGGAACAACATCGTGACAAGGTCGCGGTCTGCGTTTATGCCGTCAATGAGCGACGCGCGCTCTACACTCATCTGCTCAGGCAACCCCGAGCGGCGGCAGAAGCGCGCAAGCATGGCTATGGCCTGCTCGGCGAAATATGGGTCGGAAGCGTCAAGACCTGAACGGAGCACGGCGTCCCAGCAGGAATAGAATATGTAGCGGCGGGCCTCGTCGGCCGTCTTGCCCGGTAGGGGCGACTCTTCGACAGTTGCCTTACCTGCGGCCTTTGCTGAAAAGACTGACGTGTTACGCCGCGCATCAACTGCGAACACCACTGCGTTAGGCTCATAAAACACCCCTTCGTCAACGCTCATCAGGCACATCCGGTCGTCTGTTGGAGCCTGCAACGGTATGCTTACGCCTAACTGCGACGAATATACGTAATGCAACCGCCTGTATCCCTCAACTATATGGCGGCGATAAGTGGCATCATCCAACGTCGGCAATGCGCTATTTGCGAGCGAAATACGGCATACAACCTCAACAGAACGGCCATTCGCGCCGATAAACGCCAACAGTGTGTAAGGCTGGCGGGCGGTTGCACGACGCACTCTGACGGCCGTGGCGAAATCAGCCAATCCGTCGATTTCAATCAATACTAGGGCATTGCGGGCCACCAACTGCCTGCAACCGTTACGCCGGCGGAACTCTGAGGCAAAGCATACGCGCGGAATAGCGTTATCAGCCGTGCGCACTCCGCCGCCCACGGTCTCGCCGTTACGGTCGACAGTAAGCATCGCCGGAGACGCGCACCGGTAATCAGACACTGCACAGGCAAAATCGCCCTGCCGTATCATCCGCGCCACTTCATCAACACTGCAAACGGCGATACGCTCGCCGTTAAGATAATTCTTAAATACGCTAACTTTCATTGTTTTTTAGTTTTTAAGTAATAAAAAAATGAATAATGAAAAATAAACAGTGAAAAATCCATTTGCATTGCAAGCAGTTTTGTTGTTTCACCTTTTCACCGTTTCACTTTTTCACCTTTAAATATGCTGTCCCACCTTTTCACCTTCCCACCTTCTCACCTTTAAAATTTACCTTTAATATACTGCCGTTTTTTGCTGCAAAAATAAGGAAAGCGGCATAAACACGGATAGCAAAACACTATACAAAGCACGTGATAAATTATAAAGATGAATGTCCGCAAACATTCATAAAGAAAAAATCCTTGAAATAACAGATAGGCCGATTGCTGATATTTATAAATGAAAAAAGGAATATTGCGATGCACGAATGACATTCGCAATATTCCTTGAAGCTTTCAATTATATAAACGTTATTGAATGTCCGCATTTTACCAAATGCGTGTAGTTATCGGGAGTTAACGGAAGTGATCACTCGCTACGTTCGTTCATGGAGTTAACGGACAATAGCTGTTTGAGGTAATGTCCGTTAACTCCGGCGACCGTAAGGGAGCCTAACTCCTGTTTACTCCAGATAGCTACTTGGCTCTTTGAGGATATTCATTTAAACGTTTCGCTTTATTTCGCAAGCAAAACCTTCTTCACTGTAGACTGCCCATCCTTCTCTATCTTAAGCATATATACGCCTGAAGGCAGGCTGTTGACAGAGAAGTGGTTACCAACAGACTTGGCAACGCATACACCGTTAACACCTATAAGTTGGACGTTGTCATAATCGCCTGTTACGGTGAGGCCGTTAGTTTCCGACGAAACCTCAACCTTCACGCCGTCAACCACGTAGTTGCTGATTGAAGTGCCCGTAACACACATCTGCTCAGAAGTCTCTGAATATTCGCCACCGTCGTAATAAGCAGCCACCTCATAGCAAGCGCCGTCAACCGGAGACTCGTCTGTAAAGCGGTTTGACTTGCTGCTTACGGCATAATCATTAACGCGCTCGCCATTACGGTAAACTATGTAAGCATACGGCTCAGTCTCGTCAGATAATACAAGCTCGGAGTTGTCGGTGACGCAGCCCGTAATGTCCCAGCAAGCCCAGCCTTGAGCGGGTTCAGACTGTGTAGCGTAGAAATCGGACACTTTCTTCCATGTAGTACCGCCATCCTCGGAATACAAGTCACTCTTACCGGGCAGGTAGTCAAGAGACTGTACATAGCATAGAGGTATCTGAACGGAACTGTAATCAAACACCTTGACACCTATCATAAGTTCCTTTGCAGCGTCGATTTGCAAAGGCTGGTCGAGAACAACGGTGAAATCCTTATTGTACGGGAAGGCTTCGGCCTCTTGCTCACGCACGAGCTTGCCATCCTCGAACACTACAACGGAAGCGCGCACACCCTTGGTGTCGCCACGGTCTTCATAATAGTTAATCTTAGTAGTAACGCCAGTGAGATATTTGCCGTCAAACATTGTCAAATCAGCAGGCTCAAACTTGTTGGAGCCTATCAGCTCCTTGCCCTCGTTGCCGAGAGTGAAGCGGTAAGAAGGACATTCGTTGATAAAGTTCAACTTATAGGCGTTAGACGGGTCTTGCCATGCTATGTTGACAGACTTGCCGTCAGTGCCAGTCCTGTTTATCAAGCCTGTAGGAGCATCATGGGTAGGAGCGCCGCAAATGCTGATATTGTCGAGCATGAGGTTATACTGCGACGATGCCTCGCCGTGCATACGGAAACGAACACGGAACACTTTGCCCGCAACAGCCTCCGACAGGTCAATAGCTTCCAACGACCAATACCTTGTGCCGGGAGCGAGACTGTTTATGTCCCATGTCTTCTGCTCAGTCCATGTCAAACCACCGTCAATAGAAGTCTCTATCGAAACAAAGTCGTTTTCAAGCGTCTGACTGGCATCATTAATCAATCTATGAGCGGCATAGAACGACAAGTGTACATTGTCTTCCTCCGTAGCGTCGATAGGACGTGACACTATACCGAACGAATAAGGATTTTCCGGCGGGAAGTGGGTCATCTGCAAACCAAGCGTAAAGCCCATGCCGTAGCTGTCATCTACGATATACTGCACGTCGTCTGTCTCATTATAATTAACAAACTCCCATGCGTTTGAAGTAAGTCCGCCTGAACTGAAATCCTCGTACAACGGGAATGCCCATGTAGAAGCCACCAATACCTGAATTGAATTTGAACGGGGCGACAACACCGTCGTTCCGTCAGGCCGTTCATATATAGCCTCTATATTGAAACCGGGCGTTCCGGCAGGCACATCATCAATAACGGCTTTCATCTCGGTTTCAGAAGCCGAAACTTCCTTAACCTTCGTGCCGTTGCAATAAACGTTATATGACTTGAGCGTAAAGTCGCCATACTCCGTCATGTCCTTATCCCAATAAAGGGTTACTTGGTTCAAGGCGGTAACAACGCCTTTCAATCCGGACGGAGTAGCAGGTATCGTGGCCGTGCCTTTTTCTATCTGGAGTATCCAGCAATAGGGACTATACGAGCTGATGTTACCCATAACCACACTACCGTCGGACGATACGCCGCAAGTTCCGGCAGGAGACATGTCTTCAACAGATAAAGAAATGTCGCCAAAATCAATGTCATGCCCGAAGATGTCAACATAATAAGCAAGATCAAGTACACGATTTTCAGCATATTGGTATAACAAAGAACGCCAATATGTGCCATAATAACCAATAGAATAAACCACATCGCCATTATTGTCAACAGCAAAGTTGCTTATATCTGAAAACATGTGGCCAAAGCTCGAATAAACATAATCCATAATAGGAAGCGTGCGCACTTCATCACTCTCCATATTATAAACGTAAGCAAGACCGTCACTTAACATTGTGGCAGTAACAAACTTTCCATTAGAACTCATAGAGCTGAACTCAACCGAATAATTATACTCCTCATTCAGTCCCAGTTCCTTTTGTGAAATCAGTTTGTAAGTGCCGTCGGCTTTCCATAATATCGGAAACTTCGAGTTGTTTTTCAACCGAACGTAACCGCCTATCGTACTGCCATCGGCTGATACTGCCGAAGCCACACCTTCCTTGGCACCTTCAGGTATAGGCAACAAAGACATTGTCCAACTGCCGTCATCGCCTTGAGTCCACTTGCACGCCGTAAGGTATGCGCCATTGCTTGCGCTGAAATTACCGGCAACCACTTTGCCGTCACCTGATATTGCGTTGGCGAACGAACCGTCATTGCCGCGCTTCAGGGTAGACATGTCAAAGTCTCCCCAGCCAAGCAGTGTACGCTCGCCTTCTTTTGACCATACGGCAGCGGCATTAATAGCGGTGTTTTCAATAAGATGGCCCGTGTCTTTCGACGTGCCGCATATCACACCGTTATCGGCCACTCCGGAAAATTCTCCGCCCAATGTCACATCTGAAGCGTCATTCTCGGTCAGCCATTGTGTGCTTTTGCCAGAAATGTCATAGACAAAACTTTTCATATAGATGTTCCCGCTAAAAGAACTTCCTGTAGGATTGATACCTACAACATACTGACCACCGGGAGAAATAGCCACACCTTTGGCAGACTCATCCAAAGTTGTAAAATCACCATCCGCCCATACATTCATGGCGAAAGCCGACAACACGGCTACCGATAGTAAGAAATGATTTTTCATAAGCATTACTTTTTAATTAGACTTTATAAGCGACAAAAAAGCTATTGCCACCATGGCAAATTTAAAAAAAACGTAATTAAAATTAGTTTAAACTCAATTTCCGTAAATACAAATTCATGAATTTAAACCACTACAACTAAAATAATATCACTAAAAAGCCGGATTTTGCATTAAAATATATAAAAAAACGAAGCAGACAATAAAACTGCCTGCTTTGCCTTTTTACATATATTTATAAAATTATTTTACATCATATCATTAACAACCTGCATTATCCGCTTTCCAAGGGCATCGGCTTCCTCCATGGTTGACGCCTCGCTGTAAACACGGATTATCGGTTCGGTATTCGACTTGCGCAGATGCACCCATTTATCAGGGAAATCAATTTTAACGCCGTCGATGTCGTTCACCTGCTGGTCGGCATACATGGTCTTCACCTTTGCAAGTATTGCGTCAATGTCTGTAGTAGGCATAAGGTCAATACGGTTTTTAGCGATATAGTAATTAGGGAACGTGGCACGAAGCTCGCTCACCTTGCAACCTTTCTGCGCCAAAGACGACAGGAATAAGGCTATGCCGACGAGCGCGTCGCGGCCATAATGACATTCAGGATAAATAACTCCACCGTTACCTTCGCCACCAATAACCGCACCGACTTCTTTCATTTTAGTAGTAACATTAACCTCGCCAACTGCTGCCGCCGTATACTTTCCGCCATGGCGTTCGGTCACGTCACGCAGCGCACGGGTACTGCTAAGGTTGCTGACGGTATTGCCGGGCGTATGGCTGAGAACATAATCGGCTACGGAAACAAGCGTGTACTCCTCGCCAAACATGCGTCCGTCTTCACAAATAAAAGCCAAACGGTCTACGTCCGGATCAACAACAATACCTAAATCGAAACCTCCGCCACGCATACGCTCCATTATCCCGCCAAGATTCTTCTCCAAAGGTTCAGGGTTGTGGGCGAAATTGCCGTCGGGAGTGCCGTTGAGAATCTCAAACTCTACGCCAAGCTCTTTAAGCAAATCGGGCAGAATTACACCACCGATGCTGTTTATCGTGTCGACACAAACACGGAAACGCGCCTTGCGCACCGCTTCAACGTCGACAAGCGGCAATGCCAATACGGCATCGATGTGTTTACGGTTGAATGTGTTGTCACTCATGTATTTGCCAAGACTGTCAACTTCAGCGTATGTGAAATCTTCTTTTTCAGCAATGAGCAATACCTCGTTACCATCGTCCTTGCTCAAAAACTCACCTTCATTATTAAGCAGCTTGAGAGCGTTCCACTGGCGCGGATTATGGCTGGCGGTAATGATTATACCGCCGTCGGCACCACTCATGCGCACGGCAAGCTCGGTTGTAGGAGTCGTGGCGAGACCTATGTCGATAACGTCGAACCCCACGCCCATTAAAGTGCCGCATACTACGTTGCGCACCATATCACCGGAAATGCGTGCGTCACGGCCGACAACAATCTTGCCGACGCACGCCCCACCACGGCTCTTGCGGATAAACATCGCGTAAGCTGAAGTAAACTTGACTATATCAAGCGGATTGAGCGTATCGCCCGTATGCCCGCCTATTGTTCCACGAATACCGGATATTGATTTTATTAGTGTCATAATATTAAATTATAAATTAAGAGTTAAGAAATCCATTTTCAAAAGTATTTTTCTTAACTCTTAATTTAGTTTATCTTCCTTTTTCAAAAGTTATAGTGTAAAAACACGGATAAACGCCCGCCGACGCAGACTGGTGCCCTTGAGTGCTAGGCACAATCAGATTGACTTTGGCAATTTCTTCATCAGCACTCGTCTGACGGCCCACATTTATATAACGCAACGGTACAAGCCAGCCAGAAGGTACCGACGTACTGCCGTAAAATGTATACATGAGGCTTGACTCCTGAAGAAATGACGCCGTAAATGAACCGCCCAAGTTTGTTACACTCATCTTCTCAGGGATAGAGGCGAACGCCAAAATCTGGTTTGTGAGCTGTATCGAGTCTGTCAACAGGTTGCGCTCGGTAAAACGGCAAAGCACCGTTGTTGTCTCGCCATCTTTTATCTTCTCGCCGCAACCCTTACGGACAATCTGCATATATACTCCCGTGCTTTGCATTTGCACATATTCATTATTATCACGAGCAGTGTCTGTTGTATAACCTTTTGCAGCAAACTCTGATTCGTTAAGCACACGTATTTTATTTTCATTTATATACCTACTGATGGCAGCATTCTCCCTTTCACGCTGTTCAGCGTAAGTCTCTGTATCATCGCAACTTGCTACAACGACCACGCCAACTAAAGCTATCAATGCGAAAAGTATTTTCTTCATTTCTTGTCAATAATAATATTACAACGGCCACAAAATTACAAAAAATGCGCAAATTACAAGTCAGCTAAATACAGAATTATGCTTTTTTATAACAACCGTATCTACAAATGGATATATGAAAAAAGTGGCTTACCGGGTACGGAAAGCCACTTTAATGTAGTTGCGGAGGCAGGACTCGAACATGCGACCTCCAGGTTATGAGCCTGGCGAGC
>CAJMAO010000004.1 GCA_905211345.1 uncultured Prevotella sp.
CATGGTACGACTGCAGATTCTCAACGGCAAAGGTCGAGGGTATCAACAACAAAATCAAGGTTCTCAAGAGAAATGCATACGGTTTCAGGGACGACAAATATTTCAAGCTTAGGCTGTTCGCACTGCACGACTGCGCCATCCAACAGATTTGCGGATGAACCAAAGACGGCATATTGCGTTGCAAAAGACCGTCTTTCGCACGTTAAAAGGCCGTCTTTTGCAAGGTAAAAGACGGCATATCGCAAAGTGTCTGATAATCAATGCGATACAGACCTGTCATAAACGGCCTTGAAAACAGCTTGAGAAGCCTTGCCGTCGTGGCTGCAACGGGTGTCGGAAATATGTTTAAAATCTTTAACTCCGCAGGCTTCCGGCGTTCGAGTAAAAGTACTACATTTGCATGTATGAACAAGATTTTCTTACTATCGCTCGTGCTGCTGGCTAGTGTTCCGGCGGCAGGGCAGGGGCTAGATCGGGCTGACGGACGCACGGTATGCCCCGAGGCTGTGGTTTGTCCGTCAGGTTGTGACGCACGTTCGGCCATGCGGTGTCATCCGTGGTGTGGCAAACGGGTGGCTTTCTTGGGCGACTCGATGACCGACCCGAGGAACGACAGCGGCGATATACGCACGAAGTATTGGGGCTATTTGCAAGAATGGCTTGGCATAACGCCATACGTTTACGGTATAAGCGGCCGCCAGTGGAACGACATACCGCGGCAGGCTGAAAAGCTGAAAGCCGAGCACGCCGACAGCGTAGACGCCATAACGGTATTTATAGGCACAAATGATTTCAATGCGGGGGTGCCCGTAGGCCGTTGGTATGACGAGAGTGAGGACTCCGTATTGGCCGCTGTGCACGGGCCGAAGAAGTATTACCTGCGCAAGCGGCGCGTTCCGTCGATGGACGGTTCCACGTTCAAGGGCCGCATAAACAAGGGCATACAGAGCCTGAAAACTCTCTTTCCCGATAAGCAGATAGTGTTGCTCACGCCGATACACCGCGCCCGTGCCGAGTTCTCCGACACCAACCTGCAGCCAGACGAGAGCTGGCAGAACGCCTGCGGAGAGTATTTTGACGCTTACGTGCAGGCCGTGAAGGAGGCCGCCAACGTGTGGGGCATACCCGTAATAGACCTTAACGCCTTGATCGGCGTAAATCCGCTGGTCGAGGCCCAGCAGCAATATTTCCACGACGCGGCCACAGACTTGCTGCATCCTAACTACAAGGGCCATCGTAGATTGGCTGCCACACTCATGGCGCAGTTGGCCGCCCTGCCCGTAGATTTCTGACAAATACTAAGCGGAACAAACCTTTTTTCATACTAAGACATTATGACTACTGATAAAACTGACGCCGGACGGCGTGCTAAAGTGTTTTACACCGACTTCAGGTGCAAGCCCGATGAAGGGCCGGCCGACAAGCTGAAGCGGCTCGTAAAGGCCGCTGGTATCGGCGATATTGACATGGACGGCAAGTTTGTCGCCATAAAGATGCACTTCGGCGAGCTTGGAAACATGAGCTTCCTGCGCCCTAACTATGCCCGCGCCGTTGTCGACGTGGTGAAGCAACTGGGCGGTAAACCGTTCCTTACGGACTGCAACACCCTGTATCCCGGCCACCGCAAGAACGCCATAGAGCATCTTTACTGCGCGTGGGAGAACGGCTTTACGCCGCTTACGGTCGGCTGTCCGGTCATCATCGGCGACGGACTGAAGGGCACCGACGACGTGAGCGTGCCCGTTGAAGGCGGCGAATACGTCAAGGAAGCGAAGATAGGGCGCGCCGTGATGGATGCCGACGTGTTCATATCTCTTACCCACTTTAAGGGCCACGAGATGACAGGCTTCGGCGGAACGATAAAGAACATCGGCATGGGCTGCGGCTCTCGCGCCGGTAAGAAAGACCAGCACTGCAACGGAAAGCCCACCGTCAACCACGACGCTTGCCGCGGATGCAAGCGCTGTATGCGCGAATGTGCCAATAACGGGCTTGTGTTTGACGAGGTAAACAGGAAGATGTCGGTCAACCAAGACAACTGCGTGGGTTGCGGACGGTGCGTAGGGGCGTGCAACTTCGATGCGATACGCTTCTCCAATGATGCCTCTGTGAAAGACCTCAACTGCCGTATGGCCGAATATACCAAGGCCGTTGTCAGCGGCAGGCCCGGCTTCCACATATCCGTTATATGTGACGTGTCGCCCACGTGCGACTGCCATGCGGGCAACGACGCTCCCATAATACCCGACGTCGGCATGTTCGCCTCGGCCGATCCGCTGGCCCTCGACCAAGCCTGCGTCGATGCCTGCCTGAAGCAGAAGCCAATGCCAGGCAGCCAGTTGGCCGACGAAATGGCTTCGCCCCACTTCCACGACCATCACGACCACTTCTGCAACGCCAACCCGAATACGGAATACAAGTCATGTCTTGCCCATGCCGAGAAGATTGGATTGGGCACCCGTGAGTATGAGTTGGTAAGGGTTAGATGAAAAGATGATGACGGTAAGAAAGTAAAACGGTAAAAAGGTAAAACAATTATGGATTTATCATATTGGCTTGTTTTACCTTTTTACCGTTTTACTTTTTTACCGTTTATTCGAATATCCGTTCCATTTCCTTGAATCTCCGCAATCCTTCTTCTCCGTGTTTGGCCACGCTCCGCTCGGCCTCGGCAAGTGTTTTCTCACGGTCGAGTTTGGTTTTAGAGAAGAATTTGTCGGCATAGCAGATGACCTTTTCTTCCAAAGTCTCAGGCAAAAGGTCTTCATGCGGCAGCGGAAGAGCCTGCTCCTCTATCTCATTCAGCGACAATCCGGCTCCCGTGTGGCGTTCGCATACGCGGGCATGGAGCGGAAAACCCTCGGCGCGTATCATCTCCGCGCCGAGCACTCCGTGGCGTATGTAAGGCTCGGTGCCGAAGCATTGTATGTCGGGAGCGTCGGTCTTGATGATGCCTATGTCGTGAATCATCGCGGCTTCCATGACGAACTGCTTGTCAAGATGCAGTTCCGGGTGTGCCTCGGCGATAGCCAACGCCTTGTCGGCCACGGCCTTGCTGTGTTTTAAGAGTATGGAGATAAGCTCCGGGGTGTCGTTGTAATACTTGTTTATTATCAATTCATAATTCATAATTCATAATTCATAATTGGGATGTTTGATGGTTTTATGGTAATGTTTCGCCGATCTTTGCCTTATGCCTCATAATTTATGATTTGGCGACTGGTTACCTGTATGATGTCAGAAAACATAAAAACAATGCATAATTCATAATCGGCGACCCAGTAGTCAGCCTGCCAATTATGAATTATGCATTATGAATTATGAATTGATTCAAGCGTTTATCCAGTCTCTTTCTATGTAAGCTATCACGTCGCCTCGGTTCACGCGCGAGCCTTGTTTTGCCGCAATCTCCACCAGCTTGCCGCCAAGCGCTGCGGGTATTGGCTCGAACTCGCCCCACGGAGTGTGTATGTAGCAGAACGTTTCGCCCTCTTTATAATGCTGGCCGATGTACGGTTCGAGGCACGGGGTACATTCGCTGCCGCCTTCGAAGTCGAAGAACACTTGACCCTTGCACGGCGACACGATAGCGTCGGCTTTCGCGTGTTTGAACGCCGCGAGTTCTTCGGGTGTCAGTTTCGTGCCGAGTTGCGCGTCCTTGGCTTTCTGCAGGTCGGCTAAGAAGCGCTTCTTGGCCGCTCCGCTCTTATAGTCGCGGTACTGCTCCGGGTGCATAGCAAGCTCGAACAGTTCCTCGTCGTCCTGTCCGTATTCCCATCCGTGCTCGTCCATTTCCTTGCGGAAATCGTCCAACGCGTCGGGAACCAGCGTGTGCGGGTCGGCATCCGTAAACTCGCGTCCTTGTTTCTTGGCCAGCTCTACAAGTTCTTCGTCGATGGTTCCGGGTATCTTTCCGCTCTTGCCGAGTATCATTCCCCACATCGAGTCGTCCATCATAACGAAGCGTCCCTTGCCCTGAGCCATGGTTAGCAGGTTCAACAAGGCAATGTTCTTGACGTATTGTGAGAACGGTGTTACCAACGGTGGATAGCCAACGCGCGGCCATACGTAAGCCACTTCGTCGAAGAGCTTTACGAGAAGTTCGTCGGTCGACAGTTCGGGTTGGCCTTTACCCTTGAGTATCGAGTTGATAGAGCGGTGTATTCCGGCAAGGTCTGCCATCATGCTTCCCATCATTCCACCGGGCAGTCCGCAGCCGAGCAGCAGCGAACTCATGTGCTTGTTGCCAGGATTGATGAAGTGGCCCAGCCAGTCGTCGATGAACTCTTGCGTAAGCGTGCGTGCGTGCATGTAGGCATTCATGTTGATTTCGGCCACCTCGAAGCCTTCGTTCTTCAACATGCTCTGTACCGAGATGATGTCCGGGTGCACCTTTCCCCATGACAGAGGCTCGATAGCCGTGTCGATTACGTCACCTCCGTTCTCGCACACTTCGAGGATGGAAGCCATCGAGAGCCCCGGCCCCGAGTGGCCGTGGTACTGTATGATGACATCCGGGTGCTTCGTCTTTATCGCCTTTGTCAGCTTGCCGAGCATGGCGGGCTGGCCTATTCCGGCCATGTCCTTAAGGCATATCTCGGTGGCTCCGGCGGCTATCAGCTGGTCGGCTATGCCGCTGTAATACTCCACGGTGTGTATGGGCGAGGTGGTGATGCAGAGCGTTGCCTGCGGCGTCATGCCTGCCTCAAGCGCCCATTTGATGCTCGGTATGATGTTGCGCACGTCGTTAAGTCCGCAGAATATGCGCGGTATGTCAACGCCTTGTGCGTGTTTTACCTTGTACATGAGGCGGCGCACGTCGTCAGGCACGGGATACATGCGTAGCGCGTTGAGGCCGCGGTCGAGCATGTGGGTCAGTATGCCCACCTCGTTGAATGGTTTGCAGAAAGCCCTAACCGCCTCATTGGGATTTTCACCGGCGAGCAGGTTTACTTGCTCAAAGGCACCTCCGTTGGTCTCCACGCGTGAGAAGCAACCCATGTCGATGATTGCCGGAGCCACGCGCTCCAACTGGTCCTTACGTGGCTGGAACTTACCTGAAGACTGCCACATGTCGCGATAAACGAGACTGAATTGGATTTTCTTTTTCATAATCAGATTTTTTAGGTTGCACGGGCCTGTCACGGCCAGTGTAAATGTTATCAATGTTTTGTGCAAAAATAGGAAATTTTCCGAATAGAAACACTTTTGAGAGGAAAAAATGTGCCGCTTTCGCCAAATAAAATCAATTTTATCTGAAATGCGGCTTACCGCGACTTGTTTTGCAACGCCTGCCTCGCAAACAGAAGGGTTACGGCCGCTTTCAATCTGTAAGCCAATAGCCTACCGATAGGTATGCCTGCTTACGTTTTGATTTTGCTTGGCGTTCTATGCTTGCGTTATTTTAAAATTAAAATCTTTCGGACGTGAATGTTACGTAAAATTGTGTGCAAACGTAACTGTCAGACATTCAGTATTTTATGTTGGTATATTGCCTTTGTGTGCATCAAATATGGTCTTAAATGAAGCCAAAGACGGTCTTTTACGAAGTGAAACGTGGTCTTTTGCAACTCCGAAAGCCGTCTTTTGTATCACAGAACATGGTCTTTTAGAGTGTTGTTGACAGCTTTTGACGGCCGTTCAACCCGTAAAACAGGACAGAAATAATGGTTTTGGGTTATGAAAAGGACAATCGTCATGGTGCTTGTTTTTCTATTTCGGCAAAACAGACGGACATTTCCTGAATGTCATTTTGTAAGGAATAAAGCGCAAAATACTGAAAAATGGAACAATGCGTCGATGCCGATCAGAAGTGGAAACCAAGGTTTACGTAGAAGTAAAGCCTGTCAGTGCGGCCCGAATATCCTAGCGACGCGCCTAACGGTCCGAACATGCTGTTGTAGTAATAAGCCGCCTCGCAGCCGAACATCGGCCCGCGCTCGAACAGCCGCCGCCTGCCGCCGCGCTGGCCGAGCGACAGGCGGGCCATGATGTAGTTATTGCCGCCCATGCGCTGCTGTGCCCTCAGCTGGAAGGCGAGCAGGGCATCGTCGGTAAACTCTATGTGGCCGATGCCCGCGAACGGCAACTGTTGCTCGATGTACTGGCTTTGGAATTGCCCGCCCACTGCGTTGCGCATTATCAGCGGGGCGTCGCCGCCCGCCAGCAGGCGGCCGTAGACCATGGGCTGCAGCGCAAAACGGCGGGTCAACGGAAACGACATGCGCCACAGGAAGTCGAGCGCGCTGATGCCTTCGTGCCCCTTCCAGCCGATGAAGTTGTCGGTGTGGTAGCCGAAACCGGCCTTGAAGCGCGCGCCGCGGGTGGTGAAAAACCAGCGGTCTTCCGAGTCGTAGTTGAGCGTGAAGACGTAGCTGTACATGTGGATGTTGTCCAGCTGCTGTTGCACGGCCGACTTGCCGACCAGTATGTCGTGGAAATCATAAAAGTCCATACGCACGTTTACGTCGCACGAGAAGTTGCGTATGTTGAAGCTCAGGGCCTGCAAGTTCAGCGTGTGTTGGTTGTAAGTGAAGGTGTAGTCGCGTTCCCCGTTTTCGTAAATGTTTATGTCGTCGTGCCTGAAAATGTACGACAGGCCGATTTTTCCGTAGTGCAGAGGCGTCAGCGCGGCGTCCACCCGCGCCATCATTCGCTTGCCGAGGCGGCCCGTCAGTTCAAGTTCTATCGGCGTTTTTGTGTTCAGCCTGTATGACATGTTGGCCTGCAGGGCCACCATTTCCTCCGTGTCGAAGCGCACGCCGAGGTTCACACGGCTCGTCTTGCGTGATTTGGCGGAAATCGTCAGGATGTATTTGCCGTTTTGCTTGCTTACGTTGTAGCCTACGTTCGTGTAAAGGAATAGCGTGGAAAGGGCGGTAACGGCTTCTTCTACGTGTTTCGCCCGTATCGTGTCCCCCGGCGTTATTCCATACTTCGAGGCAACGTACCGGCGGTCGGCATCGGTTATGTTGTTGAAACATACAGAGTCAACTCTGAGCCTTAAGGTTTCGCTCGACGGCACGGCACGGTGCAACTTGTTGGGTCGGTAGTCGTCCGGCAGGCCAAGGTCGCGTTTCAACAGCATCAGTTTGTCCCACTGTTGCATGGCTGCTTGCTCGCCTCTCGCAATGAGGGTGTCTATGGACGTGCGGCTGAAACTGGCCGACGAGTAGCCTTTTACGTTCACTTTTATCGGTATGTCGGTTATCGCCCAGTTTTCCTTAAACTTGTTCTTGCAGTTTATGTCGACTATCTGCATCAGTATGTCCTGGCCGCTTTTCAGCTCGTCGGCCGTTCGCGGGTCGCTCTGCACAGACACTCCGATTATCACGTCGGCACCCATCATCTTGGCTATGTCGGCCGGATAGTTGTTGCGCAGGCCCCCGTCAATGAGCACCATGTCTTTTTTGAGTGAAGAACTAAAAGTGAAAAGAGAAGAACCCATGCGCTTGGCTGATTCTTTTTTATTACAATTGGATTTTTCACTTTTCACTTTTCGTTTTTCACTTACTGCGCTAATCCGTACCGGCGTGAACACTCCCGGTATGGCCATGCTGGCCCTAAGGGCTGTTGACAGGTAGCCGTTGTGGAACACGTATTCCGTGTTGTCCACGATGTTTGTCGCTACACAGGCGAACGGGATGGGCAGGGCGGAGAAGTCGATGGAGTCGTGCCAGCCTACGGTAAGCCGCGTAAAGAGTTGCGCAAGGTTGTCGCCGTTAATCAGTCCGCCTGATGCGTTGTGCCCTTTCCGTGCTATCGAGAGCGGGCGCGAGAGTATGTAAGTGTTCTGTTTCTCGCGTTCGGCGAGGTTTTGGCTGCGCATGTCGGCCTTGTCTGACAGTAATACGTTCCAATCCTGTACGCTTACGAGCGAGTCAAGCGTCGCGGCATCGTAGCCGATAGAGTACAACCCGCCTATCAACGCGCCCATCGACGTGCCCGTGATGATGTCTATCGGAATTCCGGCACGTTCCAAAACACGCAGCACTCCGATGTGGGCCATGCCCTTTGCGCCGCCTCCGCTGAGGACGAGGGCGACCTTTGGACGAGGCGTCAACGCCGAACTGTCCGTCACACCCCCCCCCAACCCCTCCCTAAGGGAGGGGCTTTGAATGGCTGAGTTAGATGTTTTTGATAATACAGGGAGTGCTAATATATATAAGGTGAGGCAAAGGATAAGACGCAAACTGATGCCTGTCACCCGTCCGTTCATTGTAGAACGGGCTTTGCTTGTTATGTTTCCGATTATAGACTTATGTCCTTGCATGGTGTCAAAAGCATACTAAGCTCCCTCCCTTTGGGAGGGCTGGGGTGGGTGTTAGGTATGACTGGGTTGAGTGTCAGGTGTTTGCGGTTTGCATGTGTCCTTACATATCGTGCCTTGCAAACCTTTCCTCGGCCAGCCGTTCATACTTTGTGCCGGGCCGTCCGTAGTTTGCGTAGGGGTAAATGCTTATTCCTCCGCGCGGCGTGAATAGTCCCGTCACCTCTATATATTTAGGGTTCATGAGGCGGATGAGGTCTTTCATTATTATGTTTACGCAGTCCTCGTGGAAGTCGCCGTGGTTGCGGAAACTGAAAAGGTAGAGCTTCAGGCTTTTGCTCTCAACCATTTTCACGTCGGGAATGTAGCTGATGCGTATCTCGGCGAAGTCGGGCTGCCCTGTGATAGGGCACAGCGAGGTGAACTCCGGGCAGTTGAAGCGCACCCAGTAGTCGTTCTCCTGATGTTTGTTCACAAACGTTTCGAGCACGTCAGGGGCGTAGTCCATGCGGTATTGGGTCTTTGCGCCGAGGGCTTTCAGCCCTTCTTCTTTTCTTATATCGCTGTTTGTCATGACAGTTTAAATACTTTCCAAATATTGTAACTTATGCCTTCGTCATACACGTCTTCGCCCTCGTGCTGTTTGGTTTTGCGCACTACGCGCACCGTGATGGGCAGTATGATTATTTCGTAAAGTGTCTTCAGCACCACCTGCGAAATGATAAGCGACACCATTTCGCCTGTCGGCACTACGCCTGAAAGCGCCAGCGGGAAGAACACCAGCGAGTCGGCGGTTTCTCCGAAAAGCGTGCTCACCACGGCGCGCACGGAGAAGTGGCGGCCGTGTGACGATATTTTCATGCGGCTCATCACGTAAGCGTTGATGAAAGAGCCAACGAGGAAGGCCACGAACGATGCCGCGGCTATGCGTGGAGCAAGGCCGAAGACGGCGTGGAAGCCCTCGTCGTTGTGCCAGTAAGGCGCTCCGGGAATGGCGTCGGCCAGCGCCCCGAAAGCCACGAAGATGAGGTTCATAGCAAAGCCCAGCCATATCAGCAGGCGCGCCTTGCGGAAGCCCCACACCTCGCACACGCAGTCGTTTATGATGTAAGACACCGGGAATACCAGCAGTCCGCCGGTAATGTTCACCGCTCCGAAGGAGATTTGCTTTGTTTCCAATACGTTGGCCGTTATCAGGCAAACGCAAAAGAGGGTGCTGAAAAGCATGAACAGCACGCTCACTTGTTGTTTACGTTGTTCCATTTTCTTGTTTTTAAAGAGGTTAGACAAGCACTCTGTATGCGGTTTTATGGTTGTGCGGTTATCGGGTTTTACGGTGGTTGTGGTATGTGTCAGGTTGTGTTTGAGGGCTACCGTATAACCTTAAAACCTCAAGACCTTATAACCTTAAACACTTTCCGCCTGCAAAATTACTGCATTTTATCGTATAAATCATTCCTTTTACCATGAATTTTCGTTGCCAATGCTAATTTACTGATTTTCAATGTGTTCTATATCGCATTGCAAAAGGCCGTCTTTCGGCTTGCAAAAGACGGCAAAACGCACGCTAAAAGGCCACCTTTCGCAAGGCAAAAGACGGCTTTTGGGCAGGCCGCTGAATGCAGGCTGGTAGTGCAGAGACTGTATGCGCCCTGTAAAAATGCCTGTCGCAGAGGTGTTATTATGGTTAAATAAGGATATGAAAACAAGACTTTCTCGAAAAAAATACATACCTTTGCAAAGGAAAAAGCATTAAACAAAAACATTATGGCAACACCGGAATTCAAGTATGCCCCTATGTTTCAGCTGGGCAAAGACGACACGGAGTATTATCTCTTGACCAAAGACGGCGTGTCGGTTGGCGAATTTGAGGGCAAACCCATCCTTAAAGTAAGCCCTGAGGCGTTGACGATGATGGCCAATGCGGCCTTCCGCGACGTCAATTTTTTGTTGCGCCGCTCGCATAACGAGCAGGTGGCTAAGATACTTACCGACCCTGAGGCAAGCGATAACGACAAATATGTTGCGCTGACGTTCCTGCGCAACGCCGAGGTGGCTTGCAAGGGCAAGCTGCCTTTTTGCCAAGACACGGGCACGGCGATAATCCACGGCGAGAAGGGCCAACAGGTGTGGACGGGCTTCTGCGACGAGGAAGCCCTGTCGAAAGGTGTATATAAGACATACACCGAGGAAAACCTTCGCTACTCCCAGAATGCGCCCCTCTCTATGTACGAGGAGGTGAACACCCGCTGCAACCTGCCCGCCCAGATTGACCTCGAGGCTACTGAGGGCATGGAGTATAAGTTCCTTTGCGTGGTGAAGGGCGGCGGCTCGGCCAACAAGACATATTTCTATCAGGAGACAAAAGCAAGGATACAGAATCCGGGCACGCTGGTTCCGTTCCTCGTAGAGAAGATGAAGACCCTCGGCACGGCGGCTTGTCCTCCTTATCATATAGCTTTCGTCATCGGCGGAACATCGGCCGAGAAGAACCTGCTGACCGTAAAGCTGGCTTCAACCCATTATTATGACAACCTCCCGACGACTGGAGACGAGACGGGGCGCGCCTTCCGCGACGTGGAGCTTGAGAAGCAGCTGCTCGACGAAGCACATAAAATAGGTCTCGGAGCGCAGTTCGGCGGCAAGTATTTCGCCCACGACATCCGCGTTATCCGTCTGCCCCGCCACGGCGCTTCGTGCCCAATCGGCCTCGGCGTGAGCTGTTCTGCCGACCGTAACATCAAGGCTAAAATCAACAAGGACGGCGTTTGGATAGAGAAACTGGACGACAACCCCGGCCAGCTGATACCCGAAGAACTGCGCAACGCAGGCGAGGGCGACGCAGTGCGCATCGACCTTAACCAGCCGATGAGCGAAATCTGCAAGATACTTTCACGGTATCCGGTATCAACACGAGTAAGCCTCAACGGCACAATCATCGTGGCGCGCGACATAGCCCACGCCAAACTGAAGGCCCGTTTGGACGCAGGCGAAGACCTGCCGCAGTATTTCAAGGATCATCCCGTGCTCTACGCCGGCCCCGCCAAGACCCCCGAGGGAATGCCTTGCGGCTCGATGGGCCCGACTACGGCCAACCGCATGGATCCGTATGTTGACGAGTTCCAAGACCATGGAGGCTCTATGGTGATGATAGCCAAGGGCAACCGCACACAGGTTGTCACCGACGCATGCCAGAAGCACGGCGGTTTCTACCTCGGAAGCATAGGCGGTCCGGCCGCAGTGCTTTCAATGAACAGCATCAAGAGCATTGAGTGCGTAGAGTATCCGGAGCTTGGCATGGAGGCGATATGGAAGATTAACGTGGTTGACTTCCCGGCGTTCATACTCGTAGACGACAAGGGCAACGATTTCTTCAAGCAGCTGAAACCGTGGACTCCGTCGTGTAAGTAATCTTATAAGCTGACGAGTTATAAGCAAACAAGCAGACAATGGAAATGCCTTTGTCTGCTTGTTTGTTTTTTATAAACCGGTAAACGGGGGATGGTTATACGCTTGCTGCTCGTCGCCAGTCTGCTTGTTTGCTAAACAAGCGCCTGCTTGCTTATTTCAGCAGTCGGTAACCTATTATGCCGCCTAGAATCGACGCGGTGAAGATTCCTAGTTTTGCCTGCAACAGCATGGTGTTGTCGGTGAAGGCAAGGGTTGATATGAACATAGACATCGTAAAGCCTATGGACGCAAGGAAACCGAGACCTATCACACGGCGCACGGTCAATGCCTCGTTCTTTTTCGCTATTCCGAGGCGCACGAGCAGGAGCGTTGAGAGTACGATGCCCAGCGGCTTGCCTATAAGCAGCCCTAAGGCTACGCCTGAAGCCACGTTGGTTGAGAACACGCTCTGCACGTCTAATCCTGCGAAAGACACCCCTGCGTTGGCCAATGCGAACACAGGCATCACGATGAATGATACAAACGGGTGCATGGCATGTTCGAGACGTTGTGACGGCGGGATGGCATCGCGCGTGTCGTTCATCATCTCTGCTATTACTTCCACTTGTTCATGCTCGAGCGTGGAGACGTTGTTTGGCTTTATTCCGGCGAACCGTTGCAGGTGGTTAGCGGCCTTTTTGACGTATAAAGGCTCTGGCAGACGCGCGTCGGCGGGTATCACGAAAGCGGCCAATACGGCTGCTATAGTAGCGTGGATGCCCGACATCAGGAACGCCACCCACACTCCGCCGATGCCCAGAATACCATAGAACAAAACATTTTTTACGCCCATTTTGTTTGCTGCGAACATCACTATGAGGAACACAACGCCTACGGCTATGTTGACGACGGATATTTCGGAAGTGTAAAACAGCGCGATGACAATCACCGCCCCGAGGTCGTCAACAATGGCGAGGGTGGTAAGGAACACCTTTGCGGCAAGCGGAACGCGATCGCCGAGAGCGTAGATTATAGCCAATGAAAAGGCTATGTCGGTGGCCATGGGTATGCCCCAACCGTCGGCTGACGGAGTGCCGGCATTGAGTATGGCGTAAATGAGCGCTGGAAATAGCATTCCTGCCACGGCCGCTCCTATCGGAAGGACGGTGTTGCGCGGGTCGGAAAGCTCGCCCCCGATGAACTCTCGTTTAAGCTCAAGCCCTACGACGAAGAAAAACATAGACATTAGTCCGTCGTTAATCCAATGGTGTAACGAGTAATATAGGTATGGCCCACCGTTGAAAATGAAACCAATTTTGTGTTCGAATAAATGGAAATATTCCTCGCTCCACGGCGAGTTGGCCAACAGCATGGCCGCAACGATGCTTATACCGAGCACCACTCCGGCTGATTTTTCTCTTTTGATAAATTGTTGGAATGGCATGAATATGCCGCGTCTGATTTTATTTTTGTATGTTCCGGTCATCGGTTTATATGTTTGTAAGTGACGGAAAAATAGTAAATGAAAAAGGGAATGTGTCATATTATAATCTTGACACATCCCCTTTTCCTTTTAGTTCAGTAATAAGGAGTCGCCTTACCATTAACTTAAAACATCCATATCAACAACTTGTTTTTCGCCTTTCCCCTTTCATCGTAGTAAAAAACATCTTCATGACATCAAACATTTACCATTTTTTTGCAGGCTCCTCATTACTCGAAAGTACATCACACGTTCATCAGTTGTCTAATATCAGAGTAGTCTGACATTTCTTTCCAATATTTCTGAGACCGCAGACAACTTTGTTTATATTCTTCTTTCTTTTTCTGCTCTAAAGTTAATGATAAACGATTAAATATCCAAATATTTTGGCAATAAAAGCGTCTTGTTTTACATTATTTATCATTTGACAATAAAAAACATGCACACTCGCCGTACAGTGTGCATGTTTTAATGTGTGATTGTGCGGTTTTCTGATAACAGCCGCGCTGTGAATGATAATGTTATTCGATAAATCCCTGCTTCTTCAATGCCTCTATCATACCTGTCGACATGGCCTCGTTGTCCTTTTTTGTGTAGCGTATGTCAGTGAATATTTGTGCCAATGTCTCTTTATGGTTTATGCGCACGAACTCTTTGTTTTCATCCAATGCTTCTTTCTGACCGTAATAACGGTCGATGTCGGCGGGTGAATAATCATGGTAGACCTCGTCGTGCATGAACGATTCGAGCGGCAGACGGTCGGTGAGCGGCGGCTGTTCGTCAGGCCAGCCAAGCGTGATTGTGGCTACAGGCATTACGAGTTGTGGCAACTGCAGTGTGTCGATGATCATCTGCGGCATATAGACCGTGGTGCCGAGGAAGCACAGGCCAAGTCCTTCTTCTTCCGCAAGGTTGCAGAAGGTCTGCGTGTAGAGCAGTGCGTCGGTAGCCGCGTTGATGAACGAAAGGAAGTTGTCGTAACCCGGTTCTGCCTTGCGGCAGCGGCACCAGCGGCTTGCACGGTTGAAATCGGCACACACTGTGAGCACGACCGGTGCTTCAGTTACCATAGGCTGATTGAAATGTGCAGGTGCGAGTTTCTCTTTCATTTCCTTAGAGCGTGTCACTACGACGCTGTACAGTTGCATATTACCCATTGTCTGTGTGCGTGACGCCTCGGTGAGGAGTCGGTTCAACAGTTCGTCGGCAACTTCTTTGTCGGAATATTTGCGTATGCTTCTTCTCGTGTTTATCGTTTTCATAAAAGTGGATGTTGTTTTGATGCAAGCGCAAAATTAGTCATTTTTCTTGTATTTTATATCTTTCAGAAGTGTAAATCTTAGTCTTTTGTATTGCTTTGGTTTTGCTGTAGTATTGCTCAAAACAACGTATTGGAAGTTAAACTTGAACAATCTTGAGATAGCCGAAGCATATATCATGCGTAAAAAATAATGTTCTGAAAATGCCGGTCAAAGTCCATAAGGCAGACATAAAACCTCGGCATATCAAAAAAATTATCGGCATTTAATCAGCAACTCATAATTTATTTACTACCTTTGCACAAGGCAACATACGCTGCAAAGCGTAACGTCAGGCTGCCGTCAATCTGTTGCGCGCCGTTATTAAATTAAATCTAATCCACCCTGAAATGAATAAAATCACAGACATTACCCACATTCACGTTAAACTGAAGAAGCAAGGACTGAAGGACTTGTGCTTCATCTGTGCCGGCATATTGCTATATTCGTTCGGTTATACGGCGTTTATCTTGCCCGACCAGATTGTCATGGGCGGAGCGTCGGGTATCGCAGCGTTGTTGTATTACGGTTTTAAGATACCCCCGGCCATATCAATTTACGCAATCAATATTATCATGGTGTTGATTGCTTTCCGCACCCTTGGGCGGCAGTTTACCGTGCGCACGGTGATAGGCGTCACCATATTGTCGGGCATGATTGGTGCGCTGCAGCCTGTATTCGAGGCTTATCCCATGGTTACTGCTGGCGAGGATAAGTTCATGCATCTGCTTATAGGCAGTGTGCTTTGTGGCGCAGGGCTAGGTATTGTGTTCTCGCACAACGGCTCGACCGGCGGTACCGACATACTGATAGCTATGCTTAACAAGTATCTGCACATGAACTTCGGACGCGCAATACAGTTGATAGACACATGCATCATAGGCTCGTCGTACCTGTTGTTCCACAGTATGGAACCGATAGTTTACGGCATTGCTTTCACCATGATATACAGTTACGCTTGCGATTACGTGGTGAACGGTTCAAAGCAAACCATGCAGTTCATCATCATTTCAAAAGAATACGAGAAGATAGCCGATGTGATAAACCAGAAGATACACCGCGGCGTGACCGTCATTCCCGGTCAGGGGTGGTATTCAAAGCATGAAGTTGACATTCTGATAGTGCTTGCGCGCAAGTATGAGTCGCATGGAATTCTTAACATAATAAAGATTATCGACCCTGAAGCTATCGTTTCGCAGACATTCTGCTACGGCGTGTTCGGCGAAGGTTTCGATAAAATGAAGTAAACGAATGGAAGCACTCAAGCAACGCATCATACGCGATGGTAAGTGCCTTGACGGCGGAATACTGAAGGTTGATAGTTTTATAAACCATCAAATGGATCCTGTTTTGATGAAAAGCATTGCCGACGAGTTTGCGAGTCGTTTTGCCATGAAAGGTGTCAACAAGATAATCACGATAGAGGCAAGCGGCATAGCCCCGGCGATAATGACCGGATATGTGATGCGTCTGCCCGTAGTGTTCGCAAAAAAGAAAAAGCCTGTGACAATGGAGGGTATGCTGTTAACCGAAGTCTATTCGTTCACCAAACAACGCACGTATGACATCTGTGCCAGCCGTGAGTTTCTCAGGAGGGGTGATCGGTTGTTGTTCATTGACGATTTTCTTGCCAACGGCAACGCCGCCATGGGTATAATAGATCTTGTTAGGCAGGCGGGAGCAGAGCTTGCGGGCATGGGATTTGTAATAGAAAAGGCATTCCAGCATGGCGGCGAACGCCTGCGTGAGGCTGGAATTATCGTAGAATCGCTTGCTGTGATAGATAGTCTTGATAATTGCGAGATAGCTATCAGATGATAAAATCATCGGTCATAGACAACGAACGACGCACTGTTGAACTTATGATAAGGCTTTACTGCCGCCGTAAGGAAGGCAACAGCCAACTCTGTGGAAAGTGTAAAGAACTGTTGGAATATGCTGACAGTAGGTTGTCCAAATGTCATTTCGGTGAAAATAAGCCTACTTGCAGGCGGTGTCCGGTGCATTGTTACCGTCCTGAAATGCGTCGGCAGATGCAGGACGTGATGCGGTATGCTGGGCCGCGTATGTTTTTTCATCATCCTATTATAGCCATAAGGCATATTTTCCGCGAATTAAGGAAGTGACCCTTCTTTCCCTATTATCCGGTCACGGCATTTTTCCATAAGCCATTTCGGCGTGCTCGTAGCGCCACAGATGCCTACGGTCGCCACTCCTTTGAGCCATGACTGCTCGATTTCATCAGGCCCTTCAATCAGATGACTGTTGGGATTTACGCTTTTACATTCGTTGAAAAGTACTCGCCCATTGCTGCTTTTGCGTCCGCAAACAAAAAGAATGATGTCATGTTTCATTGCGAATGTGCTTATGTTTGGCATACGGTTGGCTACTTGGCGGCATATAGTGTCAAAACTTTTGAACGTTGCTTTGGGTGAGATATGTGCCGAGATATAGTCTATGATGCGGTGAAACTCATCGAGCGACTTTGTTGTCTGCGAATAAAGGAAGATGTCGCGCGTAAAGTCGAGCGATTTTACCCCGTCCAAGTCGGCTGCGACAATGGCACGCCCGTTTGTCTGTCCCACTAAGCCTAGCACTTCGGCGTGTCCCGGCTTACCGAAAATAACTATCTGGGAATCGGGGTTTGAGTCATACTTTTGCTTTATCCTACGCTGCAATTGGAGTACGACAGGGCATGTGGCATCGATTATCTCGATGTTGTTACGCCGTGCAAGCTCATACGTCTCGGGCGGTTCTCCATGCGCGCGGAGCAGCACTTTTACATCGTGCAGACGGCTCATCTCGTCGTGGTTTATGGTTACAAGTCCCATCTGCCGCAGCCGCTCACACTCCATCCCGTTATGGACAATGTCGCCAAGGCAGTATAACGTTTTGCCTGCCGCCAGTTCTTCTTCGGCCTTACGTATTGCCGTTGTCACGCCAAAGCAAAATCCGCTGCCGCTGTCTATCTCTATTTGCATGGTTGTCAGGATAATGTCTTAACTCTTGAAATACAGGTCTAACAGCTCTTTTGCCGCCGCAAAGCTGGTACGTTCGCCTTCAAGTACGGAGCGTTCGGAAGCCTTCAGTCGTTGCTGTATTGACGGATTGTTGTAAAAGTTGTCGCGCAAATGTTCGTTAATGGTTTCATACATCCAGTATTTGCTTTGCTCGTTGCGGCGGTAAGCGAAGTATCCGTTAGCCTTTACGAAATCGAAATATTCGTACACCATGTCCCATACCTCTTTAATGCCAGTGCCGTAAAAGCCGCTGTAACACAACACCTTAGGCTGCCATCCGCTGTCCGAGGGCGGAAAGAAATGCAACGCGTTGCGGAAGTTTCGGGCCGCTAGATGGCATTTGTCGACGTTTTCGCCGTCGCATTTGTTTATCACAATGCCGTCGGCTATTTCCATTATGCCGCGTTTTATGCCCTGAAGCTCGTCGCCTGTGCCGGCAAGTTGTATGAGCAGGAAGAAGTCAACCATTGAGTGGCAGGCCGTTTCGCTCTGTCCGACTCCAACAGTCTCGACGAATATCTTGTCGTATCCGGCCGCTTCGCAAAGTATTATCGTCTCCCTAGTTTTTCGCGCCACGCCGCCAAGGGAGCCTGCCGTTGGACTGGGACGGATGAACGCGTCGGGGTGTAAAGCCAGTTTTTCCATGCGTGTCTTGTCGCCGAGTATGCTGCCTTTGGAACGTTCCGAACTGGGGTCTATGGCCAAGACGGCCAACTTGCCGCCGCTGCGTTCAAGCACATGTATGCCGAACTGGTCGATAGAAGTGCTCTTTCCTGCGCCCGGCACGCCGCTTATGCCGATGCGCAACGAGCTTCCGCTATATGGCAGACATTTCTCTATTACTTCCTGAGCCTTTGCCTGATGGTCGGGATTCACGCTCTCTATCAGTGTGACGGCTTGGCTCAGGATGGTGACATTGCCTTTCAGTATGCCGTCAACCATGTCGTTCACCGACAACTCGCGCCGCTTGAAACGCCCGCGTTTTAGGTTAGGGTTGATGATTGAAGGCTGCTCTATGCCGGAGTTTACTGTCAAACCTTTGTATTCTTTGCTGTTTTCAGGATGTTCCATAATGCTTCTTATTTTACTTTTACGTGTATAACGACCTTCGACTTGTTAGGGTCATTGGTTATAATCAGCACGCGCGGTTTGCTTCGCGCATTCTTCAACTGCTTCCTGTAAGCCGTTATTTTCAGTTTTGCCGACTCGCCCGGGTCAAGCCGTGACTTGTTCAGCCGCACTTTCAATCCTGTCGTAAACATCTGCATCGAACTGATGTTGAGCCTGCTGTGCCCTTGGTTTTCGATGATGATTGTTCCGCTCTTGTCGGCTTTTCCGTCAAAAGAGCCGAGGTCGAGGGTCTCCGTTGACAATTTCATTACGGGCGCGTTGCGCCGCTGGGTCTCCGACATGTTCCTGAATTCGGGCAGCAGCACGGCCGAGATTGATATTTCTTTGTCATCGCTCACCTTGTCTCCGGGATACATTCCGAGGTAAACCGATGACTGCGTAAGGCCGTAACTGCGCAGCTTTGTCGAGTTGAGGGTTATTGTTGCCACGCCCGTATGGCCGGGGGCGACGGTTGTCGGCGACACGGTGGCCGTCAAGTAGTTAGGCAGGTGCATAACAACAGGAGCCACACTTTCGCTTCCATTGTTGATGAAATGTATTTTCTGCATTGGTGTCTCGCCGAGATTTACGTCGTCAAACTCAATGTTGTTCTTATCCGCGCGCACCTTGCCGAGCGTAAAATCGTAAACGCCGGTATAGTCGGTCAGATGGTCTACAACGACACCCTGCATCGTAAGGTAAAACGGTTTGTCGGAAGCATTGCTGTAAATGGCCGCCTCTTTATAGAAATGTCCTAACTGGCGGGCGTCGAAAGTCACCTCTACCGTAAAGTTGTCGCCCTTGGCTATAGTGCCTTTCGGATAGTCGGCCACCACGCAGTCGCAACTTGTACGCACGGTGTCTATCACCAAGTCGTTGCCCTTGTTGCGCAGTTCAAACTTCGCTGTGACGGGCGTTTCATACATAACGTTGCCACAATCTATCACCTCGTGCTTTGCCGATATGCGCTGCGCTTGCGCGTCCAGTGCGGCGAAGGCCAGCATTACTGCCAGTATCGTATTTTTTTTCATAATCTAATTTATTTTACTTCAATGGTGGTCGATGCCGCTCTTGCCGAATATTCCGGAGCGTAAGCGCACTCGGCCGTGCAAGTACCTGTCTCATAGCGGCCTTCGCGGTCGATGTAATATTCAGTCTCGATTACGTGAGTTCCTTTCGGCAGACGGTCGAAATAGTAATATGTAGCATTGTCTTTCGGCGCGCAATAATAGCCGAGGCGGTAGCCGCTGAGCTGCCCTACAGGTTCCATGCAGGCGGCACGCTTGTCTTTTACCTGCACGTAGTCATAGTCCCTGTCGGCCTGAATGGTAAGACGCACTTTCACCCTGTCGCCCACTTTCAACGCCGTTGTCTGACGGCCGTCAGGGCCAATGATTTCCCTCGTCACGCGAAAGGCCGCAAATGAGCTTGCGATTGACGGCGTTTTGCAAAGCGATTGGCCGTATATTGCGCCCCAAGAGGTGGCCTTTTGCAACTTATTGACAGTCAATGTGTTACCCTTGTCATATTTAATCGTCGTCTTGACGTAGCCAAGACCGGCCGTAATTGTCGGGAAATCAAGCTGTTCGCCGTCAACCGCGAGAGTGGCTTGAGCCTTGTTTTCAAGCACAGAAGCATTGCCGTTGAGGAATGTGTAAACGGCGTTCACTGTGTTGAGCGGAGTGTCCCAGCCCTGCACACGCTTCTGCATGAGCAGCCAACGCTTCATTTTTTCTATTGTGTCGGCGTAACCTTGTGCGTCAATCAGTTCCATTGCTTCTATTGCCCTGACCTGAGTCGGTATGCGATAGTCGAACCAGCTGTAGCCCGCGCGCGGCGTATCGTAATAACGTCCAGCTTCCTCGGTCTCCACGGTGTATTCGTCAAGGCTCTTAACGTAATCCCCGGCAAGGCTCTTTTCGCCGTATTCCGCCAGCACGACGGCCATCACTGCCTTGTTGTAAAGGTTCAGTCCCGTGTTGTTTTTCTTTATGTCGGCCATCACGTAGTCGGTGGCTGCAGCCTCCTCGGCCGTCTGTTTCCAGCCGCTTAACGCGCATATATATAAATAATGTACGGCGTTGTCCCAGCTTACGATGTACGGTCGGCCTTCCTTACGCCACTTTTTTACTTCCTCAACGTTCTCAACCACTTTCTTTCCGAGGAACTTCATTGCGCTGTTTATCATTGCCTTGGTGTCGGCCTGCACGCCGGTCATTCTGTTGAGGCGCGTCAACGTCTCAGTAACAGTGGCCGTAAGCGTGAACGAACCGTAGCCCATGCCCGGCCACCAGCTCCACGAACCGTCCTTTGCGTTTTGCAGTTTGCGCAGCTTGTCGAGCGTTGTCGCAAGATTATTGGCCAGTGTCGACTCGTCGAAATAGTTGGCCAGCAACCGCTTTTGGTCGCTCTCACGGTCAGCGTCGGCCACCCACGGTGTCTCGTCTATTACCATGTTTTTCAACTCTTGGTTCTTACTTAGACTACTTATCAGGCTCCCCTGCCCGGCTTCGCGCTTCCATTGCTCGAATACTGAGCGTATCCGTGGCGACTGTTTCATAAGATATGCGCTTATGCTGTTGGCGTAATATGCCGTGGCTAGGCTTATGGCGTTGTCTTCCTTGGCGTTGCAGACGTAGGGTAAAGTCTGTATCATCAGCCAAGCGGGATTGTTGGTAAACTCCACTGTCAGCTTTTTGTCGCGTCCGCCTTCGGGGAACAGCGGTTTCAGCTCTATGGTTTTGGTTCCCGCCTCGTGCATTGTGAACGGCACGGTGTTGGTTACAAGCTCCATGTCTGGCAGCACCGGCAGGTAGTGTTGCTCGCCGTCGCTGAAGTCCTTGCCCTCGGCAAACACCTTACAGATGAGCAACGGGCGGTTGCTGTCGGGGTAATAACCGAACGAAACGCTGCCTGTAGAGTCGGCGTCGACCTCAAAATTCTTTTTAACTTCAATTACAACCTTTTCCGTTTCAGGGTCTACCATCTGCATAATGGCCT
Organism: uncultured Prevotella sp.; assembly: GCA_905211345.1. Taxonomy (GTDB): domain Bacteria; phylum Bacteroidota; class Bacteroidia; order Bacteroidales; family Bacteroidaceae; genus Prevotella. The sequence goes on from CAJMAO010000004.1 coordinate 21,571, forward strand.
TACCCTTTACGGTGTTTTCCGACGTATTGAATATCCGGGCGGTGATGGTAGTGCGGTCGCCCACGCGCACAAAGCGCGGCATGTTAGGCTGTATCATTACTTTCTTGCTGGCAACGGCCTTGGCATCTACCGTTCCGTTGTTCATCTCCTTGTCGTGTGCGAAGCCCATGAAGCGCCATGTCGTAACGCTTTCGGGCAGCGTAAACTTAACCGAAACGTTGCCCGTGCTGTCCGTTTGCAGCGCGGGATAGAAGAAAGCGGTCTCGTTAAGGTTCTCGCGAAGCTGCACATTGGAGGCCGCACCGCCGCCTTCGCTGCCTCCACCGGCGTTGTTCGCGGTGACAACTTTGCTTAAAGATTTGACACTCATATCGGCATTTGACACCGATGCCGCCTCTTGCACGGCGACGTCTTTCTTAATAACAGGTGCCGTAAACTTGGCGTTCATGCGCTTGACGCTTCCCGTCAGGCTCCTAGTAGATGATGACGGATAGGCCAACTCGTCACGAGAGGCGAGCACTGTGCCCCTTATCATGATTATCGACGGCTCTATGTCGATGCGCCCGAAGTCGAGAACGGGCACGTAGGCCGGCTTCAATTCTGCCGCCCCAAACAGTTGCATCCACCCCATATAGTCGGAACATTCCCAACGGGCGTAAGGCAACGACACCGACATATACGACGGGAACCACCACGACAGCTGGTCAATCTGGTCGAGCGAGGCATCATACATCGTGGCAAGAAGCTGCGCGTCGGCGGGCGTTCCGTCGGGTTTCGCCACACTGAGTGTCCACTCCTCCTTCTGCCCCGGCGTCAAACGGTCGCGGAAAGTGCCCCATTTTACTATGAGACGCTTGTCAGGCAATGGTTTCTTTACGCCTACATTGTGACTATAAGCCTTGCCGTCCTTAACCCAAACAAGGTTGATCAGCAGGCCGGTACCGTATTCTTCCTTGTACGAGAGCTTGCGAGTCGTCACTTCGCCGTTAAGCTCAAGCGTGCCGCTTTTCAGCAGTTTGTCGCCCGAAATGACCGTGTAGAGCACATGCACGTCGGCATCCGACGAGCCGAACTGCAAGTAAACAGGCCCGCCGTCACGCGGAAACTCGTCGCCGGAGACGTAAAACCAGTCGGGAGTGGTGACGCACGGCGCGGCATCTTCATAGCTGAACACCGTGAAATCACGGTTGATGGTATCACTGCCGCACACCGCCGTGAGCGTATGGCGGCCCGACTTGAGCTGCGCCAGCGTGTTCCACGTAACGTCGGCGGCTGCGTTTGCCTTGGCGGTAAACGTGCCGTCAACGCCGCTTACTGTATAAGTGATGTCGCCGGGAATGTTGTTACCGGTCGAGTTTTTCAGCGTAAAGGTTATTGTTTTCAGGCTGTCGCGCAACGTCTTGTCGGGAATGTCGCAACTGAGCGACGTGGGCTTGCTGCCCAAAGGCAGCGACAGTTCGCCCGAACGGGTCTCGCCGGCTTGGTCGGTAACGTCGGCTTCGGCCGTGATATTATAGAAACGGGCTATGCGGTAATACTCATTCTTTGTAAAGCCGCAGCCTTCAAACCATACGGGAAGCTGCATGGGCATACTTATCTTGAACTCTCCAGAGCCGTCGGTAACGGCCTCACCCTGCGCCAAAAGACCGTTGTCGGGCTCGCTCACATTGGCACCCTCCCATGTGAAACGCCACCACACGGCCTGCCTGCGGCGCACTGTGTATTTCACTTTCGCACCCTGAACGGGCACGCCCGAGTATGCCTTGGCACGGCCGGTAACGGTCAATGTGTCGCCATTTTCGTATTTTTCGGTTACCTTGTCGAACTCAACAGCGAACGTGGGGCGCTTGTATTCCTCTACGCGGAACGACACCGCGCCACCCAACTCTGTGCTTGTCCTTATTGAAAAATGGCCTGTCAGCCCGCCTGAAGGCAACACGAAGTCGGCCGAGGCCGTGCCGTAAGCGTCGGTTGCGACATCTTTTTCAGCCACCACCTTATAGTTGGCATCCCTCAAAGTCAGCTTTACGCTCTTGCCGCCGACGGCCTTTTGCGCAAGGTCTTCAATCTTGCGGAGCACCAAAGCCACATGGACTGTCTGCCCGGGGCGGTAAATCTTGCGGTCGGTATATAGCGAAGCGGCCGTGCGGTCGTTGTCGGCATCATACCAGCCGAAGCTGTTCCACGCGGCCATTGGCGGCATGGCGTTGTCGGCAGGCATGCTGGCGCGCAGGTACGAGTCGTTCAAGTCTATGTAATCGAGTACAGTCTCGCCGTCGGTACCGCACGTAACGACGCGCTTCTTTCCGTTATTTTTCCACACATACAGTTTCGCTCCGGGCACGGGCTGCCCTGTAGTGCCATTCAACACGGCCACACGCAGCTTGTTGTCGGGCAGTTTCTGGTGGACGACACATAAATCGGTGACATACAGCAGCGCGCGGTCGGTGTCGATGCCTTTCTTGTCCGCCGTCATCTCCAGCAGGTAAACGCCCACTGGCAGGCCGCCTACGAGGAGCGAATCGTCAACCGTCTCGTAGTCCTTATGGCCGGTGTAAACGCGCGTGAAGGTCTGCTTCGTGCCACTTACGGCCAGCGCCTTCAGTTTTTTCAAGTCATTATTGTTATTCGGGGAGCGTTGCTCGCCGCCGTCGGTGTTGAGCCGCGTCAGCGTAAAAGTCAGCTTCCCGATGTTGCGCACGTTGAGCTTTACGGTGAATGGCTTGCCCGGCAACACTACGCTTGGCATCTCAAAGGCGTCAAACTGCGGGTTGGTAAGCTGCGCAAGTGAGTTGCGCAACTGCGCCATGCGCGGCCAAGCGCCCCAGCGGGCGAGGTATTCGTTTATCAGCTTGACGCATTGCCCAGCGTCGGTATCACGGCAACTGCTGTAGAAAACGTAACGTGCAATGGCCACTTCGCCGCACGCCTCAAGGTCGCCGTAAAGGCTGATGAGCGAGTCGAGCGAGGCCACGTAACGTGAGCCTTCAAGCTCCCACACGCGTATGTCGCCGCTTTCCTCGGCCTGCTGCTTCACCATGTCGAGGGCGGTAAGCATCGTCGCGGTGCGGTTCTGGGTGGTAGAGTAATAGTCGTGCATCGCCTTGTAATCCTTGGCGGTATAGCCGATAAGGCTCAACAGGTCGCCGCCGAACAGTGAGGCATTGCGCCCCTCGACGGTGAACGGGCTGTAGTCGCCCGCTTTCTTCTGCGCAAGCAAGCCCGGATTGGCCATCGCTTTCTTGAAATAAGCCCGCATCAGGGAGTCGCCCTCGCTGCGGCTGACCCGCCGCCATGCGCACGATTTGCCAAGCGCGGCGTAGCAGACAGCGGCCAAAGCGGGGTCGGTGGCCTCAAAAGCGGCAGCCTTGCGCTCAAGGCGCGCAATCTGAGGAGCCAACGAGTCTGGCGAAATTGTGCTCCACACGTACATCATCTGCCACTCAGCCTTCAGCATCTGGCCGTAAGCCTTTTCCTTGGCGGCCTTGTCGGCGATATTCTGTAACAGTGCTATCTGCGTCTTTGGCAGGTCTTTCTTTGCCGCGTCATCCGCCTTTTTCCATAAATCCGAATAGCCGTCGGCCATGGCTATGGCCGGCAAAAGCAAAAAAATTGCAAGTAATGTTGCCGCTGCCTTTCTCATATTTCGAATATTTTTATTATCTGACATACGGCGGCGGAAACGCCGCCGACAAAAATCCATGCACGCGCCAACGGCACGTGAAACAAATACAAAGGTAAAGAATTAACGGCAAACGGCAAAATAAATTAAGTTTTATGCAGCAAGTAACCTGATAAAGCGAAACCAATTAAGAAAAAATAACACTTTGCCGATACGCCGAAACGGCACTGGCAGCGGGTGTATTGACAGGATAGGCTGTTCACCCGGACTGCGGATGATTTGCGAAAGACGGCAAACGGCAGCGCAAAAGGCCGTCTTTCGCACGCTAAAAGGCCACTTTTCGCATTGCGAAAGGTGGCCTTTTGTAACGTACTGAAACTCAGTTTGTTATATAGATGGTATTCTTGCTGTTAGAAACTGAATGTATGATGCCCGCTGCCCACTTGTTTTCGCTCTCCGTTCGGCAATACGATTACGGCGTCACTACCTACGGGAATTTCTACGGTGAGTTGTGTGCGGGTGCAGTCAACGCTTATTTTGCCGTAAAGCGAGGCTGTCGATGCCTTGACGTATTGCAGGTCGCCTACGAGCGTCGGGGCAATGAGCAGGTGGCGCAGGCCGTGCGTGCCGGGCTGGTTTTGTATGCCGGCGAGTGTCTTGAACAGCCATTCGTCAATCTGTCCCATCATGAAGTGATTGAGCGATGAGCCTTGGTTGGGGTCCCATTGCTCGGTCAGCGTCGTCGCTCCGTGGCGCAGCTGGAATCCGTAACCCGGCGTTTCATAATGGTTGAGCATGGTATAGAGCAATTCGTTCTGCCCGTTCAGCGCAAGCGTTTGGAACAGGTAACGGTTGCCTACGTCGCCCGTTGTCAGCCGGTTGCCGTGTTCCTTAATGTCATTGATGAGGCTTTGCATCACTGACTGTTTGTTCTCGCCTGTCAGTTCGAGGTAAAGGGGTAGGGCGTTTGATGTCTGGCTGCCTGTGCCGTATGTGCAGGAGTCGGGCTTGTAGAACTCACGGTTAAAGGCGTCGGTGACGTATTCAAGCATGGCTGAATACTTCTTTACGTCAGCCTTGCGGCCTGTCATTTCGGCGGCGCGTGTTATCAGTTGCAGGTCGAATATGTAATGGGCCGTCGCAACGAGTGGTACGGGAGTGTTCTTCGAGAAGCCCGCGCGCCACGGACCGTAGTCGTACCAGTCGCCGAGGCCGTGGCTTACTATGCCGTTATCGGCGCGTGACGTAAGGTAATCGACGTATCGGCGCATTGGTTCGTAGTTGCGTGTTATCAAGGTGCTGTCGCCGTACTGGTCGTAATACATGAAAGGCAGGATGATGAGTGTGCTGCCCCATTCAGGAGAGTCGTCAAACAGGTTGCCGAACGAAATGTATTGCGGGGCGGTGGTGGGCACCATGCCGTTCTGCTTCTGCGTGTCGGTTATGTCGCGGATTACTTTTGGGGCGTAACGAGTCATGTCATAGTTGTAAAGCAGGCTCGGTCCGCACAGGTGGTCTTGCTCAAGCCAACCCAGTTTCTCGCGGTGCGGGCAGTCTGACAGCACGCTCTGCATGTTGCTGCGTTCCGCTCTTTCGATGAGACGGTGGGTCTGTGTGAACAGCGGATTTGAACATTCAAATGATGACACCTCCTCGGCCGAGTTGTAAATGAAGCAGCTGTTGAGCTTTTTCAGTACGGGCAGGCAGTCAGGGTTGGGCTGTCCTTCGAGCACGGCGCCCTCAACCTGTATGTAGCGGAAGCCGTAATAAGAGAAGTGCGGATGCCATGTCTCTTGCCCGTCGCCCTTCAGCGTGTATTCGTAATAATGCTGCCGGCCGGTTTGGCGCTGGTCGCACGCGCCTTGCCTTGTGAGCTTTTCGGCTACGAGCAACGTAACTTTTTGCCCTCGTTTGCCGCTGACCGTTATTTCGGGGAAGCCGGCGAGGTTCTGTCCCATGTCCGCTACGAATGCCGATGGATGCACATCGCGCTTCGTTGCCTTGCTTGCGGCGGCTAGAGAGTCGGCCGGTATGGCTTTCCACGATTTTATTCCGTAACGCTCCATGACGCGCACCGGCTGCACGGTCTGCGGTGTAAGCCTGCCTTTCGGTCCCTCTGTCAGTACCGCATTGCGCCAGCGTGAATCGTCAAAGCCGGCCCTGTCGCACCCCGTCTGCTCCAAGCGGGCATCATACGACTCGCCGCCGTAGATGCTGTTGAATGTTATAGGACTGAGCGAATACTTCCAGTCGCCGCCGCTCTTGACCACCTGTTGCGTTCCGTCGGCATAGTTTATTTCCAAGCGTAGTATCATCTGTGGCGGCCCGAAGCTGGTCTGCAGCTTGCTGTAGCGGCCCATGCGCTGCACGTTGAACATTCCGTTGCCCAGCAATACGCTCACGGCGTTACCGCCGGTGGCGATGAGCTGTGTGACGTCGAAGACGTTATAGTACACCGTTTTGTCGTATTCGCTCCACACGGGGGCGAACTCAGAGTTGCCGACCCCGAAGCCGTTGATGCTCAGTTTGTAGTGCCCCATGCCGCTGACGTAAAGCACGGCATCGGTTATTTGCTTCCGTCCGGCGTCAAACTCTTTCCTTAGGATGATGCTTTTTGTTGAAAGCGTGTCTACGTTAGCCCATTTCGTCTTGAAGGAATCTTTCTTGAAGACTGTGTTAGGGAAACGTCCGTCGGGTATGTTGGCAGCCTTACGTGTTATCGCTCCTATCCAATAAGCGTCTATTTTAGCCGGAACAACACGGATTTTTTGCTTCCCGCTGAGGTCGGAAGGCTCGCCTTTGTCATTCCATACACGTACCTGCCAATAGTATCCGTGTCTGTTCGGCTTCAGCGAAGGTACGTTTATAAGCTGGCTTTGGCTGGAGTTTACCTTGCCCGAGTTGTACACCTGCTTGTCGGTAACGTTCTCGCGTATGGTTATTTCGTAAGCCGACTGGCTCTCGCCGTTGGCCGTTGCCGTCATCTGCCAGCCTAAGCGGATGTCGCCTTCGGTTACGGCCATGTCGTTGAGGCAGCCGCTTTCGGGTGCGGCAGGGTCGCCTTGGTAGTTGCAAGTCAGGCGTGTCACCGTCAGTTTGGCGCTTGCGCTTACAGCGGCAAAAGCTATAATGGCGGTTAAATAGGTTTTTAATTTCATATTGTTTGGTTTGTTTTATTTACATTCGACTATAATGTTAGATTTTACCTTGCCGTCTTTTATCTCGGCATCGACGATTCTTCCGCCTGTGGCATGCAGCCTGAAGCGTGCGTCCACATCCTTCGGCCATGCGGGGAAGATTAGTGGTTCGCCGTCGGGAGTTTCCTGTAGGAGCATCTCCTGAAGGCCGATCATGGCTCCGCCGCCCCGGTTACAGTCTGGCGCCCAGTCGTAGCCGGGGTCCCAGAAGGCGGGAAAACGGTAAGGGCCGTCGGCAAGTTTTGCCATGTTCAGCCGCACGGCCTCGTCTGTCAGGCCGAGACATGCGGCCCAGATGTTGTCTTGTTTCCAACCGATATGCGTGCGCATCTTCAGCGCGTGCGGATCATTCTGGTATGTGTTGCGGGCGATGTCGAGGCCGCCGCGTCCCAAGCCGTACACGCGCCACGGGAAAACCGGGTAGAGCTGCGGTGTCTCCACGTTCTGTATGCGCGCCCATACAACGGCCGGGGCGATGCATGTGTCGCCGCCGACGGTGCGCAGGGGTATTTCGGGCAGCCTGTTCTTGAAAGTCGAATCAATCGCATACGCTGAAAAGTTGGTATTTCCTTTCATCGCCTTATATTTCTCAAATTGCTCCGTAACGACTTTCAGCGCAGCCACGACGCTTGACGGATTGTATGCCATCTTGTACGTTTCGCAACCGGACGAGGGGTAGAGTATCAGTTTTCCGTCGCCGTCCAAAGCCTTTACTCCACGCTGTTTGGCTAGCATCTGGTAATGTTCGTCGAAGAATTGGAGGCTCAGTGTGATGAGGGGTTCATACTTCGTGATGTCCATCCCTGCGTAGAAATGGGCTTGAAGTATCATCGAGCAGAACTCCAGCACGGTGTCCCACTGGTATTCCAGCCATGCATTGCGCTCCATTCCGGGGTCGTCGCCGGGCTTATGCTTGCCGTATTCGGCGGGATTAGGCAGTCCGAAGTTCTCTATCTGTTCGCAGAATGATGCTCCGCCGTGCCCCCAGTAATGCTTGGTGCGCGCTACGGCGGTGGGCAAGAGGCGCAGGTAAGTGTCAAATTGAGAAGCCATCATGTCGGTGTCGCCGCTCTTTAGCATCGGCCAATACACCAAACGCTGGTTCTGTGCGGTCATGGTGCCGCCGCCCCATTTGCGGTAATCGGGAGTGAATGGTGTCTTAGGGTCGACGTAAACGGGGTCGAAAGTGAACAGGGAACCGTTGAATTTAGTAGGCCACTGGCCGTAAGCGTTGCATCCGAGCATGTAGCGGAACAGCTCATAGTTGCGTACGGCGCGCCCGATAGCTCCACTGCTGGGGGAGTTTGAGGTGGCTGTTTGTATGTAGCTCCGTTGCCAATAGGCGTGCCACCACTCTGCGCTGCGTTTTCTTGACACTTTCGCCGAAGGCGCTTCAGGAACGTTGTCACCGGTGTAAAGTACGAATGATACGGTGCTTTTGCGTAATCCCGAGGCTTTGAACAGCCATGCGCGGTAATCTGTGGAGGCATAGACTCCGTCTTTTGTGCCATTGAACTTGAAGTCGGGAGCCGACATCCTGCCGCCGAAGCGCAGCCCGCCGATGGGGTTGTATAGCTGTTGTTTTATGTCGTCAAGCTGTTCGCGGTTTACAGTGAAGTCGAAAACAGTCTCTTGGCGGTTCTTGTGCCAGAAGTCGAGCCGTGAGCCGTCGGCGCGTATCGAGTCGGCAAACGTGGTGCAGTCTTTTGGCAACACCCACTTGTAAGAGCACTGTTGGCACTCGGCTTTTGTAACCGGGCGGTCTTTGTATCGCCAGTTCTCATAGCTAAGAATGGCATCGGTCTTCGTCTTAGACGTTATCTCCATGAATACCGCGGAGGTATGGACATCGGCCCAAATACGCACTTCGGCGTCACCGCCTTTGACGTAAACCGCGCCGTCGCTGAGCCGCAGGGTCTGGCTGAATGTGCCGTCGCCGCCTCGAAACGGGTCTGACGCAAGACTGAGGCGGAAGCGTCCGGCTTTCAGCAGCGTGTTGTTCTCGTCGAACATGCCGCTGCGCGCTACATAGAACATCACGTCGCCGTCCTCAACCCACACGTTCATGCCCACGTCGTGGCCGCCGCAAGGCATCGAACCGGCCGAGTTCTGGCTCGGCGACGTCCATACGTAGTCGCTTGGCACGTAGTCGCCGGCGGCTGCCGGTATGGCCGCCAACGCGGTTATCAGTGCGAATGAAAATGCGAACAAGCCTGTGGCTGAAAACTTAAAAGTACGGTTTAACCGGTCACGGTAAAGGTTTTTCATTGTTGTATAGTTGACAGATTGTGTTTAGAATGGGTTTTCATGTACGGCAATACTTCTTTTTGCGGTATGTGCCTAATAGGCACAAAGATACGAAAAAAATCCGTTCGGCATGACGCGCGAACGGAAAACAAAGCAGAATATACAAAAAACTAAGGTTATTTTTTAGTGTATAAGCATATAGGCGGCAAGACGACAACGTAACAAGGTTTTGTTTCTTTTTTTCTTGTTTACGAAAATTAGCCAGTTCAAAACAATGGTTTTACGTCGATAAGCTGCAGGTCTTCCACCATGTCGAGTGTCCCATGCTTGTATTTTAGGAAATGAGCGGTTTTCAGGTGGCTCTCGTATGCGGCACGGTCGGCGTAGATTTCGACTATCGTAACTTTATGCGGAGCGTCTTTTTCGGCAATGGCGTAAATCATAAGCACGCCCGGTTCTAGGCGCATGGCCGCCTCGGCGCCTTCCTTCAGGTAAGCGTTGTACTCGTCAATGTGTTCCGGGTTGACGGTGATTTTCGCCAAGCGCACCAGCTTTTCGCTTTTTTCATAAGCCTGTTTGTCGTGCTGTTGCGCCGTGGCTGGCATCATGCTGGCCGTGGCGAGGATGATGGATGTCAATAGTTTTTTCATGTCTTTTGTCTTTATTTTTTAATGTTCGTATTTCCGTATCATTTTTTCGGGTTTGCAAAAGACGGCTTTTCGCCATGCAAAAGGTCGTCTTTTGCGTTGTGAAAGGGCGCGTTTTAGCTTGCGAAACGTATCCTTTTGCAACGTCGCCGGTATGTATTTGGTTCTCAATATGTTATGAATGTGTCAAAAAACAAGGTCTTGTGTCGGCAACCATGCTATGGTTATTCGCGCCGGGGCGGCGGCTTTTTGCTTGGCAAGACCGTCCGACGCAGGACTTGGTAACTGATCGTCATGTTTTCATAACTTTTCTTCCGTCTTATAATTCCGGCCGAAAGTAGTACACTTACCAATGACATCGCCTGTGCGCAAGTAGGTGTAGTTGGGCATCTCGAACAGCACGGGCTTCAGTAGGTTGTAGTCGGGCTTGCCCTTATCGTTAAGGTAGTTTTCGTCAACGTATGTGTTGATGATTTTACAGATGAAGTTGTCGAAGGTGTCGGTCTCGTAATTGTCAGTTACCTCACACTCCATTACCAGTGGGCTTTCGTCGATTACAGGAGTGCCGCTTTCGCCAGTATGGAAGGCGAACACGCCTGACTTGTCTGTTTTCGACCCGCTTACGCAGCCAACGTAGTCGGCCTTGGTGAGCATAGTTTCGCATACCATGCTGACCGATACCCTGCGCGATTGCTTCACGCCGGCGTTAGTGTAATGTTTCTTAAACAGGCTGAGCATTATGCGGTCGTGACCGATGATGCCCACGTGGGCGGCGAGCATCCAGTTTACACGTCCGTCAGCTACAGTGCCCACTACAGTTACTGGCGTGGGATACAATGCCAATGTGGCTCCGATGTTCTTTTTCATATTTTACAAGTTTGTTTGATTTAATGTTTTTCAGACGGTTGACGGCTCTGCAATGGCGCGTAAGCCTATGTGTCCCGGCCGTATGTCGCAAGATTATTTGCCGAACAGCCTTTCGGCGTTCTTCCATAATATTTGTTCTGTGTAAGGCGAAAGCTTCTCGTCGGCGGCAAGGGTTTGCTTAAGCCGTTGCATGTTTGATTTCAGCACATTGTCGGGCATATATGGATAGTCTGATCCGTAAAGGATATGGTCGGGTGTGGTGATGGTGAGCAGCGAGCGCAGGACTTCGATAGTAGGACAGCCCGCCAAATCATAATAGAGACGTGACAGGTTGCCTTCCCAGTCTATCGGTTGCATATATCCATGCTCCACCATAGCCGGAAGAATGGATTTCATGCGTGGCAACGCCAACGGCAAGAAAGAACCGCAATGTGGCACGATTATTTTTAGGTTAGGGTAACGTACCAATACGTTCCTTGCCAACATGTTCACTACGGCACGTGTGGTCTCAGCCGGATATTCGTACATTGCCAACGGCGTAACCGATACTGTGCTTCTTGGATATGGCGTAGGGCGGTGCGGATGGATGATGATGACGGCGTGACGCTTGTTCAGGACTTTCATCAAGGGGTCAAGTTCCTTGTCGCCCAAGTATTGTCCACGGCTGTTAGTGGCCAGTTTTATGCCGTCGGCTTTCAACGTGTCGAGAGCATAGATTGCTTCACGGATTGCGGCGTTCACGTCGGGTAAAGGCAATGCGGCACAGAACAGGAAGCGCCCTTGGTAAAGACGCTTCACTTCGGCCGAGGCTTCGTTTACCATGCGGACGCAGCGGCGGCTTTCATCAGTATCTCCATAATAAGGTTGCGGGGCGGGCATTGTCAGTATGGAGGTGCTGATGCCGGCACTATCCATGAATGTTACATGGCGTTCTGTGTTCCATTCAGGTAACGGAAATGTTTCTTCTAATTCCGCTCCGTGCGCTTTCAGCATTTCAATGTATTCAGGTATGACGATGTGCGTGTGTACATCAATCGCCTGTGCGCCTGTGGATAAGCATCCGAAAGTAAGCCACAAGCCTGTTGCTGCAAGTTTTTTCATTTTGTTGCCTTTTTTATTAAACAATCGGAATGTCCCGCAAACAGCGTGAGTCTATGCCAGTTTCTTTTGTCGCCGGTTCTGTCAGGCTGGTTCTTTCATGGTGTTCTTGGGTGTGCCTTGCATCCTGCTTGCTCAGCCCACGCAGTATTTCCATTTCGTTTTCCGTCAAGGTTATCATTTTTCCGTAGCTTTCATGTTGCGTGATGGCTCCTTCTTGTATAAGAAAGCATTGCACGATTCTATCAACGGTTGTATGGTAGCGGTCGGCAAGAAAGTTGACAACCTCGTCTTCATACAGTCCTGCGGGGATGTCAATTTGTTCGTTTATTTTCATTGTCTTATTTTGTTTTATGATGCAAAGTTACCAGCTTTTATATTGTCCTGCGTATCGAAAAGTTGGCGGTTTGTACCGTTTTTACTGATTTTGGTGTGCCGTGACGGTATATTCGCATGGTTTTCTTTATCTTTGCGTATGCATAAGGATTTGGAGGTAATATGTCGAAGATTTTGAAAATAAAGGATGTTGACGATTACTGCGGCTATGTTGGTTACGTAAGTCCGCATCCGTTGGTCTGCGTCATCGACTATGCCGAAGTGTCCCCGATCTGTCACAGCTTGAATAATTACGGCGTTTACGGTATCTTTTTCCATGACGAGGCGGATATAGACCTTGCCTATGGATGTGGAAAATACGACTATAAGAAAGGTACTGTAATATGTGTGGCTCCGGGACAAGTGGGAGGTAAGGAAGACAATGGCGAACGGGTGGCGCTGACGGGGTGGGCGTTGCTTTTTCATCCCGACCTGCTGCATGGTACACCACTGGAGAAGTCGATTAAAAATTACACTTTTTTTGATTACCGAGTAAACGAAGCCCTCCACATGACCGATGAGGAACATGACGTGCTGGCATTGCTGATGCGACAGATACGCGAGGAATTACAAAAGAAGCATGACGGGCTGCAGGACGATATCATCGTTGGGTACATCGAATTGGTACTGAACTACTGCCTGCGTTTCTATAATCGGCAGTTTGTCACCCGTAAGTTGGAAAACTCAAATATACTTGCAAGGTTCAACAGTCTGCTTATGAATTATTATGAAGACAAACTGCAACTGAGCCTTGGACTGCCTACCGTGCAATATTGCGCGGACAAGTTGTGTATGTCGTCAAATTATTTCGGCGATATGTTTAAGAAGATGACCGGTGACACGGCGGGCGACCATATACGTAAGTATGTCATCAGGTTGGCTAAGAACGGGCTTGCTGGTGGGAAGGGCATCGCACAAGTGGCTTACGAACTTGGATTTGAGTATTCGCAGCACTTCAGCCGTATGTTCAAGAAAATGGAAGGCATTACGCCGTCGGAATACTGTCGGAAAAATACATCCATGAAAAACGGATAGGACTGCTTTTGCGGATGATTATCGGCTGGGATTGGTGAAAATCATTGTATTTACCGTGATTGAAATGGGGATATGAAAAAGTGAAAAATCCATTTGCTGATAAATTCAAGCAAATGGATTTTTCACTTTTAGTTTTAAGATTTCGTGTAAATTCATTCATCCCAGTTGTCCGTGCGGAACGAGCTTACCGGCAGTCCGTCGCAGTACAGGTCGCCGTCGGCCCAGTCTTTGAAGGCATAGCGTACGGCTACGGGGTGTTTCACGGCGTCGCTTTTTACGTAAACCTTGCTGCGCTCAATCCACGCCTTCGCCGGATGGAACACGCGATCTTCGCCTGCAATCTCGAACAAGTCGCTCTTCAGACCGTTGCGGCCGTAAACCCACATACCGGCGCGTTCAAAGCTGACAACAGCCGTGTCGCCTTGAAACTTAACCTCTTTGTAGTACGGGCTTTCGGCAGTAATTCCTTCAATACCGTATGTGTTTTTCAGCGCGAGCAACGCAAGACGCAGTCCGGCAAGGTGCTTTTTGCGCGGATGTATGCCGTATTCAAGTCCTGCGTCCATAAGAACGGCCATGCCGGAGTTAGAAATCATCAGTTCTGCTTTTGACTGCTGCTCGCGGAGCAAGGCACTGTTTACTGTGTAGTTGATAATGCTGTAGTCGTAAGGAGCTATCTGGCAGAAATAGAACGGGAAGTCGCCCTGTCCCCATTCGGCGCGCCATCCGCGTACCATTGTTGCCATCATGTCGGCGTAAGTCTTGTAACGGGGCACGTTGTCTTCACCCTGATACCAGATGACACCGCGCATTGTGACGCCTATCAAAGGGTGGAGCATACCGTTGTAGAGTACGGTAGGAGTGCGGTTTTTCGATTTTATGTCTTCCTGTGAAGCGGGAATCTTTGCGTCGGGAAATGCTTTCAGCCAGTCGGCCTTCATCCAAGCCTCGCACGCAGAACCACCCCATGAAGTGACGATAAGCCCTACGGGCACGCCGAGTAAGCGGCGCAGCTCGCGGCCGAAATAGTAAGCCGTGGCACTGAAATCGCGGATGGAAGCAGGAACGGCCTCGTTCCACTTGCCGCTAACGGTGTCGACGGGTGCGAACTTGCTGTTGCGTTTTACGGTGAACAGGCGGAGTTGGTTGTCTGTGCTGTGTAATATGTCTTCAACGGCACCGTCTACGGGCTGGTTCTTAAATCCTTTCATCGGCATTTCCATGTTACTCTGACCTGAGCATATCCACAGTTCGCCTATCAGGATGTTGTCGAGCACGGTCTGCTCGCCGTCAGACAGGGTTATCTTATATGGGCCTCCGGCTTTTGGGGTTCTGACGGTAGTTTTCCATTTACCGTCTTTTCCGGCTTTCGCACTGTACGTCTTATTGTCCCACGAAGTCGTTATTTTTACAGTGGATGATGCTTTTGCCTCGCCCCACAAGTTGGCGTCGGCTTCGCGTTGCATCACCATGCCGTCAGAAAACATCTTCGGCAGAGTTACCTTTGCACTCATGCTAGTAGCCGTGAGCAATGCTGTTAATAAGAATGTAAGTTTTTTCATATTTTATTTTTGTTTTTTTGTAAGTTATGGAGTTATGTAGTTAAAAAATTAAGACACTTGTTTTACAAGTAAGAATGATTGTTTGTTGACTTTTAAATAATCAAAAACGCACATGTCTTAACTCCTAGACTAAATAACTCCTTAACTCATTGGAAGCGATTAATGTTTGTTCACTATTTTCACCGGGCCAAGCAGTCCTGCGGGCAGAAGTTCCTTTTCGGCACGGCGGTATTTGCCATTTGTCCAAATGCCTTCAAACGGAGGCGTGCCTAGGTCGTTACCTTGCAGTGCGTTTGCCCATGTGTTTACCACGACAATTTTCAGGGTGTTGCGTCCGCGTTTCACTGCTTTTGTTATGTCTACAGCATAAGGCGCTGTCCACGCCGTGCCGCATTTTTTGCCGTTCACATAGACAGTGGCAATGTCGGCTACGTTGCCTAGGTCGAGCATAATGTCGCCTTTAGGCTTGCGTTTCAGACGGAATGTTGTGGTATAGTCGGCATGTCCCGAATAGTATTTGATGTCGTTGATGTCAGATTTGCTCCAGTCGGTCAGCTCGCTAGTCTTGGTCTGTCTTCCGGTTTTCTCATACTTTATCGTCCATTGGCAGTTGTCAAGCGTTGCTACAGTGGTGCTTTGCGCCTTTATTTCTTCGGTTGCGCCGGGTGCTTTGCCGTCAGACAGAATGTAGAATATAGAGCCTCCTACGGGCAGGGTTATGCTTTCGGCGGCTTTGTATATTTTACCTGTTACGGCATCGGCAAGATATTTGTATGCCCTTTCTGCCCTGAATCCAGGAGAGAAGGTTATGCTTCCACCGGTTTGGTTGCTGAGGAAGTATATGTCGGCATCTTTGGCAGCGCGGTGGGTGTAGTCAATACCTTCGGGTATCTCAATGTCTTTTTTTATGCCAAGACTGGTCAGGTCGGCCTCTTTCCATACTTCTTTTATTACGGGAACTCCCCAGCTGGCAATGGAGTCAATGGTGTTCCAGCACGTTACGATGCGGCCCGGATTCATTTTCCTTGCCTGTGGAATAACCAAAGCCGAGTATTCCATTCCATTCGGGGTGACGAGCTTGCCGTTCTTAACCTGCGATTTGCCAAGTACGTCGTGGTTGAACGAGTCGTAGCGGTAGCCTTGCAGCGGGTTAACCCAATGTTCCGCCTTCGTCATGTTGGCCGTATGGGTTACTTTTACGGGACTTACCTCAAGCGGCTGGCCTACGTTGGCGAGGCGTTCCTGTTCACGCTTGATTGTCTTCTCGCTGAAAAGTCCCGGCAGGGATGTAATGAGCCGTTCTGGCAGAATGGAGCGGCGTGGGGTCTCGTCGCCTGTGTACACGGCAAGGTCGATGACAGGTTTGCCGTACTGCAGCAGCGACTGGCAGCGTGAAATGTAGCTTGTGAATGCTGGCATTTCCCTCCACCATGTGTTATCACGCTGTAAGAACGTGCCTATTCCGTCAAGCGTCATGCCCGGGGCGCGGTCTGTCCATGGATTATGTGTATTGACGTGGAACACTATCGCATTGATGCCTGTACAGTAATTTTTATCGAGCAGGGGCTTGAGCAGAGCCAAATCTTCGTCCCATGTTCCACGAACCTCGGTGAATCCTTCAGCCTGTATGATGTCCTTTCCGTAGATGTGGGCACCGCTTACGGCATCGAGCATGTCGTTAAGTTTGTCGTGCGTAGGGCTGTTCAGCCAGAATTCGCCCATAGGATAGTCTGCGTGCTGGTAGTGAAGCAGGCCGTCGCTCACCATTGTCGGGGCTACACATTCAGCAGATAGCTTGCATCCGTATTGCTTACCAAGCGTTGCCACTTCGTCGAAGAATATGTCATTGATGAGTTCGGCGATGGTCTGGCGGATGTCGCGCAGCACTTTTTCAGATTTTTCGGAAGTCTCGATAGGTACTCCTGCGTAAAGCGGAAGCCACTGCATGAGGTCGTAACCGCGGCGGCGGCGGAACTCGTCGGCGAAATTATCGCTCCAGTTTTGGCTACCACATTCCCAACTGTCAACGTGGATTCTGGTAAGCACACGTTTTGCAATGTCTTGCGGGATGTGGCGGTAAATGTTTGCGAACCAGTTGTCAAACTGCTTTTTTATCGCCGTGCGTGAGAACTTGTCGCATTCCAATCCACGGCCTCCGCCGCCTGTGGCGTTGATGTGCCCCGTCGTTGTGTGACCTATGCGCAGAATGTGCCAGCGGCCTTTTGGTAAGTTGATTGTGAACGGTTTATCAAGAAAATCAGAAGAAATCAGCTTCCCTGTAAGGTTGATTATCTTGTCTTTTGGTACGCACTCGTTGTCTGCAATAGGAAAATATTTTGATACGCGCCATACCTTTCCCGATTTGCCCTCATACCCGTCAATCACTGGCTCCGAGCCAAGCACTAGGTTAGCGACCTTTAAGTTTGGTTTCCATTTAGCCGCATCCATATCTTCTGAGCCGGGGTCGCTTCCCTCGGGAGTCCAGTGGAATTTAAAGAAACGCGCCGTGGTGGCTGGTATTGCGTAAGTGGCGTAAGCGTCTGTGTTCTGCCAGCCTTGCCGTGCAGGGCTTATCTCACGGATGAAACGGTAATTAACGCCGTCGTCGGAAGCGTACAGTTTATACCTGTGGGCTTGATAATTGTTGCCTCCGGTAATGACTTCCACGCTGCGCAAGGTGAAAGGTTCGTCGTATGACATTATGATATCGCACGGTTCCGAGGAGCGGAACGGGAATTCAACCGACGACTCCGGTTTCCTGTCATCAGCGTAATCGGCGGGATAAGCGAACGTGGCAATGTCTTCATAGTATCCATGTTTGTGGTCGGGCCGTGGTAAAGTGATTTCCTGCTGGCCGCCGTCAACAATCGTGTCCGACCATACTATGCGCTGCATTGACTCCTCCGGAGTAATCCATGGACCGCCTCCAAGGGCGAAACCGTCGGAGAAATGTATGCCTATTTGCAGTCCGAGACTGTCGGCTGTGTTGAAAGCCGTGTTGATACGTTTCCACCATTCTGGCGACAGTTGGCGAGCTGTGCCTTTATATTGAGGGCCGTCGCTAACGTCTTTAATAGGCATAAGGTAACATCCTTTGATGCCTGCGTCGTGCATAGCGTTGAGGTCAAGGCGCACACCTTCGTCTGTAACGCAGCCGAACATCCAGTACCAAAACGTCCAAGGGGCGGCTTCCTTGCTTGGTGAAATAAAACGTTTGTACCATTCAGGAGTGTTTTCCTGAATGGTAGTTTGCGCTGTCGCAGGCACTAATGTAGCACAAGCGACAAGTAATGACATTATTTTTTTCATGGTTATTCAAAATGAAGGGTTACTTCGCCGACATGCACTCCGTGCGCCCATACAGGTTGGGCTGACGGTCCGTTGAGGTCGGTGGTATTCACCTTGTTGCGTACTGATGGGATTACCTGCATCAGGCTTATGCCCGTTTCTGGTAAAGTGTAGAGCAGTTGGTCGCGTCCGTCGCGTGGTTGGAACACGCCTACGTAGTCTTTATCAGTACCGGGCTGTATCGTAATGCAACCGGTTTTGGTGTTGAGCTTCATCCATTGCACACCGGCAAAGTATCCTTTGAACTCCGGATAGATGAAACTTTCGCCCGGAACAGGGTCGTTGTAGTTGTTGCCCCATATACCCAGCTGAGGCCCGTGCAGACGGTTCTGCCATACGCGGTACGGTCCGTGCCCGAGCCATTGTTTGCTTTCTACATCAGATTCAGGTAAATCGAACTTCACGCCCATGAGATCCACCACGCCGTTGAAACAGTATGTGTAAACGAGGCGTGCCCCGCCATCGGGCGCGATGCGCCATTCTACGTTCTGGAGCGAGCCGAGAGCATATTCAGTTGTTACTATCAAGGTGTCGTTCGCACCGTCTTTGCTGGTCAGTTTGACGAATTTCCCTTGGTCGGCATATTCCGTATAAGTTGTTTTTTTCTTTTCCGCTTCAGGGTCATCGTGGTTGTAGAACTGGTCAAAAGACCTGTCGGAGCGACGGTAAGCGAAGAATTTCGGGCCACCGTTGAACTTATAGTCTCCCTTTGAAGTAGTTACGCTTGCAAGCGTTCCGTCAGTGGCAGAGAATGTATAAGTCACGTTCCCAGCCTTAACTGTGTTGTTGCTGAACGTCGGTCGGTTGCCTCTTGTGTTATCTTTATATATATTTTCCGCGTTTTTCAGTTTGAACACCCAAGTAAAAAGTTCTTCGCCGTATTGGTCGGTAGCTTTTACACTGAGAGCGTCGGCTTCTGAAGGAGCGGTCGGAATGTTAATGGTTCCTTTAGAGTCAGGAGCTATATTTGCTCCGTTCACGGTTCCGTTTTTCACAATCTTAGTGTCTGAACCGACATATTTTACGTAAGAATAATCAAACTTACACTTATCAAGGCTGAGGAAGTTGTAACGGTTCTCAACGTTAAGCGTACCGTTGAAGTTTTCAGGCATTGACACTTGTACCGGGCTCCAGATTTGTTTTACCGTATAGTAGCTGCCTTCTTTCTCATGATGAGGTCCTACGATGCCGTCTGCTCCGTAGTTACCTACGTTGTCAATCATATTGTTAAGGTCGGTGCGCACAACTCCTTCGTCAGCGTAGGCCCAGATAAATCCGCCGGCGCAGCGCGGCCATGAGCGCATAAGTTCCCAGTAATCGTAAAGTCCTGCACCGGCTCCGCCGTCATAAAGGGCGTGCAAAAACTCTGTCGGCATGAATATTTCAGGCTTGCGCATGTATTCCTCGCTTTCGCCGTAAGAGCGGTAGTGCATCGTCTCATAACCTCCGAAGTTGCCTTGCGGATGAAGAACCGGACGCTTTTGGATGTCCCATTTATGGAACTCTCCGTCAAGTTCGGTGTTCCATCCTTTCTCGTTTCCGTTGCTCCACCATATCACACATGGATGGTTTACGTCGCGTGTTACCATCTCCTTGATAAGTTTTTGGCCGTTGATTGTTTCGTGGTGGCCGTGCCATCCGCTTAATTCGCTCATAACGTAGAGACCGAGACTGTCACAAGCGTCATAGAAGTCAGGATCGGCCGGGTAGTGCGAGAGGCGAACGGCGTTCATGTTCATGCTCTTGATAAGTTCCACATCGGCGATGTTTAGCTTCTTGTTGAGCGTTCGGCCTGACTCCGGCCAGAAACTGTGACGGTTCACTCCACGTATGTTTACTTTCTTTCCGTTGATATAAAGGCCGTCGCCTGCGCGGGTTTCGATGGTACGGAAACCGAACTTATCTTGTTCTATGTGCAACGTTTTGCCGTTGGCATCAATCAATGCGAATGCTACTTGGTAACGGTTAGGTGTCTCGGCGGTCCACAGTCTTGGATTGTTTACTTTGAAAGACACGTCGGCACGGTCGCTGCCAGCTCTTACGTTGGTTGTATTCTCGGCCACTTTCTTGCCGCTCATGTCGCTGATCGTGGTGCGCACTTTTGCCCCTTCAAGCGTGTGGTTAAGCAGGACAAAGGCGTTGAACGAGCCGTCCGCCTTGGCATCTATGGCCGTGCGCTCAATGTTTATGGCAGGTTTGCATACGATGAATACTGGACGGAATATGCCACCGAAGTTCCAATAGTCGGCCCGGCGCTCGGCAAGGTTTACGCCCTTGTTTGTACTTTCCTTGCTGACGGTTACCTCTAGCAAGTTTTTCTTGTCACCGAAGAACACACGATCGGTAACGTCGTAAGTGAAACGGTAGAATGCTCCTTGATGCAGCGAGCCGGCCTTACGCTTGTTTATCATGACTTCGGTGTCGGTCATCGAGCCTTCAAACACGAGGTCGATGTGGTGGTTAGCCCACTCGGCAGGCAATGTAAACTCGTATTTGTATTTGCCTTTCTCGTCGGCGATGCCGTCAGGGAAGGGCTTACCGTAAAACTTCATGCCGTACTGGTAAGTGCCGAATCCCTGCAGTTCCCAGCACGACGGCACGCCGATTTTCGTCCATTTGCCTGAGTTGTTGCCGCCGGTGCAATAGAAATCCCACTGCACCATGTCGTCGCTCCCGCGTCCGCTGAGGTATTGGCGTTGCGTGTAGACGCTGCCTTGGGCGTACGCTCCGGCCACGGCCGACGATAGTAATAACGCTGAAATCAATAACTTTTTCATATCTGTTTTGTTTAGGAATAACGGAGTAAGGAGTAAAGTTATAAGTAAAATCGCATGGGTTATCATGTTCTTCACCCCCCCCTTGTTCATCATTCTTCGTTAATTATTCTTACTTGCTTGTTATTTTACTTTTGTGAAACGCACGTGCAGTTCGTTCGGCTTTTGCGGTATGCTGTATTTTGTTAGCACACCGGGGCCGCAACTGCTGTTGCCAAGTCCCATGACGGCCGCGTCGATATTGAGATATACGTTGTTCTCGATTGTCAGGTCGCAGTCGTGCGCAGTGGTTGATAATTGCCGTATAGAGTAGGGCAGGGCTGCGAAAGAGAACGGCTTTCCGCCTTCTGCCGTGATGGTCCATCCGCGGCCTTTATTGTCGGTAATTGTCACGCTTGCAGTCTGTTCGTGGTTGCCCGAGTCTTGCGGCCGTGCATAATGTACGTATTCCTTGTCGACTGAATTGCTCCAACTTCCGATGCAGGCGGCTTCCAAACGGTCGGGATATGTGTCTTGCAGTCCCATTCCATACCAGCTTAAGTTGCGCATTTCATGGGGCAGGACGAAGGTGTTGCCCATGCAAGGCAGGGGCGGCAGAGTGCCTTCCGGAGTGTAAACGGCATGGAAATCGACCGAGCCTTCAGCGTCCATCGTGTACGTATAGTCGGTACGTATGCTGCCGTTGGCGTATTTGCATACGGTAGATGTTTTCACGGTTACAGTACCGTCGGCGTTTCTTTGGGTTTCAATAGGTTTCACGACAGATATTTCAGGAGAGTCTAGACGGTTGTTTTTCCAGTCTTTGGCAATCCAGTTGCCGAAGCCTTTGTCGTTGTCCATAGGAGCGCGGAAGAAATGCGGGCGCACCAGATCAAACCACTTCCTTGCCTCCTCGATGTCAGCTTGTTTGCCGGTTTTCAGTTTCTTGGCCTTGAAGGCGGTAGTGAGCCGGTCGTTGATGGCGAATTGTTCGTTGCACACCTCGTATCCCGCTTCAGCCCATGAGGCGTTATTCTTCAAGCGTACGCTGATGTTCAGTCGAACGTCTTTGTCTGTGTCATATTTCAGTTCAGGCAATGTGAAGTTTTTAAGCTCGCCTTTCTTTGCCACTTTACCGTTCTCGGTAACATTCCATAGGAAAGAATAATTATCAAGATTGGTGTGTTCGTCACGTTTGACGACGTTTATTTTATTGCCGTCGAGCGTCAGTTTTATAGGGGCGTAAACGGCTTTTACCTCATAATATTTAGGTGTGGGTTCGCAGGTTGAGGTCACAATACCCTTTATGCAGAATGCTCCGAGGTTGGGGGCGTCGCCGAAGTCGCCACCGTAAGCCACCATTGTCTTTCCGTCGTCACGACGTTTAAAGATACCTTCGTCGGCCCATTCCCAAATGAATCCGCCCAGCATACGCGGATGGCTGTATATTTCATCCCAGTATTCCTTGAAGTTTCCCATGGCGTTACCCATAGCGTGGGCGTATTCACTGGTGAGCACGGGGCGGTTGTCATTGGTTTTCTGTGCGATTGAGAGCAATCGTTCCCAGCGTGCGTTCTCAGGACGTTCCATATTGTTGTCCTTCACTCCGGGGTTGAGGTATTCCTCTTGTACACGGGGATAGAAGCGGCTGATAACGTCTACAGTGGCAGGGTCTTTGCTGTCCGGACCTTGTGCGCCTTCGTAGTGTATGAAGCGCGTGGGGTCATACTCTTTCACCCATGCTCCGGTAGCCGCGAAGTTAGGTCCCCAGCCGGACTCATTGCCGAGCGACCAGAATACTACGCACGCATGGTTGCGGTCGCGTATCACTACGCGTTGCGTCCTGTCCATGAAAGCGGCGGCCCACGTTGGATCGCTGGCCAGTTCGCCGCGCAGGCCGTGTTCTTCGATGTCGGCCTCGTCCATCACGTATATCCCATATTTGTCGCACAGCTCATACCAGCGTGGGTCGTTGGGGTAATGGCATGTGCGCACGGCGTTGATATTGCCCTGTTTCAGGAGTTTTATTTCCTTTTCCATTCGTTCCATTGTCATTACCTTGCCTGTTACGGGATCCATTTCGTGGCGGTTTACTCCACGGAAACGTGTCGGTATGCCGTTGACAAGGAAACGACCGTCCTTTATTTCAAGTTTCCTGAAACCGATTTTTGTCTCCGCACGCTCTATGACATTGCCTTTGCTGTCGACTAAGGCCAGTTTCAGCGTGTAAAGGTTTGGCGTCTCGGCTGTCCATTTCAGGGGATTTCTGACTTTTGCGCTCAACCATCCGTATGCGGCGTAACCACGCTGCGGATTGCGGGCGTTCATTATCTTGCCCTTGTGGTCGAGGTTCAGCATGGGCACGGCATCTTGCTTTAGGGTACTGTCGAGCACAGCGTTCCCCGCGGCGTCGTAAAGCTGCGCTTCCACATGATAGCCTTCGCCGCGTTGCCCGTCAATGACAGCCAGCTCAGGATGGATTACCAAAGTGGCGTCACGATAGTCGTCGTCGAGAATCGTGCGCACTCCAAAATCGCGTATGCGGATTTTCGGTGTTGAGTAGATATATATGCTTCGGTGTATCCCGGCGAGGCGCCACATGTCTTGGTCTTCAAGATAACTGCCATCGGAATATTTCAGCACTTTCAGCGCTATGAGGTTCTCGCCCTCTCCGAGGTAGGGCGTGAGGCGAAACTCCGCCGGCTCCATGCTGCCCTCGGAGTATCCTACTTTCTTGCCGTTTACGTAAACGTAGAACGCACTGGCCACGGCCCCGAAGTGGATATACACTTCGCTGCCCTTCCAACTGCCAGGCAACGTAAATGTGCGACGGTAACAGCCGGTGGGGTTGCGCTCGATGAAAGCTGTGTATTTTTTCTTCGGTTCTTTCATGACGAACGGCGGGTCAATCTTGAACGTGTAGCCAGAGCTGCTGTAGATGGGCGTGCCGTAGCCGTTCACTTCCCAGTCGCCGGGCACCTTGAAGGTTGTCCAGCCTGAATCGTCGAAATCTTTTCGGTAAAAGTTTTCCGGCTGTTCGCTAGGTGTTTTCGTCCAGTTGAATTTCCACATTCCGTCAAGCGACATTTGCCTGTCGCCCGGTGTCACGGCGTAAGGCACGAACGAGGCCCGCGCCGGTTCGCGGTTCACGGCCATGACGTATTGGTTTTCCCACTCGTGTCCTTGCCCTACGGCAGCCGCCGAACATAAGGCAAGAGCCGCTGTCAGTAGAAAGTGTTTCATCTTTATATATGTTTTATTTTATTTCAAGTTATGTCTTTTATGACATTTATTTTCTTTATGTTTTTCAAAAGACGGCAAATCGCATTGTGAAAGGCGGTCTTTTATGTGCTGAAAGACGGTCTTTTACCGTGCAAAAGACCGTCTTTCGCAACACGTTGGATATCAGATGGTTATTCGATTGTCAGTTTTTCGAACAGCATCTTGTCGAGTCCTTCGCCGCTGAGCGTTACGATGTAGCTGCCCGCATTTATTTGGGAGCCGGTGGTAATGCTTGTGTTGCGGCGCTTGGTTTTCTTCGCCGGTGTCTGCAGGAAGGTTATGTTGTCTTCCTTGTACACAACGCCGTTCAGGTCGGTAATCTTCACGTGAAGGTTTCTTACTGCCTCGGGGTTGTAGTAACGGAAGCGCATGGCGTAAACTTTTGCCACGCCCACGTTGAAGTTCCATGTCAGTGTGCCGTCCTTTACGATTCCGTCTACCTCGAGGGCGCTGTTGGTGCGTGGCGGCAGCAGGCTGTCGGGCATCTGCACAAGGATGTCCTTGTCGAACTTGGCCCACATCTCCTTGTCGTCTATTTCAGGATAATCGGCGGCAGCGGTAGAGTCTTTCGAGGCTATCGCTATGGCTGAAATTATAGCCTGTCCGGCGTTCACTTTCGGGAAATTGATTTTAATCCTGTCGCCCGGAACGTGAACGTCGAGCACCCGTTTGTAGGGTTTTGCATAGCGTGCTTGCGCCCAAATGTCAAGGTTGTTGATGTAAACGCTGTCGTTGACGGCTACGTCGAAGAGGCGCAAGCCCTCATAATCAGCGGTCTCGCTTGCTCCCGGGCCGTACCAAGGCTCGACGAAATACAGCTCCACACGATAGTCGCCGGGGCGCACCGGGAACGAATAAGACAGCTCGTGGCGGCCGAAGCGCGACGTGCGGAACAACGGCGATACGGGCAGCATCGGGTTGGATGTCTGGCTGGCCATATATGGATTTGCCTCTTTAGGGAACCTGTCGCCCCATGAGCGCGACCATTTGCGGTTGTCCTGTGTCCATTCAGTGGCGAAGATGTCTGTATAAGTGTCGCCTCCGCAGTTTACGTTGTACAGATAGAAGTATCCGTCCTCGGGCTTCAGTATCTGCTCGTTCCATGAGCGGAACGATGGCATGGCCAGCGTATCGGCTGCCGCAGGCTTGCCGTTATGGTAAGCCGTGGCTATGAGGAGGTCGCCCTTCAGCTCGGGCTTATGCCATTTATAGAGCGTAGTGCCTTCGTCTCTCATTTTCTGTTCTTTCCACCATCCGCAGCTCAGTGCCACAGAGTCGCAGTTGCTGTATACTCGTATCGTGTCAGATGAAATGTTGGGCACGATGTATACTATCTGTTCTTTGTCGGCCGGGGTGTAACGTGTCCTGTAAAGATAGAATGCGTCAGTTGGCTGTTCCCATGCCGTGAAGATGCCTTTGTGGTTGAACGGGCCAACCTTGTCGATGCGTCTTAATCCCTCGTCGGGTTGGCGGCGGCCTGGGTTGTCGTGGCTTTGCAGCGGCCAGAGGAATTGTCCGCACACGCTGTCCTTCACGCTTTCGGCCAGTTGGAGCTTGCGCTCGAGTATGTCGCAATGTTTCTCCTCGGTGTACCGTTCGCCCGTGTGGTTGCCCACAGTGCGCCATGCTCCGTATTCACCGTTAAGCAACTGGTCGTCGCGTTTCAGCTCGTTGGCGTAGTTTTCAAGTTTTCCGCCGTACGTTCCACTCCAGTTCTGCACTACGTTCCAGTCTGTGCCGTCGCCTCCGTTGCATGTGGTGACAAGGCGCATCGTGGCGCACATAGGATCCATTTCCTTTATTATTTCAGTACATTCTCTTGCAAATTCGGCTGGAATGGTGCTTTCGTTCTGGAGCCCCCACAGTATTATCGAAGGCGAGTTGCGGCGTTCCTTTACCCATTGGCGCAGGTGGCGCTTGAAACTCTCTCGGAATTGGGGCGTGTCATACCATATATGGGCTGAAAACTGCGGCCACCACAGTATGCCTTCCTTGTCTATGAGGTCTTTGTAATGCAGGTTGTGAGGCTGGTGGGCATCGCGGAAAGCGTTGAATCCGGCGGCCTTCACCTCTTTTATGCGTGCGTCGATCTGCTCGTTTGAGAAAGCGTGACTCTGTCCGAGCATGTGCTCATACTCGCACACTCCGTTGATGTAGACGGGTTTGCCGTTAAGGTAGAAGCGGTTGTCGCCGTCTTTTCTGTTCAACGGCCAGCTTGAAGTGCGGACTCCGAACGGTGTGGCAAGTTCGTCTGTCGCCTTGTTGTTCCGTTTTATAATGGTGTTTAGCGTGTATAGGTACGGGTCGTCAGTACTCCAACGGCGGGCGTTTTTGATTGCAGACGATTGTCTAATGACTTTGGTTTCGCCCGGTTTAATCGTTATATTGTCAGTCAGCCGGATAACCTGTTTCCCGCCCTTGTCGCATATTTTGCTGATAAGGCTTATTGTGTCAATGGTTTGCCCGTAGTTTTTCACTTCCGTCTCAATGAACAGGCTGTCGGCAGCCATGTTGTTCCAGATGTGCGTGCCGAACGGTTCAATGCGTGTTTTATCGGTTATTTCGAGTATGACAGGGCGGTAGATGCCAAACGGCTGGGAGCCTTCACTGAACCCCCACTCTGAGCTGCAGCCGCCGCATACCCACGGCATGTCGGTTATTCCCTTCGGGTGTGACACCCTTACAATAAGCTCATTGTCGCCGCCCTTGCGCACGCTGTTGGTTATGTCGATGGTCTTTGTCGTTCGGCCGATGTCGTAACGGCCGAGACGCTTGCCGTTAAGTGTCACCTCCGCGTATGTGCCTACGCCTTCAAAGCGGATGAAGTATTGCTTGTCGGCCATATTGGGGGCGGTGAACTTCTTTTTGAATATGGCGCGCCCGTGCAGGTTGCCGTGCTCTTTCTGCAGCGCGCCGTAGTAGTCGTCGAGGTTGTATGGTATGTCTTTTACGAACGTCTTGCGGTCAAACGTTATCTCCCAGTCCTCATTCAGCGATGTAATGAAGCGTTTGCCAGTAGCGTTCGGGGTAGGGAAGTTTACCTCGCTTTTGCCCATCGGTTTACTCGTCGCTACGGCAATACCGCGTTGGTCGTGGTTGTTTACGGCGCAATAGAAGTGGTAAACCACCCCGTTGTGGTATATAACGCAACTCTTGTGGGCGAACATCTCGTCGTAAGGTTTCGACGGAATGATTAAGTCTTCGCCCTGCCAGTCTGTCCAATGTATCAGGTCGTAGCTGGCGGCGAACGTGTTGTAGGCGTTGTATTCTCGCGTAGGGTTGAACGCCGAGAAGTAGAACATCACATATAAATCACCCATCTTGACAATTTGTGCGTCGCCGGTTATCGTTCCGTCGCTGTCGTGCGCGAATACGGGATTGCCCTCGTAGCGCCGCCATTTCTTCATGTCGTTTGAGAAAGCGATGCCGACACGTTCTCCCTTCGGGCGTGTCTCATTCTTTCCAGCAGCGTTGTAGAACATCATGAATTGGTAACCGAACTTCTCTTTATCCACCATGTAGACGGTGCTTTTGTACTGGGTTAATTGCTCCCACCATTGCGCGTTCTTGTCAGAATATGACAATATGGGCTTCTTGTTGGTTTCCCATAGGTGGGCTTTGGTGACATCTCCGTCTGTAGATGCAAGTCCGATGCTCAATGGCGCGTTGACAGACTCATATCCGGTGCCGGCTCCGCCGATGTATGTCATCCAGTAGCGGTCTTTGAACTTGTTGATGTTATAGCTGCCGCCCCATTCGTAATCAATCAAGGCAGGGAAGCCTCCGCGCTGGTTCATATCCCATCCTTCGTTCCCGAAAGCGAGCACACGGCCCAGCGTCTGCCAATGCAGAAGGTCTTGGCTCTTGGCAATCCATGTCTCGTAGCCTCGTCCGTTTGTACCGTTTGAACCGTTGTAGCATACGTAAGTCATATACCACGAGTCGCCTTCACGGAAAACCGTGGGGCAGTCTATCTTGCGGTCATTGCTTTCCGGAGCTACCACAAGTCCGTATTTATACGGGGTGCGTGCCCTTTCATACACTTTGCGCATCTCTTTTTGGCTTACGACGGTCTGCACTTTTGGCTTAGCCTTGGCGCGTCGTGAGCGTCTAGGCTGGGCCTGTGAGTCGGTAGCTATAAATAAAAGCAATATGAATAAGATGTTCTTCACCATTTCTTTATGTTATTTCATGAACAACCAGTCAACCTCATTGCCAAGTCCGTTGAGGCCGGCATCGCGTATTTTAAGGTCGGAATTGGTAAATCCTGCGACCATGATGATGCCTTTCGGCAAGCGGATTGTGTGGCGGCCGGGTTGCAAGTGGTATGCGTGGATGTTTACAATCGGCATGTTTGACATGCTGATAGCGTTACTGATGATAGGCTCGGCCTGGCCGAACTCATTGCCAGTGGCATCGATTTCAAGTTTTGGCGGGCTTGCGAACTTGTTTTGGTCGTCAATAAAGAAACCTACCAGCATCTTCACCGGCTTGTCTGTCTCAAACTCTACTGTGCCTCCTAATATACGTGTAGTGTCACGGTTGAGCACCAATGCCTCAAGTCCTTCAAGTTCCGGAGCAAGCGAGTCGACGGCTTCGTCGCGGTTTTCAAACAGTTTCGCGCCCTTGGTCAGTTTAATCCTCTTGTAGTTGCTGATGAGTTTTACATCTGCGTTTTCAGCTTTTGTTATGCTTTCGTCTTGTCCGTTTTCTTGTTTGGGCGAGGTGAGTTTTATGATATTTGCTTTGAGATTGGCTAGTTCTTCATCATAAACCGGCACCATTTCAGCCCATGTCTTAAACTTGCCTCCGTCTCCTCCTACAGGTATTCGGCGCTGTGATGTTTGCATACTGTTGGCGTAAAGATATGTATCTTGGGTCTTGTTGACAAGCTGGGCATAATATTCATTACTTTTTTCAAGCAATGGCACAGCCTTGTTGAGGAAGTTTACGTCCTTGCTCCATTTGAAGTTGAGAACCTGTTGAGCAGCCAATACCTTGTATTTGAACGAATAAGCGAAATCCTTGTAACAGTTTATATCGTTTACGAGACGGTTGAATTCGTCCTTGTTCTTTGTTATCTTGCCGCCAATGCCGTTGATTGCCGCTACGGCCTTGTCGCCGTGGGCTACGCATTGGTTAACGATGTCGAGTGGAAGCTCACCTGAGTGTTTCTCGTGTTTCCATTCTTTTTCGACATATTCAATGAGCTTTTCGCCGGCAGGACCACAGCTTTGATAGAATTCTTCGTAAACTGTGTACTTGTATGGGTTCACGAGCTGACTCATTTTCATTCCGAGAAGAAGCGTTTGACGGTTACCTTCGGTTATACCGAAACGTCTTAACAGCTTGGGCGCAATCTCTCCATATTCGTCGTAAGCCTCAATTATACGCTTTGCGGTAAGTGTATCCGTGCCGTAATAATCGGCCAGTCGTTTTTCCCAGTAAACCTTGTCCTCGCCCCGGTGGCAGTTCCATGAGTAACGCCCCCATGCCGCATACCACATCCAGTCGCGGTCAATCTGTAGCTGTCGCTTGCCGTCGGGCAGTTTGTCGGCCGTGTAAGGCCAGTCCCAGTAGCTTGCCTGCGGGTACAGATGAAGGCCGTTTGCACCGTGGACACGGTGCATCGCTTGTACGGCTTTTTGCGTAAAGGTAGGCGAACTCCAGCGGAACGGTTCTAGATTGGCGAGGATGTGCACATTGCTGATATGTATCGGGGCCACGCTGCTCAATTGTTTTTGAGTCTCTCCCCATGGACCGCCCGGTTCATACGTAGTCAACGATTCGCCGTTGTACTTCGTCATGGTGTATATGTTCTTGTAAAGCGGCAGCGATTTCTTCAAAACCAATGGGCCGTCTGTGTCATGAGAGCGCAGGATTATCGGTGGTTCGTCAGTTCGCCCTGACGCTTTCAGCCCGTCTTTGATGCCCGGAATGATGGTTTTCGTCATCCATTCAACGTCATCTTCGATTGTAGCCATAGCCTCGCCGAGGCATATAAGGAAGCCTACATTAGGATATTTCTCTATGAAAGCGGCAATGCTTTTGCGTGTATAGTCGCTTATCAGAGGTGTGATAGGCCGGTGACGGTCTTGCGTTACGATACCGTAATGGTCGGCGAATGGTTTTGAAACGATGATGTTATAGAACATCTGTATAATGCGGATACCGCGTTTCTGTGCTTCG
Source organism: uncultured Prevotella sp. (assembly GCA_905211345.1). Taxonomy (GTDB): domain Bacteria; phylum Bacteroidota; class Bacteroidia; order Bacteroidales; family Bacteroidaceae; genus Prevotella. The sequence continues at coordinate 51,793 of CAJMAO010000004.1, forward strand.
GTCGTAAGGAACGTGAACATCTCTTGGTTCTTTTCCATTGTCGCATCGTCAACTTCTACTGCGAATGGATAGTCTTTGAGTTTGACGAGTGAAGCAAACGGATGCCCGTTCCACAAGAAAACGGCGTTCATATTGTCTGCGGCGAGCATGTCGAGATATTTTATCCATAGTTCCTTGTCATAGAACCACGGGAAATTCTCCGGCGTGTAAGGATACTCGTACACCTTGTGTCCGGGCAGGTATACGGTTTTCTGCAGACCTACACACGCTCCGCGGATTTTCATTTCAGGAGCGTCTACGATTATCTCCGGTGTTTCAATATTACCATATTGGTTGAAATATTCCAGTAATCTGTTTGTTCCGTAGATCGCACCTGATGCGTCGTTTCCGGTGATTTCTATTTTCTTGCCTTTTCTTTTTATTGTAAATCCTTCCTGTGGAAGACCTGCTGTGTTTTTGGCTACACTGATGTTTATTTTATATCCCTTTTGCATTGTGGGGATATACTTGTCAACAAGCGATGCCGCATATTGTGTTTGCGGTATCGTTTTTTCGCTTGTCACTTTTGTTGTTGTGCTTCCACAACTCGCCAAAACCATTGCGATGCTTGAAAGCAGTAAGTTGCGTGCTGTTTTCATAAGTTCACAGTTGTTTCCTTTTCGGGTTGTATTTCAATATGTTTCTCGTTCTCTCCGCGGCCTAAAATCAGTATGCCGTGACCTCCGTCGGCCTTTACGGTAACAGATTTTTTGTCCATTTTGACATAGATTGTGCCGAAAGGGGTGGGGACATTGCCTTCCATCCATTCAAGTCCGCCTAAAGCCGGTCTTACGGTATATTCCTCATATCCGGGCTTTACAGGTTCTACGCCGAGATAGTAGCGGCCTAACAGGTATATCGGACTTGCCCCCCATGCGTGGCAGAGGCTCTTGCCGTAAGGACGGCCGTACATCGCTAGCTTTGCGCGGCCTTTTTCTTCGGGGTTGTATTTTTCCCAGAACGATGTTGCTCCTTCTTTCAACATGCCGCCCCAGTACTCCTTCATTTCCTGCATTACTTGGTCTTGCTCGCCTAGCATGCACAATGCTTCAAGCTCGTAGAAGCGCATATAGGGGGTGGTTATCTTTAGAACATTGTCGTTGAGCATTACCGTACGCTTTACGGAATCTTGCTTTTCTTTGTCAAGATAGCCGTACATTATGGCGAACATGTTTGGGTAGCGGAATATTTCGCCGCTCCGTTTGCCGTCCTTGCGGTTGTGCATCAACGCTTGTTTATCTTCGTCCCAGAAGTAAGGCAACAGTTTTTCGCCAAGTTTTTCGGCAAGTTCCTGATATTCACGGGCACCGTCATTATCTCCTATTATGCCTGCAACGGCGGCTATCGATTCAAGAGATTTCCTGAAAAGTATCTGCTCGAAGGCCAGTTGCCCTTGTTTATCCATTGGTTTGTCGGCCCAGTCGATGAACACCCAGTCGCCCGGCAACCCCTCAACCATGCCATCGTCGTCAGCCCGTTCGAGCACGTAGTCCATGTAGGTCTGCATTGTCGGGTATATTTGTGTAAGGAAATGGCGGTCGCCGCTGTACATGTAGTAATCATAAATGGAATTGAACCAGTAGAAGGTGTAATCCATTATGGTGTTGATATGGCTTGTTATGGGAGCTTTGCCGGCAAGCAACCATGTGGTGCGCTTTACCATTTCGTTGTCGTTGAACAGGTAATAGTTCATCAGGTAGCTTTGGCTTGCGTCGCCACTCCATACCCATCGGTCGCGTTTTATTCCGTCGATGAAAAATTCGCGTGAGGTCAGTTGCATAGTGTACGCGCCTATTTCCCATATCCGGTTAAGTTCCTCGTCGTTGCATCTGAATGTGCCGTGTTCGGTCTCGGGCATGTACTCATAGTCCATACTGACATTTCCTACACTGCATCCGTCGGTCTCAATGTAAATGAAACGGAACGCTTTGCTGTTGCCCATGACGTATTCGTCGGTAAGCGAAATCGTCTTTCCTGTTGCGAGGTCGGTTATTTTGCCGTCATTAACTACGAGCTTGTCCAGTGTTTCGCAGTGTTCTTTGTCTTTTGCTTCTTCCTCGCTTTCGCCGTAATATATGTCGATAGAACCGTTGCCTTTCACGTCGTGGAGAATGGCGTAGCCGAAAGTCTCACGGCCAAAGTCATATAGTCCGTCGGCCGACGATACCGATTCTTCGCGCCTGCGGCTTAGTCTGAATTCCGATGGGCGTGAGTTTATGTCGTTGAAGTTCCAGCATCCGGCTGACATATAGACAGTCGATGATGTGTCGCTGGCTTTTCCGCTTTCGTCAATCCACTCTTTATCCTCGAACGTTACGTTCCATGTGGCGTCGGTTCCTACGGTCTTTCCACAGACGTATAATGCCGGTGGAGTAGCTTGGTTGTGTACTTTTATGTTTACCTTGTGCTTGCCAGCCGTCAGAACGAACTGCTTTGGCATACCGAACAGCATCTTGCCATCAATCTTTATGTTATAGTCGCCTTCGGTGGCGATGTCCAGCGTCTCGTCTTCGGCCAGTTCCACCGTCTTGCTGAACTCAACTGTCACGTAATGGCTGTCCTGTTTCCAAAACGGCGGGAAATATGCGCCGCGGTCTGTGCGGCGGTTGTTCATCTTGTTGCCGAGCCAGATTTCGTAATCGCCCGGATACCAAATCCATGTTGCTTTATATGTTGTCACCATATCTTTCTTTTGTTATTTGTTCCAAAGTTTTGCCGCGTGTCTGCGGTGTCCATACTGTTCCTATAATCAAAGATATTAGCAGCAGTGCCATCATTATGTATGCCGCAAAGGTGAATCCTTCGCCGTTTTCGCCGTAGATGTAGACGAAACCGAGACCCCACAGCGCCGAGACACCGCGCACTATGAAGAACATGATGCCCTGCGCTGCCGCCCTGTATTTGGCCGGGAACAGCTCAGATGCCCATAAGGCGTAGAACGACTGCACGGAGACTCCAGCCTGAATGCCCCATATCAGGGTGAAGAACAGCAGGCCGGAGATGCTGTTCACGCCTATCGTTACGATGATAACCCATGCAAGGACACCCATGCCTACGCCGAAGAAATACAGCCAACGCTGGTTAACCTTGTCTACAATCATCGAGAATATGAAAGTCGTAATGATGATTATTACCCACTGGGCTACCGACAGCATGTTGGCGTGCTGGTTGGAAAGACCGCCCGCAGTCTCGTAAATATGCTGTTGGAAGAAGCCCATCACGGAGCTTACGAGATTCCATGTAAGGTAGATTCCAGCGAGGAACAGTATCGTGCGGACGTTTATTTTGTTGGTGAACAGCGAGCCGAACGACGAGAATACGCCGCCTTGCTGCTTGCCGCTTTGCTTGGCTTTCTCGGCTTTCCATTCCTCAGACTCGTCCAAGCGGCGCTGTAGAAGCCATGCGATGAAGGCAACAATGAACAGCGAGGCGAACACTATGCGGCTGCTGAACACGTTGAGCGCCGTACCTTCTGCCGTGCCGCCGGTGAATATTTCGGCCAGCGACTCAACGACCGGCGCGAACAGCACTCCTGCGCTGTCAGCTCCGCTGGTGGGCGGCGCGAGCAGTGTGCCGAGAATAAGTATTATGGTAGGGCCGATGCCCCATGCCATTTGCGAGATGCCGATGTTGCGGCCACGGTTGCCCACTTCCGAGCTTTCTGATATGTATGTCCACGACGCGGGCACGCCGACGCCTACGGATATGCCCGTGACAAGGAAGCCCGCCAACAGCATTGGGAAGTTTACCGAGAACATTATCAGTGCCACGCCGAGCATGTACACAAGCATGTTATACGTGTAAATGGCTTTGCGTCCGTATTTGTCGGCAAGGAATCCGCCGATTATTGCTCCGATTGCCGCACCCAGACAGTTGGCGCTTATGGCGTTAAGCAGGCCGAGATGACCTTCTGTCAGTCCTAAGTAATTCTGCCAGAGGGTAAGTCCGCTGGCTCCGGCCACAATGGCTCCGGCATCGAGATAGTTTGTAAGCGACACCGCAATGGTGCTTTTCAAACTGCTTTTTTTCTTTTCCATATATTAGATTTTCTGTTTATGTCGTAAAGTTTTGATAATCAGAGTTTTATTGTTGATTATGTAAAATGCCGCCTTTTGTCATGCGATATGCCGTCTTTCATGCGGCAAAAGGTGGCCTTTTACTTGGTAAAAGACCGCCTTTTACAACCCCGAAGTTTAACAACTGTTTGCCTGTTCTGCACGGCGCGTGTTTATGTTGATTATCTTTCGGGTGTTATTCCGGCTTTCGCCTTTATGCTGTCGGCCACGCCGGGTCCGTTGTTTTCCCATGTATTTCCCGGTCCGTTGGCGTTTTTGAGGAACTTTTCGGCCGGAGTCCAGTTGTTTCTGACCATTATTCCTGACGAGCCTTCATCCGTATAGAGGTAGAACCAGTGGTTAGGGTCATGTACGTAGCCCGGAGTATAGATGTCTTTAACGACGTTGCCCTCTATTAGTGAGTGCGGTTGCGCTCCGAGAGTATATATCCCCGCTGTGTCATACATGTGCTTTGCATAATTGTATATGAGGTTGCCTTTTACAAGATTGTTGCTCATCGAGCATACTTGCTGGTTCCAGCCCCAGCCCATTGATATGCCTGTGTATGACACTTCGCTGATTTCGTTGTTGCAAATCCTGATGTCCTTTACGAAGCCTGCGCCTATGCCTACGCATCCCCAGTCTTCGTTTGTGACGTCGGTTATCAGGTTGTTTGTTATACTCAGCCCCGTGCATATTATGCGTTCGTCGCTGGGATCGTATGGCTTGTGCGCCTCGAAGCCTTCAGGGCTGAACCCTCCGGCCAATATGCCGTTGCCACCGATGTCGCGGAAGGTGCAGCGGTCAACTTTCCCGCCTTTAATATAAAGGTGGTAGTCAAGTCCGGTCGAGGCGTTATGCTCGAACGTACATTTCGTGAATGATACGTTTTCTGCGCAGTTGAGGCTTACGGCGGCGGCCGGACGGCCTACCCATCCTTGGTTGTCAAGTTTGTGGTCGCCGTTGGGGCGTTCCATTTTAGGGCGCAGTTTGTAAGCCTCTATCATGTACATGCCTGCCTGCAAGGGTGCATGCCCGTATATTGACGGGCGCATCCATGTGGCGTGGCTGAAAGTGATGCCTTCAAAAATAACGTCGTGTACAGGCTCGTCGGGCGTACCTTCAACCTTGAGCAGCGTTTCCACGGCGGGCACGATAACCTCAGCTTTTGCCATGTTTTCGCCTTTGCGCGGCATGTAATATACTTTCGAAGCGCGTGCGTCAAGATACCATTCGCCCTCGGTGTCGAGCAGCTCCTTGGCGTTTGTCAGGTAAAATGCAGAGTTGTGTCCGTCGGTAGTGACCATCGGTGACGGCCACGGGTGCATGAAGTGCACATGGCTCTCAGGCTGGTGGAACGTTACGGCGGCGCTGTCGCCCATCATTTTGATGCCTTTTATGCGCAGGTTGGCCACGCACCACATCTCGTGCAGCACCATTTCAGCGTATTTGGCGTTTACTATTTTCTTCACGGCTTTTGCCGGAACGTATATTGTTTCGTTGGCTTTGTCTACGTTGATTATGCGGTGCATGTCTTCAAAATCAGCCACATCGCGCGCCCTTATGGCTTTTGTCCCGTTGACGTACATCTGTCGGAACTCCAGCGGGCGGCCGTTGAAGTCAGGCACTTCGGCAACGTATAACTTACCTTCCTTTTTCCATCCGCTTATCTTCACTCCTCCGCTTATTATCACTTTACCGTCGGCTACAATGCGTGTACCGCTGTCTTCGGGGCGCACTGTTATCGGCTGGTTAAGGTAATAAGTGCCTTCCTGCAGGCGCAGGTAGATGTCAGTAGCGTTGTTCAGCCGCCGTTCTTCGCGTGCCTGCTGAAGTGCTTTCTCGATAGCGTATGCGCCCGGCTTGACAATCAAGTCTGTCGCATGCGTATTGCAGATGAAGGATATTATGAATATTGACGTTGTTAAAACTCTGCGGGTATCCATATTGTCATTTCGCTTTTGCCCCTGTTGCCCCACGCATAGTAGGGTATGAGGCGTATTTTTACAGTGTTCTTGTTATTGCTCACTTCCCTGTAAAGGGTGTTTTCCCATGATGCTTCGCTACGGTTGACGGCTTCTGTTTCCAAAGCTATCATCCTGCTGCCCTCGATAGTCGTCTCAACTGGCGTAAACTTGGCATCTACCGGGATGGCGATGTTATCGATGTCAACGCCGTTAAGGTCGTTGCTTTCAAGGCAGTAGATAACAGGGCCACGCTGGACGGCCACCTGTCCGCGACATTCCTCAACCAATGGGTTTGCTTCCATCAGCTTTGTCTCCATTGGCATGTCGATAGTTACCATGTCGCCTTTTTTCCATTGGCGTGTCACTGATGCGTAGCTTTGGCTCTTTATATCAGTGTTGACGGTTTCGCCGTTGACTTTTATCGTGGCGTTGTCACACCATGCGGGAATACGTAGCTTCAGTGTGAAGTCTTTTTTGCCTTTCAGTTTTGCCACTGTCAATGCTATGTTGCCGTTCCACGGGTAGTCGGTTTTCTGTTCGATGGTTATCTCGCCGATGCCGTCAAGTTTGGTGGTAAGGGTGTTTTCGCCGTAAAGGTTCACGTATATCTCACCTTTTCCTACGCTGTAAGCATAGTCTTGCGCTTCGCAAAGTGTGCGCAATGTGTTCGGTGGACAGCAGAAACAGCTGATGTATTCCACGCGTTCGTGCGGCCAGCGGAGCTTGTAAGGCAGGTCGTCAGACTTGCGCAGTGGGTTCGTGTAGAAGTATTTTTTACCGTCGAGGCTTATTCCGCAGAGTATGCTGTTGTAAAAACAGTTCTCCACGAGGTCGGTGTATTTGGCGTCGGCGGTGGCTTGGAACAGGCGCCAGTTGAGCAGCATGTTGCCTATGTTGGCGCAAGTCTCGTTGTGTGCGGTAGAATTAGGCAGCTGGTATGGCCGTCCGTAACTCTGGTGTACTTTCTGTATGAGATCTGGGTTGTATTCCGTCCCGTCCGGAGAAGTTCCGTCGTAAAGCGGGCCGCACGCTCCGTTGATGTACATCTTACGGTAAACAATGTCGTCCCAGATTGCGTCCAAGTTTTTCTTCAGTTGCGCTTCACCGCCTTCTAGGTAAAGGTCGGCTACGCCTGAGTATAGGTAATTGGCCCTGACGGAGTGCCCCATGGCGTTGTATTGCTGGCGGAACGGTATGCGGTCTTGGTTGTCGTCAGTACCGTTTTTCACGCTGTCGCGTATGTTTATGAGCTGATTGGCAAGGTCAAGGTATTTCTTGTTGCCGGTCTCGCGGTATATTTCGGCTACTGCCATGTAGTGCGACGGGCAGATTACTCCTTTTTCCAATGCGTCGGCCGTCGGGTGCATGTAGAAGTCGTAAAGGCAGTCGGCGGCCTTTACGGCACAGTCGAACAGTGTGGTCTTGCCTGTAGCGCGTTTATGAATGATGCCGGCTGTGATGAGGTGGCCTAGGTTGTAAGCCTCGAAGTTAAGCGGATTGCCGAAGCGCCCGTCCTTGCTCGTTCCGAGTTTTGTGCCTATTTTTTCATTCTCTTTCGCCTCGGCGGCAGCCATTTCGGCCGCCAATTTTCCGCCGCCGTTGGCTGCTTTCAGCCTGTCGGCTATGACTACCGGGGTATGCAGGTATCCGTCAGGGCGTTGAGCCTTGGCTATCAGGCGGATTACGTCGTCCATAATCCTGTCGAGCTCAGGGTCTTTGTTTACGGCGTAAACGGCTGCTACGGCTTCAAGCCATTTGTACATGTCACCGTCGTGGAACGCCGGGCCGTGGCGTTTGTCAATCTTTTCGCCTGCTGCTATAAGGAAGTTGTTGTAGCTGTGGCCGCGGTCGGACTTCCATGTCTCCCACATGCTTTGTACTGACGTGCCGCTGAACACGCCGAAGCGTTCGCCCCAAAAGCCGCCGGTCCATTTCACCGCATCGATGGGAGTTGAGTTGACAACGGCAAATTTGCTGTTGCGCGTGTCGGTTATGCCACTGTGCTGGGCCGTCGCAGGAATGGCTGCGGCGGCTGAAACAAGAATGGTTAGTAATGACTTTTTAAGCTCGTAATTAGCTTTCGCTGAACGTTGTCTCATAAATTTACAGTTCATAATTGTGACATTCGTCACCGTTTATTCATAGGTTTGTATTTATCTGTCGTCCACGCATGGGCGTTCTTTTATATTAACCCACGTTATGGTTTGCGCGTACTGAAACGGCATCCGGCGAAAGCCGATTATGTTGTTGGCTTAAAGGGTGCCTCCCCTTGCCTTTACGCGCTTCGCCCATTCCTCGCGTTCTTTCGTAAGGTTGTATCCCCGCTTGCTAAGGTAGTTGTTGATGCGCCCTTTATATTTGCCGAAGGCTTCATGCTTCTTCTTTGAACTTTCTGCGTCAACGGCGAATTCGCGGGCTTCCTTCAGCCATGCTAGTATTTGGGCTTTCTCCTCGGCCTTAAGGGTTGGTATCATATCACACTGGGCGTCGTAGGTGACTTTTACCACGTTGTATGTCATCACGTCCTTAACAGCTTCTATTCCGGCCGCGTCCAAGAACAACGACAGGTTGGCGTCAAAAGCGAAGTGGGAACGGTACAGCTTCGAGTCTTTCTGGCTTTCGGCGAAGGCTTGCGCCTGTTTTTTTGCGTCGCCGGTAAGTTTTGCAGCAGCGGCTTTCAGGCTGTCGCGCTCCTCATATATGTCGTTCAGCTCGAAATAGCGGTTGGCCACGATGTTCATCACTTGCGTACCTTTGTCGGTGCCTGTGATTTTGAGAGCGTCGGTCACTTTCTTCGCTCTGCCCATTATCGTGTTCACGTAGTCTTGGGCGCGGCCTTCCGAGTTTAATTTGACTGTTTGTGCGTTAGTAGCGCTGAATGTTATTAGTGCTACAAAAATAGTTAAAATAATTCTCATTGCAGTATTTCTTTTAAGTATTTAACATTTTCACTATAATTTAGCTTTACGTTACGCACTTGTTTAACGTCTCTGCTGCGTTCTACGAATAACCAGCCGCTCCAGCCGGTGGCGTCGAGCGCCTTCTTGATTTTCTTCATGTTAATTGCATTGTCGTGCCGGAGCCACACGCCGTCGGTGTTGCTTGCGTGTATGGCGCAGATGCGGTCTTTGCCTAAAGTCTTTATTTCCTTGGCTATGTCGCGCTTGTTTTCTACGGCCGTCTGGAATTTGTAGAATATTTTTATGCCTTCCGAGCCAATCTCGTTGAGCAGCTTGATGTTGCCTTCGGCATCTAAGGGCGTGTCAATACCGATAACTTTTCCACGGGCTTTGGCCATGTCGCCGGCCTCGCGCAGCCGCCATACTATCTCTTGGCGCAACGGTAACGAGTCGGCCCAGTTGTTGCCGCAACCGCCCAAAGGCAGGAATGCTACGTCGGCTCCCATTTTTTCCATGGTGTCGAGACAGTCTTGAATGAGCCACCGCCAGCTTTCTTTCTTGGCGAAACTCTGGCCGTAGAACCCTGACATGGCTACCGCCCCTATTTCTATTCCGAAACTGTCGGCCATATTGGTGAATACGCGCACGGATTCCGGGTCGCGCATTTTGTTGTCAAAGGAACGGCGCGTGCCAAGGCCGCCCATGTCCATTTCTATGCCGTCGCATCCAAGTTCTTTCGCCAATTTGAACTCGCCGAGTTTCTGGCGCTTTAGCACCATCCAGTCGCACACTCCAATTTTATAGCGCTGTTGCGCAATGACTGTCTCAGGAATTATCATTCCTGCCGTCAATATCAATAATGTGAAAAATAAACGTTTCATACCGTATGATAGACGTATGGAGGCAAATTTTGTACTGTTTTGCGGCTGTTAATTTGATTTTGTGGTGAGTTTAGCCTTGCAACTGCGGTTTTCTGAGGGGTGTGATGGCTGTACGCGCCAGCAATGATATGCCGTATTGGTTGCGGATTTGCGGCTGTTCTGCGCCGTCTTGTTAAGCTCTTTGTAAGTTGTTGATAGTCAGTGCCCTTCCAATATGCTGTCTTTTGCTTTGTAATATGTGGCATATTAGACGGCAAGAGGTGGCATTTCGCATTGCGAAAGGCCACCTCTTATAAATTCACAAGACACAGGATAGCCTGTCATCATTATTTTTTACGTTCGCCGGTGTCGTTGAATTTCATGGTGTTCCATTTTGAGATGGTGTGTTTAATGTCGTCTGCGCACGCTTTCAAGACTGCTGTAATGGTTTTTGTCATAATGCCGGATGATCCCATGCGGCGAAGATGCGCCTGTTTTGACAGTTCGTTCGTGACGCTGTCAGATGACAGTTCCGGATTCCATGTCAGCCGTCCGAAGGCGTACCAGTATGTTTGCGGAAAGTTGCTTATGCGCCGGCAGGTTCCGTTGCGCTCTTGTCTTGACTGGATGTGTCGACAGTCCGCGTCGTGCAGTATTACGTTTTCGGCTAGCGTATTGTTGCGGCTGCTTATGTTTTTGCCTGTGTACCAAATCACGAAACCTTTATAAGGTGCGAGAGCCTCGGCCAGTATGTTTACGCTGGAGCTCAGCGTTTGTATGTCTTTGTTCCCTTCATTCGGTTCGGAAGTGTCGACCGTTACGAAAAAACCGCCTAGATGTGGTATCTTTTTATAGATGTCTTTCGCTTTCTTTTTCCACCATTCCTTAATGGATTTGTCAGGAGGACGGTTTGCGCCCAACTCTCCGATGAGCGACGGCGAATCGATGTCTACCTTGATATACGCCGTTATTCCGTATGGTTGCAACAGGTCGGCTATCACTTTTATCTTGTCTATATATTCATTTGTAAGCAGGTTTGATTTTGTGTTTGGCGCGTTTATCACTGTTCCGTTGATGCCTATGGCGGCATTAGCGCGGGCGAATGTTGTCAGCCTTTCTTTTTGGTCGATGCCCATTGTGCCCATTTTCCCGTTGATGTCGCTCCAGTTAAGTAGGGGCAGTCCTGTGCTCCCATAAGCAGACTTGTCGCCGTCGGGTAGGGTGGGATTGAATATACGATGGTGGAAAACCGGGACGTAAGATTTAAATATTGGTGTTTTCGTTGCGGAAATGCCGCATACCGCTTGTTGCCTGAGCAGTTCGTAAGCTCCATATAAAAGTCCGATGCTGCGCCGTGCCTTGATTATTGTTCGTCCTCCTTTGCGCGGGCGGATTATGACAAAGCCTCCGTTGTCGGGCATTTTGTTGTCTTTTTTCAGTGTTACGGCCCGTCCACGCCAGTAATTCAATAGTTCGCGTACCGCAGTTTGCGCCGTTTCCGATTTGTCTTTTGTCTCGATGCGTGCGCAGTCGTATATCCTTTCCATGCCCAGCCAGAACGGCATGATTTTATTATCGCCGGGTTGTTGGCCGCTGGCGTTTTGGGTAGCGAGCACCGTTAAGACCATAATAATCAGGGCCGTGCCGATTATTCTCGTTCGTGTAGTAGGCGACATGCGTTTTCCTTTTTTGCCGTATGCCATCGGAATTACTTTTTTTCGCGGATGATACTGTTGTTATAAATAAAGCGAGTGGCCGTCGGCTTTTATTGCCCGATGGCCACTCTCGTTTGTTTTTATTATGAAAAATTTAACTATGCGTTGCCTTTTTGTATTTGTCTTATGGCAACTTCTATCCGTACTTTGAGCTCTTCTTTTTCCTCTTTGCTCAGTCCGGACACATTTATATTATTGATGCAGATCAGCTTCTCCTTTATTTTACTTATGTTCCGTTTGCTTGCCATTTCCTGCTTTTTTGTATTATGACGGCCAAACGGTGTATCTGTACTCTTTATTTTTCATATTCTTGCGGCCATGAAGCGCAATCTTAGCAGGCTGCGGTGCATCAGGTTCCTTACCGATTGGTAGTTTATGCCCATTATCCGGCAAATGTCGTCATACTTGCGCTGCTCCACATAATAGAGTTTTATTATTTCCTGCTGTCTTGGCGAGAGGCATCTTACAAATTCTTTCAGCCTGTTGTGCTTTTTCTGTTCTTCCTCGATGCGCTCCATGTCGTATGTCTCGCTGTCGTCGCGGAGGGCTTTCAGGCTGTTCTCGTCCATTTCGTTGTCGCTTACATGGCTGTTATGTCTGAATTCGTCGTTAATCCTGTTCCTTAATGATACATAAAGATAAGATTCGATGTTGGCGATTGTTTCCAGTTCGTTTTTCTTTGTATAAAGTTTTACGAAAACGTCTTGGATGCAATCTTTGACCATTTCGCGGTCGGTGGTGAATTTCATTCCGAACGTGAATAAGTCGTCAATTGTTTTGTCGTAAAGGTCGGTAAAGTTAATCATAGGTTTTCATACTTTGCTTGCAAAATTAAAAGTGAAAGCCTTAAAATATTGGGAATATTTGATTAAAAAATATGAAAAACAGGTATTGACGGGTTAAATCAATACCTGTTATCAGTTAATCCGAAAATCGGATTACAATCTTTCCAACCATAGAATTGCCTTGTCGCCGGTGTCTAAAACCGTCTTGCCGCCGTCGAATTTCTGTTTTTTCACCAGTGTTTCCACCTTTCCGCTCTTTGCGTCGATGCTGTGTATGGCGTATGTCCCGGGTTCAACGTCGCTGAACGACGGCGTGCCGCCGTGGCAGTAGATTACGTATCCTGTTTCGGGCGCGCCGATAACCTGTTGATTGGAATCGCCTTCGCCGCTTACATAGTTCATCTTCGCTACGGAACTGAGGAACTTGGCATCCTTCACCGGTACGTTGGGGCACGAGCCTCCGGCCATGAGTATCGCCCATCCGTATTGCGGATACTGCTGGGCGAAGAACGTAACGGCCTTGTCGGGATACTTTGTTCGGTATTCCTTAACGGCCTTGTAAGCCTCGGCGAAGCCTGTCTTGCCCACTTTCATCTTGCGCATGAACTGGCGCGGGGCCATGTTGTGTCCTGCGGGAGGTGCCCACAGCCCCTCGGTGTTGTAGTGCCAATACCTTATATCTATAATGTCAACCACCTTGGAAAGTTCCGGGTCGGCCAGTATTGCGTCTTGCGCATCCTTAGGACAGCTGAGCGCTATCATCGGGTGGCTGCCCGTCTCGGCTTCCCATTCGGCGATAGTCTCGAGCCAGAAGCGGGTGAAATGCAACGGCCCCGTGTATTCGTCGCTTATCAGTTGCACTACGTTCTTGTCGTCTTTGAAGCTCTCAAGGCAGTGGCGTATGTATTGTTTGTGCAGTTCGCGCAGTTTCGGATTGTTGATGTCGTAGAACTGTTCGGCCATGAAAATACGCTTGTCGCCGGTGAAAGGCACAGGTTCGGGAAAGTCGGTGCCGTTCACGTTGTTCACTGGTCGCCACGGACAGTCCACCCAGTGGGCTCCGGCCTCTAGGATGTTGTGCTGGAAATAATTCTCATGGAACAGCATCACGCCGCGGCGCGCGCCTTTCTTTGCGAACTCTTTCAGGCGCGCCCAGTACCACAGGTTGGGCTTTGTGAGGTCATACAGGCTGAGCCCGTCCCACGCGGTGCCCTTGCCCGTGCGTGAAAATGCCTGTTCATAGAACGGCGCCTCTACGTTGCCGTCGGCGCGGCGCACGCGCTCATGGTCGGTGCGGCGCAGGTCATACCACAGTCCGTAATGGTGGTCTAGCAGGCAGAAGTTGCGCTCGGCCAAGTAGTTTACCACCGAGTCTATGCGGTCGGTCCAGCCGGTGCCCTCGCGTCCGGGCACGAATCGTGTTATCGCCGGGCGCGCGCCTTTCTTCGTGAAGTTGTCTTTCACGCGGCCAGCCCACCACGGAATGTTGTAGCTTCCGCCCGTTATGAGGCGTCCGTTGAGGGTTATGTGGCCGTTGGTTATGGCATAGTCGGCCTTGATGGCTATCTTGCTTTTCATCGGCAGGCGTGGTGTTTTCACGTCTTTGATGTCTTTCACACCTTCAGGAGCTACGCTTGCGGTGTATGGCACGGAGTCAATCCACATCTCCAGCGTCAGCCTCGGCTGTGTGAGTGATATGCGTGCCATTTCCTGTGCCTGCGCTATTTCGGGGCTGCTTGAGGCGTTGGTGTTTCTCGGAAGTATGTATCCGTTCACCGTGTTGTCCTTGCCCATTCGCGCTTCTAGCTGCGCGTAGAACAGGCTTCGCGGCCTTACGTGGTCGTTGCTGCTCGTCCATTCGCCGTTGCCGGTCAGCGTTCCCCAGCATCCGTGGGCGCTGCTGCGGTTGTCAGCGTCGGGCGAATAGCACCACAGCGTGGAGCCTGTGCACTGCCACATCATGCTGTTGGCCGTGTTCCAGCCCGTTCCGAACTGGAACTGTTCCAAGTTCTTGAAAGCTATGTCGTTGCCGTCGATGTTTACGATGTCAAACAGCAGTCCGGCCGCCCACGACCCTATGCTGCCGCTGAAGCCGAGGCTTTCCTCGCCCTCGCACTGCACGAAGGCGTTAGGCCCGGCCGCGCAGAAGCCAGCCGCGAAGTCGTGCAGGCCGTGGCGCGACACGCAACGCTGTATCAGCGTCTGCTGTCCGCGCGTAAGGAATACGCCCCGGCGCCATCCGCCTACTTCCGATACGGGTTCGTCGGCAATGCAGTCTTCAACGGTTATGCGGCTCGTCTGTTTCTGTAGGTTGACCGCGCTGCCTGCAAAGTGCCTGAAGTTGACACGGCGCACCCAGCAATCGCGCGCGTTTTCAACCCATACGCCGTCCCAGCAGTGGTCTTCATCCTTCGGATTCCATGAATTATGGTCCGATGCCAGTGTAAGGTTCTCTACGCCGCACTCGGTCAGTTCCGCAGCGTTGTAGCCGGTTACGATGTATCCGCCGCCGTATTTCGAATCGAGCGTCGTGGTAATAGGCGCGTCGAGGGTTACGCTGTTGCCGTTGACGGTCTTGACGGTCCTGTCCCATGTTATGTCAATGTCGGTAGGCTTCCAGCCGGTATAGTCAAGTCCGCCGCCGAAGTCGTGGCAGGCCAGCGACTCTATCCACTCTTTTGTCGAGGGGCGTATTATCCTCACACGGTCGCCTGCCTTAAGGCCGCCGGCCTCTGCCAGCGTCAGCGTTACGGCTCCGGCCTTCACCTTGTCGCCGCTAAGGGCTATCGTGTCGCCGCCGGTCATGCTCATGCCACCTTCTATATATATAAGCGCTCCACGGTCTACGCCGCGTTTTACTACCGTCGTCTTGCCGCGTCCCGACCCCCTGAGCACCACGCCCGAGGCTTTTACGCGCAGCGGCTGGCCTATGTAGAATGTGCCTTCGCCCAGCAAAACAGCTCCGCGGCGGCCGTAGGCGTCGGGCTTGAGTTTTGACACGTAGTCGATGGCCCGTTGCAATATGCCGTAACTGTCGCCGTCGGCACTTGCCACGTATACGGCGTTCTGTACGTCGGGAATGGCCAGCTCCGATGCGTGGTAGCCGCAAGTGGAGTAGTCCATCGGGATGTACACTTCCTTTTTCGCCTTTCCTGCCAAGGCTTGCGTCGTGCAGAATGTTATGGCGAGCAGCGCAGGCAGGCAGCGTTTGATGATGTTGTTGTTCATTGTCGATTATGTTTTCAGATTTTCCGACTTGTGTTTCTTGTTTAACGACGATTTACCTTGTTTATTGTACTTGTCTTTTTAGGGACTTTTTGTAGCGTATGCGGCGTATTAACAATATTTTGCCAAACCGGCAGGAAAAGTGTTAATTATTGATTGTTAAAATGCTTTTCATGCGTGTTTCATTGTCTTTTATCCGGTATTTATGATTTTATGGAATAGTATGTAACGTTTTGACAGATAGTGGATTATGGCTTTTATGCGGTTCGCGCGGGTATTCCCGTTTTATGAAAGACCGCCTTTCGCGACGTAAAAGACGGTCTTTTGTAGAGCGAAAGGCCGTTAACGGTAAGGCAAAAGGCCGCAAAACCACTACTTTTTGACAGCAGACAGCCGTGAATAGCATGGCTTGTTAAAGTTTTATATGCCGTTCGCACACGTCTTAGGGCTGTATTTACGTTTGGTCGTCCTATTTTATGTTAAATCCAAATGTTAATCAAACGTCAGCCCAATGTTAATAAACGATTATTACTGAAATAAAGAAAGGTTATGGTGACGTTATATGGTGTTTTTACGAATGGAATCCGTTAAAGTGTAAACGGATAATTTACACTATTTAAAAATACTTCTCTTTTATTTAAAAAACGTTGATAAATCTTTGTTAATTTAATGTCCTTTTGCTATCTTTGCATCGTTCACATTAGTGTGAATTGTATATATTAAATAGGTACAGCGTGTTCATGGATTTTATTCTTATCGGTGTACAAACTGCTTGATTAACAAATAAAATGCAATATATATGAAAAGAACATTGTTTATATTGGCTCTTTCCATGATTGTTGTCATGGCCGGTGCCAAGAGGGTTAAGTTTGATTATTCACTTGTGTTCGTGCCGGAGGAGGGCGGCGTAAAGTTTGAGAAGATAACCGACGATGCCGACCGCGTGGCCGACTACGACGGTAACATCGTCAGCAGGGCGTCGAGCATATTCGGCTCACGCAAGTCTACGGCCATGGACTGGTGGGTTGTGCCGCAGATAGCGCTCTCGCCCGACGGCAAGCGCATTGGCTATATCAATGAGAAAAACGGAACTACCAATATTATGATAAAAAGCTCGTCGACGGGAGGAGCCAGCGTGCAGCGCACGTTCCGCACCAATGTGCAGGGCTTTTCGTGGAGTCCCGACGGCAAGACGCTATGTTTCACGGAAATACGCAACGGCCATCAGGGCATCTATCTCGTTGACGCCAACCAAGGCACAATAGTTCGCCAGATTTCCAACGGTAACGAGAACGACCTAGGCGGAGTTATAACCCCTGACGGCAACACCATCTTCTTCCACCGCGGCGAGGGGCTTGAGAGCTACAGCCTGTGGAGCTATGACAGGAAGACCAACCTGTTCTCCAACTATTCGCGAGGCATGACCGTGTGCCTTATCCCCGGCACTCAGGACGAGGTTTATTGCGCACGCTTCACCAGCAATAAGGAGAGCGAGATATGGCGCGTCAACTTCAGGACCGGCGTTGAGGAGGTGATACTCTCGCAACCGGAAAAGAGCTTTACCACCCCGCAGCTCTCGCCCGACGGCAAATGGCTGCTCGTGACTGGCAACAGCAAGTCGGAAAAAGAGGGAATAGTAAACACTGACATCTACGTAGTGCGCACTGACGGCACCCAACTGACACAGTTGACGTATCACCCGGGTAACGACCTCTCGGCAGTATGGAGTCCCGACGGACGCAGCATATTTTTCCTGTCGCAGCGTGGATCGGCCGACCGCGTGTACAACGTATGGCGTATGGACTTTAACTTGTAATTATTTTTAAACCAACTTATTTATTAACAAAACATTTTTACACAATGAAAAAGTTATTTGTAGCAGCCGTTTGCGCCGTATTCGCGCTTACGGCATCAGCCCAGAGGGCAAGCAGCACGTCTTCATCTTTCTTCTCAACCGAGAAGGCTGACGAGGGAGTAAGGTTCGGTGTACGCGCCGGTCTTAACTTCGCTAACCTTTCAGGCGATAATCTTGACCTTGACAGCCGTACCTCTTTCCACGTAGGTGTGATAGCAGACATCCCCTTGATGCAGAGTCTTTACATCCAAACAGGTCTCTATTTCCAAAGCAAGGGAGCGAAAAACGAGTATACTATGGAATATAACGGCTATGACGCAAAGATAGAAGATACATATAGTCCGATGTATCTCTCTATCCCCGTATTGGCTTCTTATCGTTACAACTTCAGCGACGCGTTGCAGTTGCAGGTTAATTTCGGTCCTTACTTCGCTTACGGAATAGCCGGGAAACATAAAATAGAGGCATCTGTAGCAGGTCAGTCTGCCGATGCTGATGAAAAACTTTTTGACAGCGATGAGGGTGATTGGAACGCGTTTGACTGCGGTTTGCAGGTAGGTGCCGGCCTTACTTTCGCAAAGCACTATTACCTTGGCTTCACTTATGATTTCGGTTTGACCGAAGTTGCTGAAGACAGTGATGTTACTAACAGCAACTGGATGATAAGCCTCGGTTACAACTTCTGATTTTAAGTTAGACAATCAAAATGATATGGAAAGCCCTAAGCCTGTAAGGCGAGGGTAAAAAACGCCCCG